>JABDBB010000051.1 GCA_013288845.1 Chlamydiota bacterium | reverse complement strand
AATATCCCCCGATTCAAAATCGACAAAGACAAGAAAATTTTTCACCGGACCTTGTACATTATTGTCCAATGTACAAATGTTTGCGGCGGAGTCTTTTCCGATTTTATTTATGATTATTTTTGCAGGAAATATTGTGAATATCAGATCTGTTCCGGGCAATAGGCAAGGAGTTCCGGGTGTACCGGTAAAAGGACGAAAACGTTCCGAGATTGAAATTTTCATATCATTTACAACCGCATGTAGAGGTGCAATATTGCACAGGTTTTCCGATAAGACCGTCAGGACTATTTTCCAAGAGGTCTACTTCAATTATTTCGTTAGATTTTATTCCCGGTTGCAAAACGCGTACCTGTAAAAAATTATCGGTATGCCCATGCATTTCTCCCGGATGTGAAAGATCATCCCCTTCGGTCAGAATTTTCATTCTTTTCCCTATATACTGCCCTCTCAGTTCGTACGCAATTTGTTCGGATAAACGAATAACCTCTTGTTTTCTTCTCGCAATGATGTCAGCCGGTACTTTATCGGGCATCTCTGCCGCCTTTGTGCGAGGTCGCGGACTGAAAGGGAACATATGAACTTTTGCAAATTTTACTTCCCGCATAGCATCCAGGGTATTCCGGTGATCTGTTTCTGTTTCTCCGGGAAATCCGACAATTACATCTGTAGTAAAACTAAAATCGGGAGAGGCTTTTTTCAGCCGGTCAATGGTGTCGAAAAAAATCTGTCTTGTATATTTTCTGTTCATTCTTTTTAAAATGACATTCGATCCGGATTGCAGGACTATATGCATAGACTGACAGGTATGTTTTCCATTGATAATGGCGTCCAGAAGATCATCATCGACTTCATCAGGATCAATTGAAGAGACCCGCAACCTTTCAATGCCCGGTATTTTATCGACAGCTCTTACAAGGTCGGCAAGTTTTTCCGGCTTTTCTTCGGCGGGAATATTTCCGTCAAAATCTCCGATATTGATTCCTGTGAGGACAATTTCTTTATAACCCTCAGACAATAAAGTTTTGACCTCTTCGAGTATTTCAGGAGTCGTTCTTGATCGAGATCTGCCTCTTACATAGGGAATGATGCAATAAGAGCAAAAAGAATTGCATCCGTCCTGAACTTTTACAAAGGCTCTGGTATGAGAATCGAATCGGCGGATATTGAATTCGGGAAGTTCTTTATCGACAAATATTTTTTTTAGAAGAAGATGTTTTTCTTTATTGGGAACAACATCACTGACCCCTTCTAAAGAGGTATAAAATTCCGGAATACGATCGGCAGAACATCCGGTGACGACAAGTTTTGTATTCGGATTATTTTTGATTAAATTTCGGATTTGGTATTTTCCGGAGGAGTCGGCAGATTCCGTGACGGTGCAGGTATTTACGATGCAAAGTTCTGCCTCTTCATTTTCTGCCGCTTTTACATATCCCATTTGTTCTAATTGATTTTGATAAGCTTGGGATTCATACTGGTTTGTGCGGCAACCCAGAGTGACAATTTTAAATTTTTTATTTTGTTCGGACATGTGCCATAAATGTTATTCAGGATTGAGTGTGGCATAAATATACCGGAGATTTTATAACCGTACAATATATAAAAAAAGTCTAAATCCGAATTGCCGTACTTAATTGGGAATCATGAAGTTTAGTATTCTTGACCATAAGGCCGGATCCGCCGGACTCTTCATTTTCCCGGGGGATTTAGCCGGGGATAGAGTTTTTTTTTTCACAATTGCCGGTTCCGGTGCCGGTTTGACAATTTCGGGTTCCGGTTGTGCGGGTTCCGGTTTTTCAATAGGAATCTCTTCAGGTGCCGGTTCAGCCGGTTCCGGTAATACCGGCTCCGGTTCTGCTATTTCACTTTCTGATTTTGCAGCTTGAGCTGCCTCTTCCTCAGACTTTGTCCTCAGATTATATTTTTCAAGATTCGTTTGTTCCGGCATTTTTTTCATCCAGGCGTCGGCGATATTGAACAACAAATTCTCCTGAATAGGCATATGAAGATTTTTTATTGCTTCTTTAGATTTTTTCGCGATGATCAGCTTCACAAAAAACCAGGCTACGGTAAACACCATGATCTTGATGACCGGTTTTAAAACAACAAAAAATATAAATCTAAAAATTTTATCCAGGAATTTTTTTATAGCAGTAGCGGCTGTTCCGATACCCTCACATTTTTCATCCAGAGTATCCTGCAGATTCACCCATTTTTCTTTTAGAAAGCTTTTAAAGGTATCTTGTAAACGTCGACTACCCACATCTGTTAATTTATGTATGAGTAGCAATTCCCTTTTTTTATAATGTCTCTTCAGTTGTTTCGGCGTTAATTTATTGAGATTGGAATTTTCGAGACAGAAGTCGGAAAAAATAGTTCCTATATATTGGTTGATAGTTTTTTCATCAATTTTTTTACGAACAAAAAGTCCTAAAGATTCTACTGACATCGTTTTAATTTTTTCTAATTTGAGTATAGATCGAAGCCAAAATTCAGGGATTAAATCGACTATTGATAAAACTAATTTACCAAGAACAATATTTAAGTTTTTTTGTTGTTCATTAGAACTCTCTTCCATAGGCGGTTCGTGTTCTAATTCTTTCGCAAAGTTATCGACTCCGTCACAACACGCATTGATCATCTTGAATACCAATTCGTTGATCTCTTCCGGTCTTTTATACACTTCGGATCCCTGCATTAGGAATTTTGCAAAGGTTGTTTTATCTAAAAGAATATCTTTCTCTTTATTTATGCCGGAGCAGGCCAAAAGATGTTCTGTCAGGGGGAGAAACAGTTCATTAAATCTTTGTTCTTCTTTCTCTTTTGGTGTGGCATTCGGATCTAAATCTTTTTTCAGTGCAGAATGAAGTTGTCCTTTTTTCTGAAACCATTCCAGAACCGTTTTATGCGGGATTACATACACCTCTATTCCTTTTAAATGCTCTGACAATGTAGTAAGTGTATGAATATAGTCCGATACAATTTGAATTACCCCTATGCCGGTATCCAAAAGAAGTTTTTCTTGCTCAGTTTCATTTTTTTTGATATAATTTGTTAAACCTGAAAGAACTTTCAGAGTCACTCCTCGGGAGATATTTCCGATTTCTTTCACAACACCGGAATTCGCTTTATCGTCAGCAATCAATTGAATATTTTTATTCAAAATATTTACTGCGGCCGTTTTATTCTCATCGGAAAATTTCAGATATTTCTCCCCTGTTGTTTGCATTACTTTCACAACAGTAGATGAATTTTTTTTGATAAAAGACGGTATAAAATCCGGAATATATCCGGTGATGCTGTCGCCTATCTTTTTCCCCGCTTGCGTTTCGAGATTTTGTTCCAATATTTTTTCAGCTTCCGGAGCAGACACTGTATATACATTTAACAGTGTATGAGCTTTATAAAAAAGGGCGGGAAGAAATAAATCTATTAATTTTTCTTTAAGAGATTTTTTAAGAAAATTCGGAACAGGAAATATGCTTTCAATATCTTCTCCCCCTATTTTCAATAATTCCGCCACCGGTTTTTCGAATAATTTATAGATTTTTTTTCTTTGTTCTTTTTTTTCCGCAACGGAAAGATTTTCTTCCGGAGAGGCTTTATGAATAATTTCGATTTCTTTATTTATCGGTGCTAAGTACTCATTGACAATACAAAAAATTCGATGAAAAATGACACTCGGGATCACAATATTTTTATTTTCTTTCGCATCTTCTTGAGGATTCCCCGGATTATTTTCTACAATTTGCAGACATAATTTTAAAAGAAAAGAATTTGTTGTTGCCTGTAAATATTTCCATAACGCAGTAATTCCCGGATTTTCAGAGTTCATCAATAGTCCGATGCCGGCAGCACATTGCTCTCTTTCAGGATCCGTAAAGGGTTCCTCTTCGAACATAGAATCTTCGATACTTTTTATAATTAGTTTTTCATTAGTGAGTGAAAAATTTTTAGAAAAATCGATGAGATCATCTCCGACAAGTCCTAAAGAAGTTGAAAGATCCTCTACAACCGTATTTGTTCCTGAGTTCTCTATTGCCCGTTTACGCTCACCTTCCGGATCTTTTAATACTTTTACTTTATCTACGGTCGCATTAATGGGATCGGGATCAAAAAGAGTTTCCGCCATTTGTTCTTTTACTTTTGCAGTGTCGGAAAGAAACGCATTTCCTTCTGTATAAAATTCCCGTAAAACAGTCCGTAAAAGAGGTTCATAAAGGTTGAATGTTTCATTTTCATTTTTTAAACCTGCCGCTTCCAAAATATTTTCGGCAAGGGGGGTGAAAAGGACGGAGCATTTTTTACGAAAATCATTTTCCGTGATAGATCCGTTTTTTCTTTCTTCTTTGAATTTTTCTATTTCAGTATCCAAAAGACTTCTATTAGTCGGCGTAAAAAAATCATTAAATATACCGAAAAGTTTGTTGCCCACATAAGGAATAAGGTTATCTACATCCGGAATATCTTTGGAAAGAGAGGCAAATGCATGAATGCATAAAGATTCGATATTCAATCCGGCTATCTTTCCTATTTCAGAAAGAATAGTGAGGGATGCGGAATCTGTACCGGTAAAAAAGCCTTTCAGGATCTCGGCAAACCAATCGCTATTTTTTTTATACTCTTCATTTTTAAACAACAGCCTGAACAGACTTTCGGATATATCGGGGGACGTTGCTTTTAAAATATCGGGTATTGCATCTTGTCCTAAATTTCCTACAAATTTTGAAAATTTTAAAAACAAACTACCGCCGGGCTTGTTCAATATTTCAAGATCCGGTTCGGTATGGTGCGAGGGTTTTTGTGTAAAACGAAAAATGACGGTCAGAAGATCAGGAATCACCTCTTGAGAAAGAGCATTCCATATACCGGATGACACGACTTTCACCGGAATTTTTAATATGGTTCCTTCGGTTTCCAAATCTTTTTTTCCGTTCGGAAAACCGATTGCAAGCAATTTTTCGGTTAAAGGGATAAATAGCTCTCGGAATTGTTTTTTTTTCTCTCTCAACGCAAGTTCGGTTGTTGCAGGCAACGCATCAATTTCATTATAACGGGTTAGTTTTGTCGAAAAATCTTTAAAGACTATTTGGGTTAATTCTTTCAATAGTTCCGGAATAATATTTGTCGGAATAATTTTCTTTTCATTATTCAATTTTTTGATTGTATGTTCGGCAAAATTTCCGACTACCCGAAAAATGATAAAATCTATGATAGAGACGACACGCTCTTTTTCATGAAGGATATAATTTTTATATTCCTTTTTTTTGAGTTCCGAAATAATGAATTTGGATATTTTGGGCATCACTAATTCGAGTGTTTCGGAAAAAAGACAGTCATGAGTGAGGGCATCCAGTCGTGCCATCTCTTCTTTTTTTAAAAGAGTGTAATCTTTGTTTCCAAAAAGAGTCGTGTTTATGACCGTTCTTACTGAATCCACAGCCAAAAGCGCTTTCGCTATCGGAGAGTTTACCAAGTCAGGAGTCGCGTCTTCCGTATCATAAGTCCAAACATCCCACATATTCCAACCGGCGTCCTCCTCTTCCGAGGAATCTCTTATATCGGAAGCATCAGGAGAGAGCACCTTCTCTTTGAACAACTCACTGACTGATTCGTCCTGAATAGTATTCGACATTCCCGCCGGACCTATAGAAGAACGACCGGAAATAAATCCAAGAAAGTTCTTCACATCGAATATACTCATTCTCCACCAATTATTTTATTCATAATACTTTATATTACACATACTAAAAAAACTTCACAATCTTTAATTACTAACGAAGTATAATTTAAAATTAAATTCCTATAGTCTATTCAAAAATAAAATTCCGAAAAATTATATTTGTAAAAAAAAATTTATAGAGAGAGAATGGATAAAAACTTCAACAAGGAAATATTTTATGCATCTCTCAGATCTTCGTTTTCCCTTCAACCAAGCACTACAGAAAGAACTGTCACAATCCGGACAAAGCGTTGCTTTTAAAAAAGCCATTATCTCTTTAAAAGATAAACTTTTCGATACCACTATCTTTCAAGAGCTCGATCCAAAACTTCCTCCTCCCGATTTTAAGACTCTAACATATGAGAGGAGTTTTCGAGAGCTGTCGAAATACATTTGTTCCTACACATTAAAATCGGAAGAAGAGGCGAATCCGAAAGAATTTTCCCGAACTTTGAAACAATTTGATAAAACAACAGAAGTCCGCTATCAATTGCAGGAACTCACTAAACGAGGCAGCGTTGCTCAAAGAAAATATTTGAGAATAAACAAAAAAAACAATCAACTCAGGGAAGCAAAGAAACTACAACTCGAAGAAATGGACAAGCTGTTTCTTGAAAATGAGGAACACTTCCAAAAAGCTCTTTTGTCAGATAATAACGAAGAGCTAAAATTGCATAGAAGAGTGATACATAAATATCATAAAATGTATGTCTCCACAGAAAAAGCATACGACGATAAACTCGATAAACTTTCCAAAAAAATTCATAAGGCTAACAACTTATTCCTAAGACTTGAATATGAACGTCTACTTATTATTCAGGACAATTTCTCCGATATGAAAATTGGGAAATCGAATAGCGATATTTCCTTCGAAGAACGCTGCAATATACTGTTTCTTAGCAGTGCGCCCATGATTGTTCTCCGGTGTGCCAAAATTTTTATAGAATATTCCAAACTCGACATACTTGAATAAGAGTTAGTCCAAAAAACTTATTGAAAACTTTTTTTTTATTCTCTATAACAATAATAAAAAAAACATTTACTGATAATCATCCGTATGCGACTATACAAACACATTAAAATTTCAATTATTAGAAAAAATTAAGTCAAATGAGAGGTGGTTCCAAAAAAACAGTATTTTTTGGGACCAAAGACCAACAACAAAAGGCCCGGGTATTTACTCGGTTTTTTCAAAAAAAAATTTCTAAAGGAGAAAATTTTATGACAGTCACAATACAATCCCCTATTTCATTACAAGATGCAATATCAAGTGCTCTGCCGACAAGTGAAATACAATTGCATGTATTAAGCGAGAAGAATGCATTAGTAGATGTAAACGTAAACGTGGCAATCATTGCCATGGCAAATAAACTTTTTAACGATGCTATTTCATTTACAGAATTTAAACCGGAATTTTCCGCACCAAATTTTCAACTTTTCACATTAGAAAACAGTTATTCTGAACTGTGTAAATATTTAGGTTCTTTTGCTTTAAAGTCTGAAAAAGAGCAAAATCGTAATGAACTATCCTCTGTCATAAGCAATTTCCGCAAAAAACTGCGTTCCGTTCATACATTTTATAAACTTACTCAAAAAGAAACTGTCTCAATTGCAAGTTTTGAAAAAATAATAGGAGAGCATAAAGAGATAACAAATAGTCAAAAAGAAAAACTTTCTCTCCTCGCGAATAAAATCAATGAGGACTTCAAGCCCTTTAAAAACGTTACTATAAATAATTATGAAGAAGCAAGCAAACTCACTGCCATAGTACACGATGAGCAACTTGAGACACAGGAATTGTATCAAAAACTGCAAGAAATTGAAGGGGAAATATCTGCCGCTACAGCGGAATTGAAAAAAATTGCAGAATATAAGATTGCATTCTTTAACAAGAATGCCAAGGATGAACAGTTGGCTACAGATATTGTGGAATGCTCTCCTGATGACTTACAGCATATGAAGACTCTTACTCAACCCGAAGCAATTAAAGCTCTTATAAAATGTTCGAAGATTTATATAGAATATATGAAAGAAAAGAATGATCGCGAACTTGCTGCTAAACAAAAAACCGGCGGTTTTTTGTCTTATTTTGGCTTATAGGTTCTAGTTAATAAGGCCTCTCCGGCGAAGCGGAGAGGCCTTTTTTTTTGCATGGACAGCATGGACAGCATGGACAGCATGGACAGCATGGACAGCATGGACAAAATTATTGTTTTGCCCTGTTTATTAGTCTATAATAAAACACTCTTTTTATGGTCCATATTGTCCATATTGTCCATATTGTCCATATTGTCCATATTGTCCATATTGTCCATATTGTCCATATTGTCCATATTGTCCATATTGTCCATATTGTCCATTCACTATAAAGACTTTATGATGTCATGAAAAATGACTTCCGGGTCTCTGTCTCCGTTGATGTTGCGCAGAACGCCCTTATCGGCATAAAACTTTTCCAACGGGGCGGTTTGAGAATGGTATACTTTTAACCGTTCACGAACTACATCGATATTGTCATCGGAACGTCGGATCAGTTCACCGTCGCATACATCGCAAATATTTTCTTTTTTCGGAGGATTGAAATGATCGTTGAAGATAGCCCCGCAATTTTTACATGAGGTTCTCCCTACAATTCTTTTGATGAGCAGGTCATCGGAGACGTTTAAGTTGATTGCAATAATTTTTTTATTTTCCAATACTTTATCGAGAGCTTCGGCCTGAGCAATAGAGCGGGGAAAGCCGTCAAGGAGATATCCGTTTTTGCAATCATCGGCTGCCACACGATTGACCAACATATCGATGACAATTTGATCCGGGACAAGATTTCCCGATTCCATATAAGTTTTTACTTTATTGCCGAGGGCTGTACCGTTTGCAAGATTTTCCCGGAAAAGATCTCCTGTAGAGATGTGTGGGATTTGCAATTCTTTGCTGATTTTTTTTGCCTGTGTCCCTTTGCCTGATCCCGGGGGACCTAATAAAATGACAACTGTATCCGAAAAATGATGATTCATATTGTTCCCGGTGCATCCGATAAAAATTGTTAACAGAAGACAAGTAGTCAAAAGAAGAGCTTTCATAAAAAGACCCTTTAATTTGTATTGCTTATGTAGAAAAATTTAATAATAAAGGTTAAAGCGTATTTTTTCAATCAAAACAAGCAGGGCAATTTCATGAAAAAGATTTAACACCTATTATTTTGAGCAGATAATTATTATTCCACCCGGCTACTTGTCTTTTAATTTCTACCCCACATTTAGTATTTTTTCTTGTTTAATTAGATTAAGGGCTATTCTTCGGATTAAAGACATATTTTCGGCTATATTTCCGGTATCTGCATTCTGCTCATCTTCACGGTATGAAATAATTTTCAACCTCGTTTGTTAATGATTGTTGATTGCCTTTCAGGACAAATACACAATCTGCCCCTTTTTTTACAATCTTATCCGCTATGCTAGTTTGACAACCCATCGCATCGATTATTGAAGGAGTTCTTATAATAATGTGGAGCCTATTTGTTCTCGTGATGTTGATTTTCTTTAGCGATAATATCGAGAGCTTCCTCGTAGGTTTCTTTGTGTAATATTATGGTTTCCGCCTCAAGAGTTGTAAATACCATATAGTAAATAATTCCATTCATTAATTGAACATAAGAAATTTTATTGTCTTTTGTCGGACCGTTTGGAAATTCTACCATGCCGTTTATTCCTACAACATTAATCTCGTAGTCAAGTCTTTTAGCAGGAAAAGGAACTTCTATAAGAAAGGGGTGAATATAGTCATCTCGATCAATGCGATCCAATAAATCTTTAACAGATAAAAGAAGCAACCTTCTCGCCTCATCTATATTTAAAGATTTTTTTGTATTAAATCCAATATTTAAGAGCTTAAATTGTTTCCCATTACTACCACTCCCCGTCATAGATGGGGTCAAATTATATTTTTTAAATTGATCGGCAAAATAAGCTTTATATAGTTTTTCTTTTTGGTCGTTCATTCTATCATAGGGACCTTCAGTAAAAAACATATTGGTAAAAGGAAGCATAAGTAATAATAAAAAGTTCAATTTATAATCCATATTTATTGATATACCCTGTAACTGCATTTTTAATAGCTTTTTGATAACCCGGACTACTAATGTAATGATTATCTAAAGGATTGAGACTCATCGGCTGATCTGTCCAAATCACATTAGCGCAACCATACCATATCGAAGGATTGAATAAAATAATAGGATCCCAGGGATTCATGTAATTTTTTAGCGATCCATACCCTTTATCTTCCATTATAGTTCCTCCCCCATAGGTATTTATATAGAGACTTTCTCTGATGTTCGAAGGAAGTAAATTCGCAGCAATATTTGCTTCAATAGCTCCTCTGCTGTGTGCATGGAGAAAAATCTTAGGATTTTCAGATTCTAATCTTGCACTATCATACTCCTCTGTAATTACATTTGCCAAATTATGAACGGCTTGGGTTACCATACCCCATTTTGAAGGTATAGTTACTGCACCATCCGTAAATAATCCTCCTGAAGCATGACAAACACCTGTTACCTTTGTATTACGGGAATGTTTAGAAACAGAATATGCCATATACTCAGTCTCTTTAATAGAACACATTATTCCGGTTACAGTTATTGATCTGATACCGGAATCAAGATATCCCTCCCCCACAGATATTTTATGAGTAGGTGTGTCCCAGGTTGTCTGCTCATGTGCAAAATCTTTACCCTGCATTAGAAGGCCCAAACTTTCCATACCATGCCTTGCGATAGATGGTGGCATTGCATGGGTGGCAAAAGCTTCGACGCCTGCGCCGGGAAGACCTGAAGCGATAAATCGAGCGGCCATGCATCCGATAACTAACGGCAATGCACATTTTCTCATCCAAGCAGAGGCCCCTTTTTCACGCGATAATCCGTAGGCGTCAAAGAAAGTGAGGGGGTTATTTTTGACATACGCATAAACATTGGGGCCGTCTCGTTCTCCAAGAGGATCGGCAGAGGTCCACTTTCCGAGATCCGGTGCATAGTATCGGGATCCGAAGTAGAGGAATCCTGTTTCCGGATCATAACGTTTACTTGAAAATCTCCATGGATTGACCGGATGTTTAATTTCTCTACCGGAATTTTTATAGATAGTTTCTTCACCAAAAGAGCTGTATCGATAAATTTCTACAGGATCGCCTGTTTTTCCGGAGATGACGGTGACGACATTTCCTGCCTGATCATGAATAGGGATGTAAATTTTGTTTCGTATTTCCAGAGCGACGGCAGCGCCGATTTCGGCTCCCCGCCCTTTCCCTAAGATACGAAGTTCCCGTATTTCTCCGTTTTGGTTGACTTCCCCGATTTCTTTAGGGCCTTGGTAGAGATATTTTTTTATAGAATTTTCGGAGGACTCTTTCGATTTAGAAACGCGTCTGTTATTGGCGTCATAAGCATATCGGTAAGTGGCGGTTTCATTGATGACTTCTATAAGACGATCAAATGCGTCATATAAAAATGTTAAATTTTTTGCACCTGAGATTTTAGTCAGATTCCCGTTGAGATCATATTCGTAGGAATTGATTCCGTCGTAGGTGATCTGATTCAGATCATTTATCGTGTGCGTTT
>JABDBB010000050.1 GCA_013288845.1 Chlamydiota bacterium | reverse complement strand
TGACTTTGCCGTTTTCCCGAATATGAATAGTAAAGGAGTCGCCGATTTGCATGTGACGCATTAAAGAGGAAGGAACAAGTAATCTTGCTAAAAGTATTTTGTCATACACCACTTCAGTGAGCTGTGTACCTACTTGAGGCAGTTCATTTTCTTCTATATCGACAGAAACAACTTTTCCGTCGTAAGGACCAATAATTTTTGAAAATTCTACATCTGACTCTGCAGTGGTCACATCCGCTTGTGCGGTAGCCACATTTGCTTCAGCCTCTTTAAGTTCAAACAGAGAGGCTACATTGTCATGAAATAATTGTTGTTTTCCCTCTAATTCTGTTTTTGCACGGGAATATTCAGCCCGGGCTTTCAGAAGATTGCTTTGATAGACAGCGTCATTCATTTGAATGAGAATTTCACCTTGTTTGAAATTATCACCCATTCTTTTATAGATGGTTTTTACGGGAGAAAGAAGTTTTGCCGATAATTTTGTTCTATAAAGCGGATCGAGAATTAACTGGTACAGTTCCGGCTTATCACCACCGGGATTATCCGTCGACTCCCCTTCTTCTCCGTACTCATTTTCATTATACATTCCGGCATCGTAATAACCGGATTCGTCAGTATCATCCCGATAGGTGTCATTTTTGCTTTCAGCAAGCTGAATGACGGAACAAAAAGAAAGGACAATAAAAAGTTTCTTCATTTTTTTCCTTGTTAGTACGAAAATGATCTGTCGCACATATCTTCATAACATTCATCGTTATTGAACATTGCCGTATTACATTTTAGTGATGCAAACGATACATCTGTTCTAAAATAGCGCGGAAGACCTATGGCACTGTTCAACTGCTCCAAGGAATTCTGTAGTTCTGCATATTTTGTATTAGCATCAATTTCAGAAAACAGAGATTCCGATTCATATTTTAAAATATCCGCTTCATGAAGTTTTCCCTGCTTTTGTTCATGGCGGGCAGCTTCCAGCAATCTTTTATTTACCGAAGATAATTCTTTAGCAATAGAGTATGCTTCCAGATTATCATAAAATAAAAGGTAGGAGAGGTGCACCTGTGAGATGACACCCGCTGCAAGGGCAAGACGGTTACTTTTTACCAGATTTTTTCTCATGCAGGCTATTTCTTTCTCTTTATAATATGCCGGAATGTTCAGGAGATTCCATGTAGCACGTACACCGGCTGCAAGCCAGTTGTTGTGGAGAAGGAATCTGTTGCTGTCATGATAAGGTCCGCCGAATAACTCGATTCCCGGCATCATCTGTACAATGGCAGTTCTCGCCTCATCAATGCGTATTTGCTCTTCCACGTCTGAAGAAAAAAGTTCGGGTCTGTTGACCAAAGCATACGCTTCCAAAGTTCTCACATCGCATAGATTCACCTCTACTCCCATACAAAGAATATCGGCAATTTCAAAATCCTGATGAGACGGAATTCCCATAAGCAAAGAAAGTTCAGACATTGCATTGTGATATTGAGCGGCATAAGCCTGAAGCTGGCCTCTGATATTGATCAGCTGATTTTCATTTCTAAGACCTTGAATTTCAGAAACGATTTTGGCTTCGATTTGTCTTTGGATCGTACTTTGTTGTTCCAGGGCTTTATCTACAATTTCTATAGAGCGACGCAGAGCGCTTTTGGATACCGAAGCTTTCCAGAATTGCTTTGTCACATCGACAACCATATTCTGACGCAGCCTTTCGTATTCGAGTTGCGCAATCAATACTTTGTTGCACTCTTGTCTTGAACGGAAGTAAGAAACTCCGAAGTCGACCAAATTCCAAACAGCTCCCGCATCCCATCGCATAATATTCTGTTCGGAAGAAATGCTCAAAGGGGCCGGAGGAACGCCGGGTTGAAGAGATTCTGAAAAGGAGGCTGTATTTTCAGTACGTCCGGAATTTTCCCAGTTTACGATGATTTTGGGTATCATATTAAATTTTTCGCGCGTGACCACCTCTTTCTGGATACAATACTCATGTTGCTTTACCAATAGGCTTAAGTTTCGATCCAGTGCAATTCCGATAATTTCATCGAGATCGAGAGGATGAGTGGGAATACATGAACGCGAATATAGGCATTGCATATCGCTGTTGTTATTTTTATTCCGTAAATTGCACCAGTCAGTTTGATTTTTTGGTCTGCTGCACCCGAAGAGTGTTAATGTTAACATCGTCGCAAGTGTCATTGTGGATGTAAACTTGGATTTCATTTAAATATCCCTCATGATTAATTATCTTCCGGTGAGATCCTATAAATTAAAGAAAGATCTCAAATTTAGGCAGCTATAAAATGAGCCTATTTCGCATGAATTTAGTCATACCTGACTTAACGGATATTTGCAAAAAAAAATTAAAAAATATTTTACTTATTTTCTTTTAGCAGATGGAATAAAAAAAAGGATAATCAAAAAAAAATAGTCCGAATAGCAATACGAGTCCCTTTTTTACCATATTTTTATAACAAAAGTCTTTGGAAAAAATAAGAGAAATTTATCGTTTTTACATTAATTCAAAATTATGTAATGTGTTAAATAAGTAAAAATTATTTTTAATTTTGCAAAATAGGCACATCGATGGCTGAATTAATTGAAGATGATAAGCCGTTGCCGGCATTTAGAAAAGATCTCGAAATATTCGAAGGTCCGAATGAAGTTGACGGATCTCCCACTTTCAATTTATATGATCCGGTGAAAGCCAAATATTATAAAATTACTTGGGGTGAGTCTTTAATTTTCAGATACTTAAAACCCGGAATGACCCCAAATCAACTGTACGAACTCATTGCCTCACAAACCACTCTGAAAGTGACGAAAGAAGAGGTGAAATTTTTTTTCATGGATGCTTTTCGCCATGATCTTCTTGCCGTCATCAAATCTCCCGACTATTATAGCAGATTGCATGACAAGAAAAATATAAATCTCTTTATGTGGATCATATACAATTATCTATACATAAGAATCCCCCTCATTAATCCTAACTCTTTTTTGGAAAAGACCGTGAAATATGTTCGATTTCTCGGATCTCCCCCGGCCCTTACCATTTTTTTCATCACCGGATTCATCGGAATTGTCTTCCTGTTTACCCGGTTCGGCGAGTTTATTAATACCTTTACCTACTTCTTTACCCCTGAAGGGATCGTCATCTATGCATTAGCGATCAGCTGCGTAAAGATCATTCATGAATTTTCTCATGCTTATACAGCAAAAAATTACGGAGTCTATGTCCCCTCCATGGGAATTGCCCTTATTGTTCTTTGGCCTGTTTTATATACCGATGTCACTGACGGATGGAAACTCAAGAATAGAAATCAACGGCTTCGTATTTCAGCAGCGGGAATCATCGCCGAATTAATTATAGCAGGACTTTGTACAATCGGCTGGTATTATTCCGATAAAGGTGTGGCACAAAGCGTCTTCTTTGTCATTGCTTCTGTTACCTGGATATCCACTCTGATCATTAACCTGAATCCGGCCGTTCGATTTGACGGATACTATATATTAGGTGATATATGGGGAGTAGACAATCTGCAACAAAGAGCTTTTAATCTGACAAGATGGAAGTTGCGCGAATGGTTATTGGGAATAAATGTGCCGTGCCCGGAAGAGCGCCTCACAACAAATCGGCTGGTAGGCATGATGGCCTACACTATTTATACTTGGATATATAGAGTATTTCTTTATACAGCGATTGCCCTTTTTGTGTATTATAAATTTACAAAGGCTTTGGGTGTATTTCTTTTTCTTTTAGAAATTGCCATATTTATGATTTGGCCGATTTCCAGCGAAATTAAGGTGATTGCAGGTATGAAACAACATTTAACAGCAAATCCGCGAATGATGGTCACACTCACTATAGCCTTGGCTTTATTGGGATGGTTTGTTTTACCTCTTCCTCATCAGGTAAAATTTTCTGCAATTACAGCTCCTATTGAGCAGCAATTGATTTATGTCCCGGCAAATGCTGTTGTCAAAAAAATTCATATTGAAAGAGGACAGGATATAAAAAAGGGAGAGCCTATTATAGAGTTGGACTCACCTCAGTTAAATCACGAAATCGGAAAGTTAGATTTTGAAAAGCAAATCTTGGAAAAACAAATATATCTGATCAGTTTTTCTGATCCGGATCGATCGTATTTACCTGAGAAAAAAGCGGAATTGGCATCCAATAATGAAAAACTGTTAGGTTTGCAAAATAAACAGAAAGAATTTGATATCCGATCACAATTGGACGGTAAAATTTATCTTTGGGACGATAAGTTATTTGAGGGGATGAACCTTGCTCAAGATACGGTGTTGGGAAAAATTGCGGATCCCCAAAAAGTGGAAGTCATCGCCTTCATTCCGGAAACAGATGCCACTATTATCCGGGAAGGAGAAACGGTTTATTTTCGGACTCCTTCAAATAATGATCTGTTTAAGGGAAAAGTGGTTTCGGTAAATCCTGTAAGAACCGCTGTGCTTAAACAATTTCCTCTCGCCTCTATCTTTCACGGTGATCTTGCCGTTACGGAAGATCCGACGACGAAAGAATTAAAAATGGTGGATACCTACTACACCATTAAAGTTTCCATCGAAGACCATAGAGACGTGTTACGTTTCGGACAGACGGGATATCTCGAAGTAGAGGGTCCGTGGAAATCTAAATTCATGGTATTGATGAAAAATATATTGCGAATATTCTGGCGCGAGAGCGGTGTCTAAACTACTGTGTATCAATTAGTTATGAAAATGTAGGCTCGGCTCTGTATAGCTCGAATATTTTTTTAATCGATTGCTTTGTTTCAGAATAGATCAATTTTTCAGAAATTTCTCTTTCAATTTCCTCGTATGTGAACCACCGGATCCCTTCCGTTTCATTCGAGTTATAAGAGATCGTCCCTCCGATAGGACGGGCGATATAAATGAAATCCATGTGCTGATGCGCCGGTTGATTTCCATAAGCAGGAATATTTTCCAAAAGGCACATAAAAGGTCTCTCGAAACTCGTTGCATTCACATCTTGAATAGAAATATTTTCGTGTGAAAAAAAATCAACCTCCAATCCGGTCTCTTCTCTCACTTCCCGTTTTGCCCCGTCAGGAGGTGTTTCGTTAGGATCCAGATGTCCTCCCGGCGGAAGCCATTTTTGCAGTTTCCTATGAAAAATCAGGAGAACTTTGTTTTCTTCTATAATATACACTGTCGCACAAAAATGTCTTTCCATAGAATGCACCCTTTCTCCGATCTTTTAAAATCGATAGTATATTCCGGCGATTCGTGAAAATCAAGGCAAACAAAGGGGATGATATTTTTTGTTTTTAAAAAGAATGTTCTATAAGCTTCATAATAGTCACCAATCATAGCAAAATCCTAAAAAGTGAGCCTTATGTCGGAAAATAATCGTTTGTCTCTTGTCTCCCAATTTCAGGAATCCGGAAAAATCGGAGCAAAAGAACAGATCGCAGACAAAAAAATTTTCTCACAGGCACATTTTGATACTCTATGGTTAAAAAATCCCGAAAAATTTGATCCGAATCACACCGGTTACGGCAAAGAACGGATAAAAAGAATTGTGGATTTGATAAAAAATCGATTGGATTTATCCGATAAAGAAATTGTGGATTTGGGTTGCGGGAACGGAACCTTGACAAGGATGTTGGTGCAGGGAAACAATCGGGTCACCGGAGTCGATGTTTCGGAAAACGCACTGAAAAATTTTAGAATAAAAGGATGCGAATCGATCACCCTTATTCGTGACTACATTCCCCGGTCCCTATTGCCGGATGATCATTATGATCTTGTTGTGGCCGCCGATTTAATTGCACACATAGATAGCAAAGAATACCGGTTGTTTATGTCGGAAATAGCGCGTATCGTCAAAAGTGACGGATTTGTTGTCCTCTCTACCTCTATAGATATCGAATCGGAAAATGCTCTGCAAAAATTTATCGGTCTCGTCTCTACAGAATTCGATATTCTCGATGCGGTAGAGAGTCATCACTTTCTTTTGATCAAATTTCTCAATTTTTTTAAAGCTCCTGAAAAATTTGTTAAAGGGGAACAAAATCCGGCATACAGAAAACAAGCGTTAGAAAAGCGTTTTTCCTTCGGCAAAGTATGGTATAAAATCAATAGCTCCCGACCCGGAGCCTTTTTTTGGTCTTTGATCACTCCTCTTACAAAATATCCCGTCAGGTTATTGGAAAGAAATAGAGGACTCATGCTTTTTTTAGAAAAATGCTCTAAATTTTTATACGATGAAAGGGGAGTCAGTCATATTATTATCCTGGGAAAAAGACGTCCGCTCTTTATACCGGTTCCCGAGACGCAAAGACCTGAAGAAATGAAGCACAAAAAAATGCTGTGGGAATAAAAAGCCGGAGATTATCCCAAGACATAAAATTAAAATCCTTAAGGCTGCTACATTCCTGTCCTGACCTGGTTCGAATTATCTTATCTCATGAGGTCCCCGGCAAATACCGTCTCATAAATTGAAACAACATTCTATCCGGGAATCACTATTATTTTCAAGAGATTTATCGAAATCGAACAATGATTTGATGATCACTATTTTTTTGAAGACTAAATTTTTTACTCGTTCGAAGTACTTTTTCTATAAATTCAGGAGAGAAAATTTTCCATTTTTTTGCTGATTCACGAGAGAGACGGTCAATCAACTCATCTAAATAATACGCAACACCGGGAGAGTAGAAATATTCAGCACCGGCTTTTTCTACCGCAATGAACTCGTCATAAACATGCCGGGATACACAATAGAGCCCTTCCCCAATTTCGGGAATGAATCCTCTAAAAAGAAAAGAATTTTTTGCATAAGTTTCCGTGATAAATCGTATCATTTTGTGGAATTCATAAGGATTTATACCGATCTGCTCCAACCTATCCATGATTTCATAACGGGTTGCAACACCTAATCGACCTCTCATCCAAGGAATAATAAATGTCTCCGCTATCAATCGGATATTGCTGTTTGTAAGTTCTTTTTTCTCACCGGTATGTAATCCCAAGATTGCATCGTTTATCAGACGCGGAATATCCTGACTGTTCATCCGTTTAATTTCTATATTCACCATAGAACTTATCTTAAACAAATGCGCAAGTTCGTATTTTTTTAACAAAAGATAAAAAGAGGCTTGATCTTTTTCCGGAATAAGACTGCGAATCCAAGAACCGAAGTCGACAGAACGGGTGCGATCCGTAGCTTTTTTTTCATCCGGAACTTTATTGATAATCTCTTCCGCATACTTTTCATGGATTCCCTTAGCAAGAAGACGGGGATAGGTGATTTGTCCGAGGTCTTTTAACAACAAAATATTCATACTATAGAGAGAGCGGAGGCATTCCTTAGAAAAATCAAATAAATACAACGGTTCATTGAGGTGCAAAGGTTCTATTTCGGACCGGAATTTATCTTCTAAAGGGAGCTCTTTTTCCGAAATAACGGGAAGTGTATATAAAGGGGCGATTTCCGGCTCTTTTTCGGACTCCGCGTCCTGCGTAGATCCGAGCGGTTTAATTGTTCGCACATCAATTGTTTCCAAAGCATAAATTGCCTCCAATCCATGAGAATACCTTTTTTCAGCCGGCTCGACAGGATTGATTACCTGAGGAATAGATTTAGTCGGTGACTGCACAGAGGGCGTTTTTTGTTGGCCCGGATAAAAATTAATGTGGTCATCAGAAAGAGCTTCCATTTCGGGAGTGATGAATTTATTGATTTGTTTTCTCAAACTTCTTAACAGGACCATGATACTCACTCCGGATTGAAGGCTCTGCAATCGATACTAGTATTCGGTAAGGTTTCTTGTCATCTAAACTCTCTATTATTCCTAAAAAAATATGGGCAGGGAAGCTCCTTTTACGAAAACTATTTACTTGGAGAGGCTTTTTGGGTATAAATCAGGAAAAATTGATGATGAGGAGAGCCGATATGTCGCATTTCGATCCCGAAATTGCAGAGTCTGATCAACTGAAACAATTGTTGGATAGTTGCAATGTGGATGAAATACCGAAAATTCTTAAAAAAATTCCTCCGGACCGATTTTCTGATGCAATTCATATCCTGGATAATGAGGAAGTACGATTCTCAAAAGAAAAATTATTGACTTTCATCACACTGCTGAAAGACCGGAATCTTTTAGAAAAGGTGGGACAGAATTTATCGGCAAATGTATTCATATACCTCATAAAAAAATCTAAAGAGGGGGACCTCGATCTCCTCCCCCTATTAGTGGGACTCAATCATCTTGTTTTTTACGATGTGTTACTCCTCATGGATGACGAGGTCTTAAAAAGATTGCGCCCGGAAGCCAATACCGAACCCCTGCGCCATCAACTGACCCTTTTTTCTCATGAAATTGTCTATCGTCTTGAAGATCTCACTCAAAAATTAAAATCTCTTGAAATCGAAATCGACGGAATTATCCCTACAAATATATCCTACGCCGATATAGATGCTTTTCATGAAAAATTCAGAACTATCGGAGAAGAGGCCCATTCCAATATAAAAAGAATTACCCAAGCTTTAGCCCTTTCCTGGAATACAAACCGAGAAGATCTGATTGATATGCTGAGCTTCCAAAAAGAATGCTGGAAAAAATATGATGCACTGGTCATCGGAACTCCCGGAGCAGAAGGATTTTCTCCCTCCGGTTTATATGCCAGACTGGAGGAACAACTGCACGCAGTTTTCGGAAATCCCTCCTTTTCCAAAGATGCAAAAGATCTTTTTGATAGCGAACCTTCCCTCGAAGCTCTCGTGAAATTCTCTGTCCGGTATTTACAGGATTACTGGGAAGTGGGACTGCTCCCCGAAGTGGTGAATCCCACAGACCTCGAAAAGTACGAGAAAAATACAGAACCGGAAAGTGAAGAGAAAAAGGCTTTTTTGTTTCTGCAAGTGCAAAAAAATTTGGATGTCGCAGGACTAAAAACTGTTGCTGATGTGAAAAAAGCACAAATTTTTTCAAAAGATATGCTCCGCGATTACCTGAGAAATCGTGTCCCGCATTAAACAAAGTATAGTAGCTTGTTTTGACAGGGTGATTTCATGTTGCATTCCGTGAAGATGAGCAGAAATTACCCTGAGTGTTTTTCATGAAATCACTCTGTTCCTTTTACCAATATGTGTTTAAACATTTATCAATAGTCATTATAAAAAAATTTGTAATAACTGCTTACACATATCCTTAAACACATATTTAACCTTAGCTTAACGCGTAAATGACTTGTTGAGGTGCTTTCCTAAAAATTAGAAGAATTTTTCAACAAATTTCTGAATATATAAAAACGTAAAAAGTCGCTTAAAATACCTCGACAGTTAAGTTACAGCACTCTAAACTCCTGCGCGTATGCAATTCTTTTTTAATGGAAAATAAAAATATATTTGACTTTATTTTTTCAAAAAAAGTATGCTCCCCTATTTGTGAAATTTTAATTTTATAAGAGAGGAAAAATGCGCTACTTGAAACTTCCGTTTTTTATTTATCTGTGCTTATTTCAGACAATTCTTTTCTCTAAGGAAGAGGGAAAGAATGTTTTTACTCATCTTGAAGGATTGCCCTCTTGTATTGTAAACGGCACTGTCGATGTAATGACAGGGAATTATTATGAAAATTTGCGATGCATCACGATACCCGGAATATCAGATCTTTATTATGATATGAGTTATTCTACCGGCGGAGACGGAACATCTTTTATCGGATGGAGCAGTAATCATCACGGATTAGCCAAGTTTGCAGAGAATTCTTACGGCAAGACACTCGGTTATTTAAGGACTCCTTACGGGTCTTCAAAGACTTTTTCTTTAGAATCTAAAGAGGCTGATATTTATAAACTGACACCTCAAACAAGCCCTTTTAGCAATAATGCCTGTGCAGGAGAGTTGAGCGGCCGTTCCAATCCAAAAAATGATCGCTTAGTTTTATTCAAAACTAAAGGAAAAATGCATATTACTAACGGGGCGGGAGAGACTTATTCATTGCGTAGAACGAATACTGAAACCGATAAATATAAACTATCCCGATTTAGAAAGGCTACCGGTCATTTTTTTAAATATTATTACGGATATTTCAGAAGAATTAACCAAATTAGGGCTCGTAATTTTCACGATCAAACATTAGCCACCATTCATTTAGAGTATCCTGAAACAGAGCAAAAGGTGATAGGAGATACAGTAAAAATAACCGCAGACGGAGCGAGCAATGCATTTTTTAAATTAAAAAAAACCGGTCCTCATAAAGAGCTTTATATTACTCAAATCGCGGGGAATCGGTTCCCGACTTTAGATTTTAATCATGAAATGTATTGTGAGCCCTCCTCAAGTAATCCAAAACCCCGGATAACGCAAAAAATATTGCCCCGAGGATATCTCTATACAGGTTATTATAATAACGGACCCAATAATATGGGCGATACCGGATTTATCCGGATAAATGCACGTGATAATGATATGAGAAGGAATCGGGTTGTGGCTCAAAGTGCTCCTGTCGGTCCGACAAATGATCCGGTTGTGATCCATCGTTTTTGGTACGGAGAGAATACTACGAGTGTTGAAGACGCTTATAAAAATCGGAAAGAATATAAGTTTGAAAATAATAAACTTATAAAAATTACACGTTTTGATAAAAATCATCACGGTGAAGTTCCTTATTCTTCAGAATGTTATTTTTGGGGAACCGGGTGTGATGAAGGAAACCTCATTTCTACAAAATTGAGGGATGCTGCAGGCAATGTGAAGTGTGTTCGCGATTATATTTATGATGCTCAGGGAAATGTAATAGAGGATCGCTATCACGGAAATTTAAAAGGGGATACAAATCCCGATTTTACTCATGATGAGCAGGGCTACACTTATGGTCATCCGAATCATACTTTCATAAAATATTTCTCTTACAGCAATGAAGGTAAAAACTTACCTGTTGAAGAGAGGGATAATCGCAAAACAATTCTTTACAGCTATCTTGAAGGGACAAATTTGTTGTGTCGAAAGCTGATCGTTGCAGACGGCGGAATTAAAATACGCCGATTTTACGGATACGATCTAAACGGCGCTTTAATCAAAGAAATTGAAGATGACGGATCAGGATACGATGAAAATGATTTGACCGGTGTCACTGAAAGGCGCATAACCGATATCGAAAATTCTCCCGTTTTTCCTGTGGGCTTACCTATCGTCATTGTTCATAAATATTTAGACTTGCCCTCCGGGTTGGAAAAAGTTCTTTATAAAAAAACTTTTATCTATTCTCCTGAAGGTTGGGTCAAAAAACAATATATCTATGATGCCGACGATATATATACCTCTTCAATGTCATGGACTTATGACGCGCACGGCAATGTCACGGAAACATGGAATCATTTGGGAGATGTGACCTATCAATCATTTGACTCTATGGATAAACTTGTAAGAGAAGATCCTCCGCGTCCGGGGATGGAAAGACAATTTCACTACGATTTCAGTAATCGTCTTGTTGCAGAAGAAGAAATTTATACTGACGGAACACGTTTAAAGAAATCTTATTCATACAATTTTCTGGGCGATAAAACTTCTGAAACAGATTTTTATGGAAATGTCACAAGATATCACTACGATGCATTCCGCCGCCTCGTCCAAATAGGCACCGACGGTGTCGAACAATTGATGCGCTTTCATTATAACGAAATGGACCAGATGATCCTCCAAACAGATACCCGTGGAAATGAAACCCGGAAATCATATACAAGTCGGGGACAACTTTCCAAAATCATCCATCCTGACGGAAGACAAGAGTCAAATACCTACGATAATGACGGTACATTGATTAAATCAGTGGCAGCAGACGGA
>JABDBB010000049.1 GCA_013288845.1 Chlamydiota bacterium | reverse complement strand
TCAATGCTTGTCTTGTTTTTGCTTCAACCGAAAGAGTTGCTAAGGGTACACATTTTTTAAAGAAATTGAGTATTCTGCGTAATAGATTTTTCAAATTAGGCCTAAAACCGATCTTTTGTGTGTAAAGATTCGTGAGAGCAGTGACTCTGTTTTCAAGAGTTGTGCTTTCTTGAGTTTCTTTATAAAAATTTATATCGGTTATTATATTTGTGATGTTAAGATCGGTCTTAATAATAGCCGGTCCATTTGGAACTAATCGGGATATATCAATTTCAGATAAATTTGTTGATCTTGTCGCTTCCATAATATAAAAAATCCTTTAAATTATTAGTAGTTATATTACAATTTTAGTAAAAAACTTAATTTAAGTCAATTAAATGTCAATTATTTACCATTATGTATTACTCGTTGATATATCACTTTATTTTTTCTTCAATTATTCCATCCATTGCTCTATCTTTTTGCGCCGTATAAGTTTTATTATAGCGGTGTCAGCAATTATTTGGACGTTATCAGTAAATGCTTTTTCTACTTTTGTTTGTTGTGCGACGCTATCTGTTGCATTAGGATTAATTTTTGTCAAAGCTACCTTTGCTTTAACAAGCTCTTTTGCAAGTTTTTTATTTAAACATTCTTCGAAATTTTGAATTACACTTTCCTTTAACTTATCTTGTGTGAAATTTATGACAACTGTGGTTCCTAAGTTAGTATGAACCAATGCTTTACTTGTTTTGGCTTCAACTGAAAGTGTTGCAAAAGGTACAAAAGTTTTAAGGAAATTGAGTATTCTGCGCAATATATTGATAAATTTAGCCCATACACCCTTCTTTTGTGTGTAAAGATTTGTGAGAGCAGTGACTCTGCTTTCAAGAGTTGTACTTCCTTGAGCATTCTCTTTTTTGGTGCCTTTTTCGCCTTTTACCAACGTATAAAAGCTTATATTATTTGTCATATTCCCGATGGTAAGACCGGTCTTAATAACAGCTTTTCTATCTGATTCAGCCGGCACTAACAGAGGTAAGGCAAGGTGTGGTGCTTCCATAATATAATCTCTATTTAAAATTTTGGTAGTTGGTTAATAGTATAATTATAGTAAAAAAATAATTTCGGTCAATAAAAAATCACTATTATAGCTAAAAATCAATTATTATTTATTAATTAAAATTATATTGTTTTTATTAATTGGTTGAGTTAAGTGAATTTCAATTCGCGCAGCGTTTGGAGTGCGGTGACTTGTCACCGCTTTGCCCTCGCATCGACTTGTCGATGCGTTTTTGAACGAATTTCTGAATATCTATAAACACAAAATAACGCTTAAACCGCCTCGACAAGTCGAGTCGAAGGCAAAGCGGTGACGAGTCACCACACTCCAAACGCTGCGCGAATTGAAATTCCCTTAACTCAACCGGTTAATAAATAGATATTTACGATTAACTTAATACCGGTGTGGGTGCCCCGTGCTTTTATGTATAAATGCTTCGCACTTAAGTTCAATGCCTGCTCCGGCAATATCGGACCTTTACCTGATCTTTAAAATTAAATGAGGACTTTTGAATTAAATCTTCTCGAGAAGGCTACTAAAACGAATAAATCGTAAAACGATGTAACAATTAAAATTAATAAAAACAATATAATTGTAATTTTAATCTTAATTAGTAATTAATAATTGATTTTTTAGTTATAATAGTGATTTTTTATTGACCCAAATTATTTTTTTTTGCTATAATATCTTATGAAACAACAACCAAAAAACTTTAAATAGGAGTTTTATATATGTCATCAGTATCATCAACGGGAGTATTTACCCCTTATGTAGACCACACATTACCGAACGACGAAGTTCTGGACGCACCATCAGCGGACGTAGCAGAGCCTGCTGAAGTTCCGGGCACACCGTCACCGGCAGAGCCTGTTGACGCAAAAAAAACTGCAGTTAAAGCAGAGATTGTTGCCAACTTGAGTATCGAGAATATGACAAATAATATCACAAAATTTTACACTGTCGGAAAAAAAGATGTAATAACGTCTAATGCAGAAGGACAGACAACTCTTGATGGTAAATTTAATGCCTTAACAAAGCTTTTCACACCCCGAAAAGGTGCCGGAGCAACATTCACAAATATTTTGAGCAGATTGGCAAACCTTTTTAAGCATTTTGTTCCGTTTGCAGCACTTTCTGTTCAAGCACAAACAAGAAAAGAGTTGGTTCACACTGACTTAGCAACACAAATTGTTACTAACTTCACAGCAAAAAAGTTAGAGGGTAAACCTTTTAGAAACAGAGTTGAATCTTTAAATAAACAAATTGCAGATGTGTATGTTAAATCACTGGTAAATTTGACAACACTTGATGTCAACGGAAAAGATTATGACGCTAAGAAGACTAAAATAGAAAATAAGTTTACACAGGAAATCGAAAATATTGCTAAAAAAGCTCTAGCGGCTTTAGAAAAAGCAGACACGAATGCTATAAATAAAGCTAAAAGAGCTGAAGAGAAAAAAGAAAAAGCAGATAAAAAAGAAAAAGAAGCAGCAGATAAAAAAGCTGTAAAAGCATAATCTAAGCTAAGTAAGTAATCGTACTTATATGAGCGATCATTCTCTTCGGAGAGTGATCGCTTTTTTTATTTCTCAAGTCTTCTCATAAGTTCCTATTTTTTCTCACTCCGATTTAAAAAAACATTGATTATTCAAACCCCATAGAACAGTATTCAATCATGAGTACCGGATCGAAGAGAAATTCGGATAGCAGACATGCCAATCAGCAAAAAAGGACCTCTTGAATATGCAGGATATGAACCCGGATATTTTCCATACAAACGTCCATCTATGGTCCCGTATAAATCCGAAAGCGGCTATGCGATTACAATATCTGATGAATCCGAGTGTTCGATTTATGGAGTCTGAATCCGGAAAATTGAATCTTGTGAAAGAGGTGAACGGCGCGGAGCGATTGTATCACGATTCTATTGATCCCGTTATAGAGGCAAGCAGGTGGTTTTCTTCGCTCGATTTGCAGGGCAGTTCTGTATTGTATGTGTACGGCATCGGATTGGGTTATTATTACGATGCGGCACTTGAATGGCTGCATGCCGATCCTTTGCGAAACCTTATTTTTTTGGAAGATGACATCGAAATCCTTCAGTGCTTACTACAAACCGAAAGAGGGACCCGGATTCTTTCTGATAATCAGGCATTAATTTTTTATTTTGAAGACCTCAAAGATGAAGAGAAACTTTTCGATGAGTTGTATTGGGATTTCATCCTCACTCAGATGGCGATTAGTTGTTTAAAAGTTTACGGAGCGGAGAGAAAAGAGCGTTTTGTCGGATTGAAGCATAAAATTGTGCATGATGCTGCCATAAAAAATGCGTTGGTGGAGGAGTATCTTAAATTCGGGATTCCGTTTTTTCGCAATTTTTATCCGAACATGTTGCTCCTTGCCGAATCGTGGCAAGGGACGAAACTGTACGGTAAGTTTCAAAATATTCCGGCCGTAATTTGCGGAGCCGGTCCTTCGTTGGAGAGGAATATCGGCATCTTAAAAGAATATCTCGACCGAGCCCTTATCTTTGGGGGAGGGTCGGCTTTGAATGCTTTGAGTTCGAGGGATATACTGCCCCATTTTGGTATAGGGATCGATCCTAATCCCACACAGCAGTATAGACTCAGCACAAACAAAGCCTATGAAGTGCCGCTTTTTTATCGCAATCGGATGCATAAAGAAGCCTTCAGACTTATCCACGGACCACGATTGTATATTCCCGGAGCGGGAGGATATGAGGTCGCCGATTGGTTCGACAACCGGTTCGGACTTAACGACGAAACGGAGTCTCTTGATGAGGGTCATAACGTGGTCAATTTCGGACTGGAGCTCGCTAAGTATTTAGGATGCAATCCTATTATCTTTGTAGGAGTCGATTTAGCCTATACAGAGATGCAGTCCTACGCCTCCGGAATTATCGATGATACAAGTGTCGATAAAAGTGACATTTTGAATACCGGTGATTTTGATACGACCGCGATGATCAAAGAGGATATTTACGGAAAGCCTATTTATACGCTGTGGAAATGGATAGCGGAATCGGAATGGACCGGCGAATATGCGAAGGCAAATCCGGAGCTTACGATCATCAACTCCACCGAAGGCGGATTGGGAATGCCGGGCATTCCGAATATTCCTTTGCAGGAGGTGGCGGATAAATATTTTATCCGGGATTACGATCTTCGTTCGCGTGTGGACGGTGAGATTTTGCAGAGTGCTTTTGATCACGTATCGGAAGAAAGTGTGAAAACGACGATGAAGGAGCTTTCTGATAGCTTACATCGATCGGTAGAACATATTGACGTTCTTATACGGGAAAAGACGGACTATCGGAATAAGCTTGTTAACGAGGCTTCTTTACCCTCATCTTTACAATCCGGACCCGCAGCTCTTGCCGAAATAGAGTTGGAGGAGGAGCCGGCGTATGAGCATATCATCGGCGTCTTCAATTTGGTGTACAGCCGGATTCTCAACAAAGACCTGCGATATCTGAATCAGGGGACAACAGAGGCGGATGAACGAGAGCGGGAGCTTTTAAAAACGAGAATAAATCTTAAACGATTTACTTTTATGCGAGAGGTGGCAAACGTCAATATAAAACTGATTGCCGAAGCGGAAGAAATGAGATTGCAGGAGACGGAGTCATTATGAATACACATTATAGCTTTGAAAACGGTCTGTTGAAAATGTTTGATCCGGATTCCGGTATTGACTATGAAGACCGATTTATCCCCGCAGGTATTCCGGAAGATTTACGAAACGGATTAAAAATCGATGAAACGCATACATTCAAAGTCTTTCGATTCAATAACGGCAGCTTTGAATATTCTATCGAAGATAACCGGGGAATATGGGACGGAGAGTATCGACTGCTCTATCCCGGCGGTTCCGTCCGGATTCAATGTTACTATAAAAACGGAAAGGTGCACGGACCCTCCCTCTTTTTTTCTGAAGACGGAATTGTTTTGGTAGAGACATGGTTTATTGAAGGAAAGAGAACGGGGAAAAGTTTTCACAGATATCTGTCCGGAGCCAAACAGAGCACACAAAACTATCTGGACGGTGTTTGGCATGGAAAACAAATTTTTTGGTATGAAAACGGCAATGAGAAAACCGTTATGGAATACGTACACGGCAAGGTCGACGGTAAAGTATATCTGTATTATCCGAACGGCCGTTTAAAACGGGAACTGACTTTCAAAGAAGGGAAGTGTATAGAACACACAAATGTGTAAAAACCGGGGCCGCATCGCGGCACACACCGCGAGACGGAAACCGGAAGGAGGAGTTTTATATGCAACTTTATCTTATTTTTTTTTAAGGATTTGATAACCCGGACTATTCCAATTCGATCCCTTTTTCGATGATTTCGTTCATCACCCCTTTCACAGTCTCTAATCCTTCGCTAAATCCTACAGAACGTAACATCTCATCAACATGGTGCAATTCGGCAAGCAATTGATCGTGCTCAAATTCAAGTCTTGCAATTTTTTGTCTTAAAATCGCCTCGCTCATATCGCCCCCTTTTTTGTTGATGCTTTGCTATGAGTTATGCAATTCCCATGCCGGGAGGCGCAGCCGAAAAAACTTTTTTTTCTTGTATCTATTTTCGCTCTTCAAAGATGATGTTTTTTTAAAGAGAGAGAAATCTATGTACCTTTATTACAGCGACTACTACTGGGATTTCGGAAAACCGAGAGGAAAAAATTCGGGAGAAGTACAAAGAAATCATAAAGAAATCCGCTATAGAATCGTTCAGGATCCGTATTTCAGACGATATACGATAGAAAAATATTCCCCCGATACCCGACCTGAACTTGTCTATGATTCCGCTCTGCTGGACTTCAGAAAAGTGAAAAAGATGGAGCAGACAGGTTGGAAAAAGGAGATTTTGGAAGAAAATGCCGACACTATTTTTTGCCTTATTCGGGATCAGGACGACAGAATTATCCTGGAGGAAAGTTATACGTTTAGGGAGGGACTATGTACAGGTTGTGAGATATTTTATCCGTCGGGCGGCCTACTTTCTACGCAAGTCATTCATTATAAAGCACTTGGAGATGAAGACAATGTTGTGATCCTATACGACAGACTCCTCCGACCCGTCGTGAAAAAAATCTATGCAGCCCATGAAACAACGGGCGAATTCACCGACCTCTTACACGAATGTTGGAACTTCGCCGGCCTCCCCCCTCATATGGAAAAACACACAATCCTGTCTAATGCATTAAAATAAAAAATATGTTTTTAAGAATACTTAACAGGGTACATTTTCCCGGGATCGCGGTAGCGATCTAAAGCGGGGAGCCCCGTATGAAATGAAAGGGCGAAGCCCTGCAATGGAATGCGGGGTAAGAAGCAACATATATATTACGCTGCGGCAGTCAGCGTAAGACTCGATTTATTTATTTACAAAATTTCTCTTCCGGATGAAAATAAGGAACGTTAATTGCCTAAATTTTATTTAGAAACCAATCATTTGGATTCACATGACTCATTCGTATAGAGTGCATTATTTTCACCTTGTTTGGTCAACAAAACAACGATTACCTCGAATTTCTTCTGATGTTCAACCTCGTCTTTATGAGTATTTGAGCGCTATTATTAGAAATCATTCCGGAAAGCTTTTAGAAATCGGAGGAATGGTAGATCATGTGCATTTATTAATAGAACTTTCTTTACCGGATAAATTTTCCGATTGTATTAAAGACCTCAAAGCCTCCTCCTCTCGATGGATTCATAAAAATTTTCCGGGGCTTCATGATTTCGCTTGGCAGGAAGGTTATGGGTCTTTCACTATTAGCTATTCAAGTTTAGAAGGAGTTCGAAAATATATTCAAAATCAGGAACAACACCATGCAACCGTATCTTTTGAAGAAGAATATCTTCACTTCTTAGAATTACACCGTATAAAATATGATGAAAGGTTTGTTCTCGGATGATAATATTTATTTTTCTTACGCTGACTGCCGCAGCGTAATATATGTGTTGCTTCTTACCCCGCATTCCATTACAGGGCTATCGCCCTTTCATTTCATACGGGGCTCCCCGCTTTTGATCGCTTCCGCGATCCCGGTTTTAGGGAAGATTTGCCCTCTTCACTATACTTAAACAAATATTTGATTTTCCACGATGAGTCCACGATATAGAGAATTAAATCTTGATTATTTATGTTCTTTTGATGTTTTTGTGTGAATGTGCACCGAAGAGGGCTCGAACCTCTAACCACCCGGTTCGAAGCCGGGTACTCTATCCAATTGAGCTATCGATGCTTAATGTGAAGTCGTGAACAAGTTATGCCGGATAGACAAATAAAGATAAAGCCAAAAAACGAATTTTTACCTAAAATAAGGGAATGAATACAACGAAAAAACCAAAATGTCTGATACGAATTCAGGGAATCACCCTTAAATCCATTGACTACGGAGAATATGATAAAATTCTTCATGTGTTCACTCGGGAAGAAGGGATACTGCACTTAATTGCCAAAGGGGCAAATCGACCGACGAGTGCGAATAAAACCGGATCGCAATCCCTTATTGACGCAGAGTTTCTCACGGAAAAAAAGGGTGAGGGGCATTCGCTTCACGTTTGTCGGGAAATCACCCCTTCCGATTATCGCCTTTATCTTCGCGATGATATAGATAAGTTACGGACCGGCTGTGGGTTGGCGCACGCTGTTTTGCGCTCTCAAATTCCGGAACACCCTGCTCCCCCCCTTTTTTCTCTTTTTCATATTTATCTCGATCGGATAAAAGTATCGGCAAATATGCCGGCTTTATCGGCGAGTTTTGCGTTAAAACTTTTGCGGTATGAAGGATTGTTTGCTTTGCCTGCCGGATGTTCTGAGTGCGGCCATTTTTTTCCCGACGGATTTTTTTCCGAAAAACTTTTTTACTGCGCTGATCATCGTCCGGAAAAATCGCTCTTTTTTTCCGAAGAGGAGTTTCAAATTTTATTTCTTTTGGCTTATAGCCGTGAAATTTCGCTGATAGAATCGTTGCCTATTTCTCCGGAATTGATAAAAAAAATAGAAATTGCATTGTATTAGTAGTAAATTTACCGGAATACACTTATAACAATAAAATACCCGTTGCGTAAAAAAACCCCGTTTGTTAGGATATTGCTCTTAAGAGTTAAGACCTTAGCGGGAGTGGCGGAACTGGTAGACGCGCTATCTTGAGGGGGTAGTGAGGTTTCCTCGTGGGGGTTCAAGTCCCCCCTCTCGCATTAATTAACTCATACAAACCGAAGTTGTATAATGCAATGCCAAGTTTACTGTACAGCTCTTTCTTATGATCTAAAACCTCTACAGGAATCTCTTTCCCGTCTTTACGGTGTAAAAAAAACCGATAATGTCATCAGGATAGAAATCCCTGCAGAAACAACGTTAGGCCATATATTCTTTTTTTCATACGGAACTTTTGCCTGTTGGGATATAAAACCCGAGATCATCGATGCCGTCCGGGCAGAAATAAAACCTTTTGAAAACTATCCCCTTGATGTTTCGGAAATTGACACTTACTCGTATAGCTACGGAAAAAAAGTAGCTTTTCTAGACGATGAGCTTATTTTGCCTGAGGATTCTACCGAGTTAAAACTTGCCTTTTCTCAGCCGTTGGCACAGTCGGCTAAATTGAGTACTTTTGAACTCACCATACAAAATATTTTTCGAAAAACCAAACATCTACCCGAGCATCTTGCTAAATACGGAAATATCCCCCTTTCCAGAAGACAAATCAGACAGCAAATCGGGCAGCTGTTTTTAGAAAGAAGCTCCATCAATTTAAGTTTGGATATATTGGACACTCCGAGTTTCTTTTGGGAACATCCCCATTTAGAAAATCTATATCATAATATGGCAGGGCAGCTCGATTTAGAAGAGCGGACTCACTCTCTTAATCAGCAGTTGGATGTCCTACACGATCTTTTTGAAATGTTGGGCAGCGAATTAAAAGACAAGCACTCTCACCGTTTAGAGTGGGCTATTATCTATCTCATCATCATTGAAGTGCTGCTGCTACTGTTTCATGATGTATTGAATGTCATATGAGTAAACCCGCAAAATATCTTATCCGCCTTTATCGCATCGTCATACGCCCGTACTTCGGAGAAAACAACTGCCGCTTTCACCCTTCCTGCTCTGAATATGCTCTGCTTTGCTTGGATAAATACGGATTTTTCAAGGCCTCTTATTACATAGCCAAAAGAATTCTAAAGTGCGCTCCCTGGCATCCCGGAGGTATAGACCTTCCTTAAAATTTTTATTGCAATTTACTTCAGTAATGCTTCAATATGAAATTTTACATAAAATCGAAGGTTTGTAATGAAACGGTACACTTCTCTGTTATTTACGGCCGGTCCGGCACTCCTCATCCTCTTCTCCTGCCGTCCGGGTGATCAAAAAAATAAAGATGAAGCTGCCATCAAAGAAAACACCGCCTCTTATGTCCAAGCATTTACACAAAAAAATCCCGAAGCTCTCGGCAAACATTTCTCGCAAGATGCCACCTATATAAATCCGGAATCAGGTCACCGTATCGTAGGAAAAGAGGCTATCTTACAGGAATTCAACCGGATGTTTTCGGAATTCGACGGTGCACAACTCCAAGTCACCATCGACAGTATTCAAATCCATGACGACAGCCATGCTCTTGAAAAAGGAACAGCCCGGGTAATCATTCCCGGGCAGTTACCTTCGGACAGTAGATTTTCCGCACAATATGTCAAAGAAAACGGAACATGGGTGATGCAAAACGTCACCGAAAGCGACCTACGCCCGGGAGGTATGAATATCAATGACAACCTCCTTCAATTGGAATGGCTTATAGGAACATGGACAGACCAAACTGAAGACATCGCCATCGAATCACACTTCGAACGGACACTCAATGAACATTTTATCAAGGGTACATTCTCTCTGGATTATAAAGGGAAAAATGAACTGAAAGGCGAGCAAATCATCGGCTGGAATCCCAACAAAAATGCCATTACCTCTTGGATTTTTGACTCCGACGGAGGAATAGGCGAGGGCACCTGGATAAAAGAGGGAAATAAATGGATCGTCACCGTCAGAGGCATCCTCCCTGAAGGGCAAGCTAGCTCCTCGATCCACCACTACACGCTCATCGATGACAACACCTATAAATTCGGCATTACCGGCAGAGAAATCGACGGCATTATTCTCCCCGATTTAGAAGAAACTTCGGTGATACGAAAAAAAAATATTGAAAAAGGACCGGACAATGAATAAATCGCTGCTTTTGTCACTATCCCTCCTTCTCCTTGCCGGAACCGATCTATGCGCTATCGGCGGCAGAGGCGGCGACTTTCGCGGCGAAAGCCGACCTTCTCCCGATCGGGATAAAAATATGGAACACAATCGAAGTCCCACAATGAGCCGTTCGTTGCCGCACGATTACGGCCGTGATCGCTATGATCACAACGATCGCTCGAACAGAGGATTCAATCCCGAAGAACAGGCTATAGCACGTCCGAAAACCGGCGAACTTCCGGCTGCAATTTCAAACAAAAATTTTACTCCTAAAGATCAAACGATCAATCCTGCCGCAAAAAATGCGACCGGCAATGCAGCCCAAAAAAATCCACACAATAATTACAATAATCATCACGATTGGTTTAACAAAAATTATTGGGATGCCCACCCGAACAAGTGGTATCACAATCCGGACAATACCGATTGGTGGCAGCCCGCTGCTTGGGGCGCTGTAGCAGGATGGCTCCCTTGGGGATGGGAAAATCCCGCTCCCTACGATTACGGCTATGGCGGAAATGTTGTCTACCAAAATGACTCGGTCCTCCTGAACGGCAGCCCCATAGCAACGGAACAGGAATACCTACAACAGGCTCGACAAATTGCCGATACCGATCCGACCGGAAATCCGGAAACCATGGAATGGATGCCGCTCGGAGTATACGCTCTTACCGACGCACATAATTATGCCGGAACACAGGCAAACATGTTTCTGCAACTGGCAGTAAATAAACAGGGGTTCCTCGCCGGCACTTATATCAACACCACCCTGCAGTCCGATCGACCGATACAGGGAATGATCGACCAAAAAAGTCAAAGGGCCGTATGGAAAGCCGCCGATAAATCGGGGACCGGCCTCCTCATGGAAACAGGTGCCAATAATCTGACGCTGGACCACACAACAGCCCTCATACATTTTCCCGACGGATCCACACAAACCTGGACCATGATTCGAGTGCCGCCGCCGCCCGTGCCTTTATAAGAAATTTTTTTTAGAAATAAATCAAAAATCCCTGTATCATCATAATTTTTACGGAGAAATTTTGATGGTTATGGAAATCATTCATATAGCATTTGATCGGATTAATTCTACCAATACTTACGCACTGGAAAACTACTCTTCTTTTCAACAAAATGCCCTTACAGTTATCTCTGCAAAGGAACAGTTTGCAGGAAGGGGACGACAAAAAAACAGCTGGGAATCACCTGCCGGACTCAATATCTACGCTACGTTTTGTCTGTTTGTTCCGGAAGAACATATTCCTATTTGTAATATTCCGCAAATTTTAGCTATTTCCTGCTCTGAAATATTCCCGGAGGTGCCTATACAAATCAAATGGCCAAATGATTTAATGGTCAATTCTAAAAAAATCGGAGGAATTCTTTGCGAAACGAAATCATTAGAAAAAACTCGATTTATTGCTGTTGGGATAGGTTTAAACGTGAATACATCTAAAGAACAATTGTGCTCTATCTCGAAACCGGCTACCTCTTTATTCGCTGAAACAGGTATACCATATTCGGTAGAAACTATTTTAGGAACATTGGAAGAGAAATTTGTGCAAAATTTGATAATCTTATTTCGCAACGGATTCGCCCCTTTTCTTTCTACATTCAGAAAGAAAATCTATAATCCGGGAGAAATACGCTTCTCTTTAGGAAATTCCGTTATCAAAGGAAAAATAAAAGATATTAATCCGGACGGCTCCATCCTCCTCGATATAGATAACGATACAACCAAAACGTTTTATTTCGGAGAAATACTTTAATTAAGAGCCCACAGACATAAGAGGAATTGAATTCGCGCAGCGTTTGGAATCCGGTGACTCGCCACCGCCTTGCCCTCGCAACGACTTGTCGCA
>JABDBB010000048.1 GCA_013288845.1 Chlamydiota bacterium | reverse complement strand
GGAAAGAGTGTCGCCTTTTCCTTTCGTTTTAAATTGTTGATACCCTAAGCCCGCAATCATCGCGGCATTGTCTAGACTCAGACCTTTTGCCGGCCATAAAAGATTGATCCCTTCGGCTTTTGCAAGGAAAAGTTCCCGCAGAGCTTTGTTGACTGTAACGCCTCCGCCAAACACAATGGTGGTGCAGCCTTTTGATTTTGCAGCTGCAAGAGTTTTTTCGACTAAATCCTGAAGAGCGACTCTTTGAAACGTAGCGGCCATGTTTCTAATTTCCTCGGGACTCAAGTCGGAGGACTCTCTCATGGCAGTATTTTGTCCCTTTAGGCTGTACAAAACCGCTGTTTTTAGTCCGCTAAAAGAAAAATGCAAAGGTTTGTCTTTGACTTTCCCTGCCTTCAAAGGGTAGCTATCCGGATTTCCCTCTTTTGCAAGTTCTTCAATCAGAGGACCACCCGGGTAGGGGAGTCCCATCATTTTAGCAACTTTGTCAAAAGCCTCACCTACAGAATCATCGATCGTTTCGCCGATCAGCTCATAATTTCCTATCGTATGCATCAGCACAAGCGATGTGTGTCCTCCTGAAAAAACGGCACCCAGACAAGGGAAGGTCGGCGGTTCTTTTTGCGACATCAGAGCGGCATACAGGTGAGCTTCTATATGATTCACTCCGATGAGAGGTTTTTGCAATGCGATCGAAAGGCCTTTTGCGGTATTCAATCCGACAAGCAATGCGCCGATCAGACCGGGAGCATACGCGACGGCAATTAGATCTACCTCCTCAAGAGTGACGCCTGCTTTTTGAAGAGCTTCGTTGATAACAGGAATGATGACCTCCACATGGCGCCTGCAGGCCAGTTCGGGGACAACTCCGCCGTAAACTTCGTGCAGTGACGCTTGTGAGGCGATCACATCCGAAAGGATCTCTTTTCCGTCCCTGACGATAGCGCAGGCTGTTTCATCACATGTGCTTTCTATTCCTAATACGATCATTTGCTGTTATTTTTCCTGAATTTTATCAAAATCCAAAAGGACTGCGAATCGATCAAAGACTCTGTTTAGCAGTGCCAGTCGATTATTTCTCACCTCTTTGTCATCTGCCAGGACTTTGACCTCTTCAAATAATTTTGCCAATGCAGGTTGTACTCCGGCGATCAGTTCATATGCCTGATCATAATTATTTGTTGAAATAGCATTTTCAAATGGTTTTTGAGTATCTTTGAGCAATGTATTTAAGGAGAGTTCCGCCTGTTCATTTAAGAGTGATTCGGAGAATTGCGTCGGAATATTTCCTGAAATTTGCCCTTTTGCTCTTTTGTATACTTCGTATAGAAGAGCAAATTTATTTCCGGAATGTCTGAAATTATGAAGCGAAAGTACTTTACAATAAGAATTGTAGATGTCATCTGCTCCACCGGAAACCGCAGCCTCCACCTCGTCTTTATTCACGCCGTAATCGGTAAATACCGTTTTGATTCGGTTTAAAATGAACTCTTCAATCTCTTTAAGAGCCGCAGGATTTATCTTACGAATCTCTTCGGGAAAATGTTCGTAACAGCTTTTAAGGACACTTTTAAAAGAAAGGTGTAGTTTATTTTGGATGAGAATTCTGATGATCCCCAAAGTTTGCCTGCGCAATGCATAAGGATCACTCGATGAGGAAGGTTTGAGTCCCACGGCAAAACATCCGATGAGATTATCAAATTTATCGGCAAGACTTAAAATGATTCCGGTTTCGGTTTGCGGAAGAGGTTCTTTTTCTCCTCGCGGCATCCAATGTTCCCGGATGGCTGTCGCCACCTCTTCGGATTCTCCCTGAGCTCGTGCATAGTAACAACCCATTGTTCCCTGGAGCTCCGGAAATTCAAACACCATTTTTGAAGCGAGATCACTTTTGCAAATAAGAGCTGCTTTTGCCGTTTTTTCGGGGCTGCTTATTTGAAGCGTTTTTTGAAGAACCTCTGCATGTTTCCGAATACGCAATACTTTTTCGTACACACTTCCCAGTTCTTTTTGGAAAGTCACTTTCTTCAATTTTTCATTGAAAGTTTCTAATGAAACTTTCGAATCAATAAGATAAAGAGCCGTTCCGTCTGCAAGTCTCGGAGAAAGGGCACGTTGATTTCCCTCTTTGATTTGTTCTGACGGAGTATTGTCTGCCGTGATCACAAAAAGATTTTTTAATTTTCCGTCATTCGTTTCGATCGGAAAATATCTTTGGTGCTCAATCATTTCGGAAATCAAGACCTCTTTAGGTGCCTTCAAATAATCCGAATCAAAAGAACTGACAACACAAAGGGGCCATTCGCTCAGATGAATCACCTCATCTAAAAGAGATTCCCTTCCGACGATTTTTCCGTTCTCCGATTTTTCTATTTCATCCAATTGTCGTAAAATCGATTCTTTTCTCTCCGTGCTGTCGACCCTGACTTTTCGATCGAGAAGGGATTGTTTGTATTCCTTAGCAGTCGATAGAGAGAAGGAATCGGGACAATGCTGACGGTGACCCGAAGAGGCGCGTCCTGCATGAATGTTGCCTATTGTAAACGGCACTACATGTTTCCCGAAAAGAGAGACAATACTTCTTAACGGTCGGGCATAGCTGATTTCTAAATCCGACCATCGCATTTTTTTAGGGAAATCGATTCCAAGAATAAGTGCGGGAAGCTTTTCTTTCAAAATTTCGGCGACGGGACTGCCCGGTGTCTTCACATTGGCATAGAGATAAGAGGTTCCGTTATGCTCTTTGCTGTAAAGATCAGGATCTTTTTTATCCTGCAGCTCTTGTAGAGAAATAGGCTCTTTTCCGATCGAACGGAAGAATCCCGTGGCCGCCGGATTGACCTCTCCGCTACCGTTGTATGCAATCGAAAGTGCCGGACCTTTGCGTTCTTCGATTTTAGCAGGTTTCATGTAGGCAAGATCTTTTATATAGGCGGTGAGTCGGCGAGGAGTGCCGTATATAATGAGCTCTCCGTGAGGAATCTCCTCTTTTTTTAATAAATCTCTGACAAGTTTTTCTAAACTTCTACTCGCAGAAGCTACAAAACCTGCAGGGAGCTCTTCTGAAAGAATTTCAAGAAGATAATCTTCACTGCCGGCATTGTTCGGATTTGTCAATTCGGGATGAAGTGTACTCTCTACATCCGGACGGGTTTCCGGTTTATTCGATTTGTCGGAAAATTTATGAAGGAGGGGATATTGTTGCTCTTCTCTGCTTGCACTATATCCTTGTGCGACAAGACAGGCCAGATTGCGAATTCTTGTAATGTATCCGGTCCTTTCCGTAACGGAAATGACGCCTCGGGCATCTAACATATTGAAAGCATGAGAGGCTTTCATCACAAAATCATAAGCAGGTAAAGGTAACTTCCTTTCTATCAGTCGCTTTGCCTCTTTTTCAAAATCGTCAAAATGACGGAACCACATCGCAACATCAGCCTCTTCAAAGTTATAATGACTGAACTCTCTTTCATTATTCTGATAGATATCGCCGTAAGTAAGGTTATCGCTCCATTGAAGGTCGTAGATGCTGCCGACTTTTTGCAGATACATGGCTAAACGCTCTATCCCATACGTAAGTTCTCCCGTGACAGGCTTTAACATCTCGCCGCCTACACACTGAAAATAGGTGTACTGAGTCACTTCCATCCCGTCCATCCACACTTCCCATCCCAAACCCCAGGCTCCCAGTGTCGGGGATTCCCAATCATCATGCACAAAGCGAATGTCGTGGTCTTTAAGTGTAAATCCCAGAAATTCAAGGGATTGCAGATACAATTCCTGCATATTCAAAGGAGAGGGTTTTAAAATGACCTGATACTGAAAAAAATGCTGGAGTCGATTGGGATTGGTTCCGTAACGTCCGTCGCTCGGTCTTCTGCTGGGTTCAATATATGCAGTTTTATAGGGTTCCGGTCCGAGGGCTCTCAGAAAGGTCGCAGGATTAAAAGTTCCGGCCCCCGTCTCTAAGTCGTATCCCTGTTGTATGGCGCATCCGTGATTTTCCCAGAAGAGAGAAAGTTTTGCGATAATTTCTTGAAATGTCATCATAAAATTCATCCGTAGCTTTACAAATATAATAGAGTCTTAAAGATAGTACCTTTTATTCCTATATATTGACAATACCCCGTCGCCGGGTCGAATTTAAGAGGGTAATACTTGCGTTATCAGACCTTTTATTTTTAGGTAATGCTAAATATTATTTTGTTACATTTCATTGTTTGACAACTCTTAAAAAAAGATTTATATATAAACCAATGGAGGGAATTATGAAAAATAAAAGATTTTTATATACGTCAATGAGTGTGTTCGCTTTACTAATTCTTGGTGTGATTTCTTTGGAATTAGAAGCCAGATTTTTGAGTCCCGATCAATTCAACAGAGAAAGTCAACCGGATACAGAACGCAGAGAAGATCCTGAACTGCGCCAACTTCGCGAACAAAAAGCTGTATATCGAAGCGCATCTCAGGACGAAAGAGCCTACTATAGAGAGATCGAAGAGCCGTCTCCGAACGCAGGAAATAATTACCTCCTGAAAAGTCACGGTCTTCAAGAAAATCCTTTACAGGAATATCCGGATCGGTAAAGAAAATTTTATAAAAAGTAAGAAATTTCATCGATGCATAAAAGATGTTGTTTTTAATCAGGAAAACAACTATCGTAATCCCCAATGAACCCAATATTAATTTCCAAATATCATTGGAGAAATCGATGAAAAAAAATACTCATCCTAATTACAGAAAAGTTCTGTTTGTTGACTCCTCAACCGGCTTTTCTTTTGTTTGCGGATCGACACTGAAAACTGACAAAACAATGGTTTTTGAAGGTGTTGAATATCCCGTTTGCCATATTTCGATATCTTCTGCTTCACATCCTTTTTTTACAGGAAGTAAACAGTTGGTCGATGCTGAAGGTCGTGTTGATAAATTCAATAAGCGTTATGCAGCAAAAACTATTGAAGCGAAACAACCGGAAGATTCTTCTCAGGATTCATCTTCAAAAAAACCTGCGAAACGTAAATAGTTCTTCTCAATCCGAACAGGACCTGATCGAAAATGGAAAGGAAAGTCCCCGAATTGCTCAAGCGATTGGCCGTATTAGAAGAGATGCTCGGTCAGCCGGATGTCCTTTCCGATCAAAAACAATACCGTGCTCTTACCCAAGAGCACTCTTATCTCTCCGAAATTCAAAATGCTTGGCAAAAATTGCAAAAAGCAAAAAAAGAATATGAAGAGGCCAAACAACTTCTGAAAGATGAGTCCGATTTTGACTTTTGTGAAGTTTTGCGCGAAGAGGTCGCTCTAAATCAAACCCTTATCGACGAAACCGAGCTCGAAATAAAAAATCTACTCGTCCCGCCCGATCCTAATGACCACAAAAATACCATTTTAGAACTTCGCGCAGGTACAGGCGGAGATGAGGCAGCTCTTTTCGTCGGCGACTGCGTACGGATGTATAAAATGTTTGCCGATAAAATGGGATGGAAATGGGAGCAGCTTTCCTGCACTGATGCGGAAGTGGGCGGATATAAAGAATATATTATGGTTCTTACCGGACCGAATATCTATCGTTACCTCAAACATGAAGGGGGAACCCATCGTGTGCAACGCGTTCCTGCAACCGAATCGCAAGGTAGAGTTCATACCTCTGCCATCACCATCGCCGTTCTTTTAGAGCCGGACGAAGATTCTGTTGTCGTCATTAACGAAAAAGAACTCCGGGTCGATACCTACCGCTCATCAGGTGCCGGCGGTCAGCATGTCAACACAACAGACAGCGCCGTACGTCTTACTCACATTCCCACAGGAATTGTAGCGGAATGCCAGGATGAACGGAGTCAGCATAAAAACCGTGAAAAAGCAATGCGTGTGTTAAAAGCCAAAATTGCCGACGCGGAAAGACAAAAAAAAATGAAGGAAATTGCTTCGGATCGCGCTATTCAGGTAGGCTCGGGCGATCGTTCGGAAAGAATTCGAACCTATAATTTCCCGCAAAATCGGGTAACCGATCACAGAATTAATTTGACGCGCTATAATTTAGATCTTTTTATGTCCGGAGATGTAAAAGATTTTTCCGATGCTCTCATCGCTTGGAATTATGAAGAATTGCTCCGGTAATATTAATGAAGACAATTCTTGAAATCATACGTCTCTCCACAGATTACCTTACAAATTGCTCTATAGGCAACGCAAGGCGTGAAGCCGAGCAATTGATTGCCGATGTGCTGGGAATGCAGAGGATGCATCTCTATATGCACCATGACCGACCTTTAGAAGAAAAGGAAATGGCTCTTTGTCGTGAAGTCCTGAAAAGAAGAGGGGCGGGAGAGCCGTCGCAATATATTCGGGGAAAGGTAGATTTTTTTGACTGCTCCTTCACCGTAACTACGGATGTTTTGATTCCAAGACAGGAAACGGAAATTCTTGTAGATAAAATTTCCCGGTACCTTTCTGCAATCCCGAATTTACATCAAAAAAAACTCTGGGACATATGTACAGGATCGGGATGTATAGGAATCGCCTTAAAAAAACGCTTTCCGGAATTACAGGTGACTCTATCCGATATTTCCGAAAAAGCTCTGGCAGTCGCAAAAAAAAATGCAGAGGCGGCGGCTGTGGAAGTAGAAGTTCTTCAGGGTGATCTTTTTCACCCTTTTCAAGGGAGAAAAACCGATTTCCTGGTATGCAATCCTCCCTACATTGCAGAAAAAGAATACGAATCACTGGAGCGCGAGGTCAAAAATTTTGAACCGAAGCTCGCTTTGATTGCAGGTGAAACAGGCGAGGAGATTTATCGTCGTATGGCTCAGGATCTTCGAAAGTTTATTCAGTCGCCGGGAAAAGCATGGTTTGAGATCGGAACAAATCAGGGGAATGCGTTAATTGATTTATTTAAATCGTCCGGATTTGATAGTATTTTACTGGAAAAGGATTGGTCGGGACAAGATCGCTTTTTTTCTCTTGAATTCGATTGAATGTTCAAGTATTATTTCTACTTTGGAATGAATGATTAGCGTTATTATAGAATATGTTAGGATACTTAAGCGAAAAAATGCAAAACCTCACCGCTAAGCTCTCCGGAAAACGGGTGCTTACAGAGGAAAACATTGACGAAGCGGTTCGTGATGTACGTATGGCTTTGCTCGAAGCCGATGTAAATTACGGCGTCGCAAAAAAGCTTGTAAAAAGCCTAAAAGAAAAAGCCTTAGGTGATGCAGTCATCAAATCTGTAACACCGGGTCAACAATTCATTAAAGTTGTTCATGACGAGTTGAAATCTCTCATGGGAACGGGTGAATCGGTACTCAATTTACAAAATAAGCCCTCCGTAATCATGATGTGCGGATTACAAGGCTCCGGAAAGACTACTCACTGTGCTAAATTAGCTCAATACCTCATCAAAACCGGAAAAGTGAAAACTCCTCTTCTGGCCGCATGCGATCTACAACGACCCGCAGCCGTAGAGCAACTCAAAATCCTGGGAAAACAAATCAATGTCCCGGTATTTTCAATCGACGGAGAAAGCAATCCGCTGATCGTGGCGAAAGCCGCACTGAAAAAAGCTAAAGAAGAAAATCATGATCTTCTGATTGTAGATACCGCCGGCCGTCTCCACATAGACGGCGAAATGATGGAGCAACTGGAAGCTCTTCGAGATCTTGTCAATCCCGATGAAGTTCTTTTTGTCGTCAACTCTACGACAGGACAGGATGCGGTAAATATCGCCGCAGAATTCAACAGAAGAATTGAACTCACCGGAACAATTCTGACAATGCTCGATGGGAATACCCGGGGCGGAGCCGCGATCTCTATACGGGAAGTAACCGGAAAACCTCTTCTCTTTGAAGGGATCGGTGAAAAAATCGGCGATATCCAAGTGTTCAATCCGGAATCGATGGCCGATCGTATTTTGGGAATGGGTGATACAATCAACCTCGTAAAGAAAGCGCAAGAGCATATAACCGAAGATGATGCTAAAGATTTAGAAAAAAAACTCCGGACCGCTACTTTTACCTACGATGATTACCTAAGCCAAATCAGTATGGTAAGAAAAATGGGATCTTTTAAAAGTTTACTCGGTATGATTCCGGGTATCCCCAATTTAAATAATCTCAATATTGATGATAAAGAGTTTTTGAAAATAGAATCGATTATCCGGTCCATGACGCCGAACGAACGAAAATGTAAAGTCGAACTTTCCGTGCCGCGACGAAGAAGAGTGGCGGAAGGAAGCGGAACAAAAATGGACGATGTCAACAAACTCGAAAAGCTTTTAAAGCAAATGAAAAGTTTTTTTAAAAAGATGCCTAATTTAAATCAGTTACAAAAGTTAATGGGAGGATCCCGATGGGGTTAAAAATCAGATTGCGCAAACAGGGACGTCTAAATCGCCCTTTTTTCCGTTTAGTCCTTATGAATACCGGAACAAAACGTGACGGTAAATATCTGGAAATGCTTGGATGGTACAATCCGATCCAAAGCGAAGAAGCGGAACAGGAAAATTTTTCTATAAAGCCTGACAGAATAGACTATTGGTTAGGTCTTGGTGCCGAAATTTCCGATAACGCACGATCCCTCGTAAAAAGAGCTGCACCTGAAGTTCTACGAAAATATGTAGAAAAAACAGTGAACAGAAAGATCACACTTGCTGCAAAAAGAAGAGTTCGCAGAAAGGCTGTAGCGTAATCAGTGCCGGACTCTGAGAAATATCGTTTTGATATTCTATCTCTTTTTCCGGACTATTTCCGCGGCCCTTTTGATCAAAGTATTGTCAAACGGGCCGTTCTGCAAGGAATTATCGATATAGGCCTTACGGATATTCGGGATTTTGCAGAAAATAAACACAGACGCGTAGATGATCGATCCTTCGGGGGCGGTCCGGGTATGGTTCTTATGCCGGAACCTGTTTCCAAAGCAATACGAAGCGTACGAACAGCCGGTTCGAAGGTAATTTATCTCTCACCTCAAGGATCGCTACTGACAGCAAAAAAAGCGCGCGAATTGTCAGAAATAAAGCATCTTATTCTTTTGTGCGGTCACTATGAAGGAATTGATGAACGGGTACTCGAAACAGATGTAGACGAAGAGATCAGCATCGGTGATTACGTGTTAACAAACGGATGCCCCGCAGCGATGATCCTTTTGGAGGCAGTCATCAGATTTATTCCCGATGTATTGGGACACCCCGAGGCTGCGGCCCGGGACTCTTTTGAAGAGGGAATTTTTGATTGCCCTCATTATACGGGATCCCTGATTTTTGAAGGGAAAGAAGTACCGGAAGTGCTTAGGTCCGGAAACCATAAAAATATAAAGCAATGGCGTGATGAAAAAGCTTTAGAAAAAACAAAGCGAATCAGACCGGATCTCGTTGCCAAGTTAGATATATAAAAATTACGCCTGATTGATATAGGCCAATAGGAGAAATTTACCAATGTCCAAAAAACAAATTATTCAAAAGCTGGAGAGCCGACAAATTAAGTCGAATGTGCCTCATTTTGATATCGGAGATACAATCCGTGTTCATACACGTATCATTGAAGGTGATAAAGAACGTACGCAAATGTTTGCAGGAACTGTCATCGCAAGAAAAGGTGAAGGCGCTGCACAAACATTTTCATTGCACAGAGTGGCCTACGGAGAAGGGATGGAAAGAGTATTCCTTTTACATAGCCCCAGAATTTCTCAAATCGAAGTCCTGAAACAAGGCGATGTCTGCCGCAGCAAACTTTATTACCTCCGCGGAACTTCAGGTAAAAAAGCGAAAGTCCGTTCCAAAATCGGAACCCGCCGCAGACAAAATGAAAACGGTACCGCAGCTCCTGTACATACACCGGCGGATGAAGAACCTGTAGGCATCTCAGCTAATCCTGAAATGACACCGGAAAATTCGGCAGAATAGCATTATGTCCGATACCGCTCTCTTAGAACCGAAGGATCAAATTCGATTTCTTGAATTGACCCGCTTTGAAAGAGAGGTAAACGGTAAAGGATTTAAAGCAATTGCCGGAATCGATGAAGCCGGCCGCGGCCCCCTTGCAGGTCCGGTTGTGGCCGCTTCTTGTATTATTCCGGAAGGACTTTTTCTTCCGGGTATCAACGATAGCAAAATACTTTCCCCAAAAGAACGTGCCCGACTTTTTCGCGAAATTATCGGCAACACTTCCATTTCCTATGGAATAGGAATTGTCGAACATTACGATATCGACGAATTCAATATCTATCGTGCCACTATTATGGCAATGAATGAGTCGATAAAAAATAATCCGGGTTCACCGGACTATCTTCTTATTGACGGATTACCCTTGCCGGGTTTTTCTTTGCCGAATACCGCAATTGTCAAAGGAGACAGCAAATCCATTTCGATAGCCGGCGCATCCGTGATCGCAAAAGAAACGAGAGATGCGCTCATGATTCAATATCACGACTCCTGGCCGGAATATGGATTCAACGCTCATAAAGGATATGGAACAGCTTTTCATATCGAAGCGATAAAAAAATACGGCCCATGTCCCATTCACAGAAAAAGTTTCGAACCCGTTAAATCTCTCCTTTTAAAGAACTGACAAACGTCGGCGCATATTAATTTCCTCTTACATCAGACAATCGTTTTTGTGTATTTTTTCTCATTCGGTCTTTTTATTTAGCAGGAAATCATAAATGATGTATGTTGATACCGGAGGATAAAAAATGGAGTTTGAAAATTTCATAGATATAGGAATCGGAATCATTTCAGGGGCCCTTCTGACAGTCCCTTCCTTATGGTTATACCAAAAAATTCGTCTTAAAACTTTCCGGATAGTCTCTCGAAAAATTATTGAAGAAGCAGAAAAAAATGCGCAAAATCTCAACCGGACTGCAGAAAATGACAGGAAAAGAAAAGAACTCGAACAAGAAAGAGAGCTCGAAAACTTTCGGATACGAGAACGAAAAAAGCTTCATGAAATAGAAGAGCGATTGAAACAGCGCGAAGATAAACTGGAAAACAGAATTGCAAGTGTCGAAAAAAAAATCTTAGATACCGAAAAACGTGAAGCCGTAATCCTACAAAAAAAAGAACTGCTCGAAGAAGAGAAAAAAGCTCACGAACAAATGAAATCGGAACTGATTACCCGTTTAGAAAAGCTCTCCGGACTGAGTGCCACCGAAGCGAAAGAGCTTTTACTGGAAAAAACAAAAGCTGAAGTCAGAGCAGAAGCGGCGAATTTTATTAGAAAAACATTAAAAGAAGCAGAAGAGACCGCAGAAATTGAAGCGGTCAAAATCATTGCAACCGGCATCAACAGACTGGCTGTATCCTGTGTTTCCGAAACGACTATCAATACCGTAGCATTGCCGAATGAAGATATGAAAGGTAGAATTATCGGACGTGAAGGCAAGAACATCAGGGCCATAGAAAGGGCTACAGGAGTCAATGTCATCATCGATGAAACACCGAATGCTGTAGTATTGTCAGGTTTTGACCCTTTACGTTTACATATCGCAAAACTTGCCATGACCGATTTAGTGACGGACGGTCGCATTCATCCCACACGTATTGAAGAGGCGGTCGAAAAAGCACAACTGCAAATAAAAAAACAGATCAAATATTACGGCGAAGATGCGGCGATGAGAGCCGGTGTCATCAATCTGCAACCCGAACTTGTGACACTTTTAGGAAAGTTGAAATTTCGGCATAGCTACGGACAAAATGTTTTGGACCACTCTTTAGAGGTTTCTCATATCATGGGACTGATGGCAGGGGAACTTGGCATAGACGTAGAACGGGCTAAAAGAATAGGACTTCTTCATGATATGGGCAAAGCTGTTTCTCACGAAATGGAAGGAACTCATGCATTGATCGGTTATGATTTAGCTTTAAAATATGGTGAGACAAAAGAAATTGCAAACGGAATCGGTTGTCATCATCATGAGATGGAAGCGATCACTATTGAAGGTAGTCTGTGCTGTTCTGCCGATGCGATTTCTGCAGCGCGTTTGGGTGCCCGTATTGAAGCTGTGGGGGAATACACAAAACGATTAAAAAAATTGGAAGAAATAGCTTATAAATTTCCTGTCGTAGAAAAAGCTTTTGCTCTTCAGGCCGGTAGGGAATTACGTATTTTTGTTCTTCCTGACAAAATTGACGATGACGGTGTCATACATTTGGCAAGAGACCTTACTAAAGAAATAGAAAAGCATCTGACTTACGGCACTGTTAAGGTATCGGTCACAAGAGAAAAAAATGTAGTCCAATACGCCGGTTAAAAAGACCTACCGGTATTAAATTAAGCGTAAACATCTATTTATTAGTTGGTTGACTTAACAAAATTTCAATTCGCGCAGCGTTTGGAGTGCGGTG
>JABDBB010000047.1:9400-12835 GCA_013288845.1 Chlamydiota bacterium | reverse complement strand
AGTCGTGGGTGACATTCAAAATCCCCATAATCTTCACTTTTTTCATTATGTATTCCCCAAGCTGAATATAGTAAAATTTGTCATTAATAATACCATATCCAAAGAAAATTATGAAGATTTATATTTTGATAAATGCCCGGTTTTATTAAACTTCTTTTTTAAGTTCTTCAAATGCGACCGCGATCGACAAAAGGTGATAGTGTCTTATGGATGTAGAAATACTAGCACGTCTTCAATTTGCTCTCACCATCATGTTTCATTATATCTATCCCCCTTTTAGCATCGGTTTGGGAGTTTTTCTTGTAATCCTCGAAGGATTTTACATGAAAACAAAAAAACGGGAATATTTGGAAGCGGCAAAATTTTGGACTAAAGTCTTTGCTTTAACTTTTGCCGTCGGAGTCGCCACAGGCATTGTCATGCAATTTGAATTCGGCACAAACTGGGCTACCTATTCCCGCTATGTGGGAGATGTATTCGGGAGTGCCCTTGCTGCAGAGGGGATCTTTGCCTTTTTTTTAGAGTCCGGGTTCCTCGCTTTACTCTTATTTGGCTGGAACAGAATCGGACCGAAATTGCATTATTTTTCTACGATCATGGTGGCAACAGGAGCGCATTTCAGCGCTATCTGGATTGTAGTAGCCAATTCATGGATGCAGACTCCGGCAGGATTTGTCATAGCCGGAGAAGGGATGTCAGCAAGAGCGGAAATCAACGACTTTTGGGCGATGTTTTTTAATCCGTCATCGATGACCCGCCTGTTTCATGTCATTGTAGGGTGCTGGCTGCAAGGTGCTTTTTTAGTCGTCGGAATTTCTGCCTACTATCTGCTAAAAAATATCCATATCGACTTCGCAAAAATTTCCTTAAAAATTTCTATAGTGATTTGTGCCATATCGGTGATGCTGCAACTTTATCTGGGAGATAAAAGCGGAAAAGTTGTTGCACGTTATCAGCCGTTGAAGCTCGCCGCCTTTGAATCGTTATACGTAACGGAAAAAGGGGCTCCTTTAACACTTTTCGGACTTCCGGATAAAGAAAATGAAACGATCCGATACCAAGTGGCCATCCCGAAATTGCTCAGCTACCTTTCTTTCGGCGATGCCGATGCGGAGATTCAGGGAATGGATCAATTTCCTAAAAAGGATCGTCCAAACAGTCCGGCAATTTTTCAATTATATCGCATCATGATCGGCATGTGGGTGATCATGTTTCTTCTTTGTACAACGGCGCTCTACCGCTGGTGGAAAGGGACTTTATTTGAAAGTAAAATATTTTTCCGAATGTTAATGCTTTCCGTTTTGGCTCCCGTATTTGCGAATCAAACGGGATGGGTAGTCGCCGAAATGGGGCGGTATCCATGGATTGTATACGGCTATTTACGTATATCCGAAGGACTCTCTAAAACGGTGACGGCAAATCAGGTATTCTCTTCCATTATCATGTTCACAGTTGTTTATGCGTTTCTTTTTGTTATGTTTGTCTATCTTTTAAGAAAAAAAATTGAACATGGTCCCGGTGAAGATGAAAATGAATTTACCCCTTATCATCAATTACAGGAATATGTAGAGGAAATTGGTCGCGATGTCACAAAGTCTTGAGTTTCTGTGGTTTATGGTTTTTGTTATCCTTCTTTGCGGATATGCTATCCTCGACGGATTCGATCTGGGAGTAGGTATGCTACATCTTTTTTCAAAAAAGGATGTAGAGCGCAGATTGATGCTCAATTCAATCGGACCTGTATGGGACGGAAATGAGGTTTGGCTTATCACCGCAGGGGGAGCCCTCTTTGCCGGATTTCCTGAGGCATATGCGACATTATGTTCGTCTTTTTACGGATTCATCATGGTTTTTCTTTGCGGAATCATTTTTCGTGCAGTGGCAATTGAATTTCGCAGTAAGCAACCGATGGCCTGGTGGAGGTGGATGTGGGATGCTTTTTTTAGTTTAGCCAGTTTAATTATTGCCGGTGCTTTGGGACTGATCTTGGGGAATTTGATCCGGGGAATTCCGCTGGATTCCGATTTTGAATTTATCGGGACGATTGCAGACCAAATTACTTTTTACGATCTGTTGGTCAGTGTCATGACAATCGCATTATTTATCATGCACGGTTCGATTTTCCTCTTAATGAAAACCGAAGGGGAATTTCATGATAAAATCCGAAAAAAAGTAAATCCGTTCATCATCTTTTTTATCATGTCCTACGCTGTAACCACAACAGCGACATTGATATGGTTTCCGCATATGGTAGAGGCTATTCGTGAAAGACAGATTTTCTTTCTTATCGCAATTATAAACATGTTGGCAATCGCAAATATACCCAGAGAAATCAATAAAGGGCGTGACGGAAGGGCTTTCCTCTCTTCCTGCATGAATATACTTTGTCTTCTTATTCTGTTCGGCATCGGAACTTTTCCCAATATCATTCGTGCGATTAACGATCCTGTCGGAAACAGTCTGACGATTTATAATGCAGCGGCTTCCAATACCACCTTACAAATATTGCTTTTAATTAGCGCAATCGGTATCCCTATGGTTTTGAGCTATACAATTATGATCTATTATATTTTCCACGGAAAAGTTAAGTTAGAATCGACAAGTTATTGAAATTGTTTTTTAATTGTTTGTTTTTAATTATGTATGTATAATTAAACTCGTTATTTTTGCTTACAGAAAGGTTTATTATGAAAAAAATATTTTGCACATTGCTTCTTGGATTTGCCGCTTCGCTTTCCGCTATTCCTCCCGATTCCCGTTCGAACGAGATGATCAACGATCTAACTGCAATTCGTAGCACAATGGAGGCAAGATATGCTCCGAACGAGGTGAAAAAAACACTTTTTAATTGGAGCCCGGAGTCGGCATTTCAAAAAAGTAAGCAAAATATTTTAACCGCTTCTCCTCTTACTACCGATGATTATCAAAAAATTGTAAAAAAGTTTTTCCTTTCTGCAAGAGATTATCATGTAAATTGTTATTTTTATTCCCGTGAACTCTCCCTTTTTCCCCTGAAAATCAACGGAGCGGAAGGACGTTATTTTATCACGGATGTCGGTTTCTTTTTTGATTTAGATTCCATAGAAGCCTTTTTAGTCGATCTTCCTCTTCTCGAGAGCTGGGCAGATAAATTTGATAACATGTATGAATCCGGCTATATCGATTATGAAATAGGCGATGAAATATTAGCCATAAACGGAAAGAAAATTGCAGAGGTAATTGAAGAAGTGATCGACAATGACTTGGGAGGCGATCGTTCTCCTACCGGATACTCTATCGCATCCTCCATGCTCTTTAAAAAAATGGGGAAATACGGACAAAAAACCCCTCAAGGTAATTTCAAGCTCACAGTTCTGAAAAAGGGAAGCAAAAATCCTACGACTTATGAATTGCCTTGGCTATATTTTCCGGAAGATATTTTAAAAAGAAATGTAC
>JABDBB010000047.1:0-9390 GCA_013288845.1 Chlamydiota bacterium | reverse complement strand
ATACCCTATTTTTTGCCCCTGCTTATTCAAATAAATGTACCACAAAAAGAAGAACTTCAACCGAAGAAAATCGGCAAAACTCCTCGTGAAATACAAAAATCTCTCAGAAAAAATTATAGAGTCGAAAAAGCTCACGACTATATCCTAAGAGGAAAATGTAAAAAATATCCTTTTTCCCGAAAAACTTTACGTGATGAAGAGTTGAATGAAGAATGGGCCTATCCTGAAAATTATGTAAAAGGATTTTTACCGGAATTAGGTGAAGTTGTTTGGCAGGCAGATAATTTTTCTCATCTTTATGCTTACATTTATTTGAATAAGCAGGGGCAAAAAATAGGGTATATCTATCTTCCTACTTTTCATTTTCCTGATGATGAACTCGAAGACCGAGTCTTGGGTGATTTAATCGATATTCTCAGAATGTTCAATAAAGAATCGGCTGCACTGGTATTCGACATCACAGACAATCCGGGCGGCAGCGATTATTTCATGAATACTTTACTCTCTATGTTTTCTTCGAAACCCATAAAAACATTTCTTGAAAGTGAAATCATTACCCAACGTGACATCTATTATGCGATCGCCAATAAAAAAGGTTTAGAAAGTTTTAAAGAAGAAGACTATGAGGAAGAGGACTTGAGTCCGAAAGTTGTTGACGGATTAATTACCTATCTTTCCAATCTTATCGATTCTTTTAATGCAGGAAAACGTCTGTCCGATCCGTGGTATCTTAACGGAGTGGAAGAAATTGAACCTTCAGAATATGTGCAGTATAAACATCCGATTATTGTGCTGGTGAACGAACTGGATTTTTCCTGCGGTGATTTTTTTCCTGCCATGATGCAGGACAACGGTCTGGCCAAGATTTTTGGTACCAAGACTGCCGGAGCAGGGGGCTATGTGTTGTCTTATTCAGCCAATAGCAGTTTCGGATTGGCAGGATATTCTCTGACGGGATCTGTAGGATTAAGAGCGAACGGCACTCCGTTGGAAAATGTAGGGGTCACACCTGATATTCCTTATAAGATGACTGTAAAAGATCTCCAAAGTAATTTTATAAATTATATCGAAGCCGTCAATAAAGAAGTGGATCTCCTTTTGAAAAAGAAACCGGTCTCTGTGTAAGAGGAAATGAACACGCGCCGGCGTTTGGTCTAACACAGACATAGTGTACACCATGTCCTTGGGTCAAAATGTACACCATGTCTGTGTTAGACCAAACGCTGCGCGAATTAAACTCTTCTTAACCCGCGTTTTCTGCTTCGGACTTGAGGAGGAGCATGAATCCTTTCGTCTCTTTAATGACTACTCCGGATAAAGCAATTAAACCGATCAGATTGGGAATCGCCATTAATCCGTTCGTTACATCGGATATCTTCCATACAATTTCTAAATCCATGACAGCTCCGGGGATGATGATTAACGTGAAAATCAGTCGATACCACAAAACCGAACGTTCTCCCAGAAGATACTCACAACACTTTTCTCCGTAATATGCCCAACCGAGAAGGGTTGTAAAAGCAAACAAAATCAATCCGATCGTCACAATATACCCGCCTCCCGAAACAACCGATTCAAAGGCTGCAACGGTCATGGAGGCTCCGGTTAAAAGCTTGCCGTCTGCATCATAAGATCCCTGGACTCCGGTGACTCCCAAAACAAGTCCTGTAAAAGTACACATCACTATCGTCGCCAAAAAACACCCGGTCATCGACACAAGAGCCTGTCTGCCCGGAACATCTGTTTGGGCTGCGGAAGCTGCAATAGAGGCAGTTCCTAATCCGGCTTCACTGGTCATCAATCCGCGACTCACCCCTACCTGGATAGCTAAAATGATTGTCGATCCGGCAAATCCGCCTACAGCGGCCTGACCGGTAAACGCGGTAGAGAAAATATTCATGATCACTTGAGGAATGAGATCATATCTCATAATGAGGACCAAACTAGCTCCTCCTATATAAAAGAAAGCCATCAGCGGAACAAGGTAAGAGGCCACTTTGCCGATGCTTTTAATCCCGCCTAAAATGGTCAATCCGGTCAATATCGCAAGGATAACTCCCGACCATGCAGGATCTATAGAAAAAAGATTGTGAAGGACGTCCGCAACGGAATTCGATTGTATCATATTTCCGCCGCCGAATGCTGCAATGGCTCCGAAAAGGGCAAAAGCGGTAGCGAGCCAACGCCAATTCATTCCCCGTTCAATAAAATACATAGGTCCGCCGGACATCTCGCCACGTTTGTCTACTGTACGATATTTCACTGCCAATATGGATTCGGCATAACGGGTTGCCATTCCGAGAAGGGCTGTGACCCACATCCAAAAAAGAGCTCCCATGCCTCCGACAACAATGGCTGTTGACACTCCGGCAATATTCCCTATTCCTATGGTAGCGGCAAGAGCTGTCATAAGTGACTGAAAGTGAGTGATATCCCCTTTTTCCCCTTTGTAGTGCTTTTTACCCATGATCAAACTAAAGGCATATCCGAGATAACGAAATTGTATTCCTCTTAATGCTATTGTAAAATATGCTCCGATGCCCATAATCAAAAGGAGCATAGGGGTACTCCAAATATAGCTATAAAAGGTATCCAGGATGTCTATCAAACTTTTTGTAATATCTGAATTCATTATCTTTCCTATAGAGGATTTAATTGTTTATTTTCTTTAGTAATTATAGAGATGAAATTATTAGTTTCCTTTTTTATATCGCCCGACAGTAAAACAAGGGCGATTAAATTAGGTATCACCATAAGGGCGTTAGAAATATCCGCAATATACCATACCGTTTCCATTTTCATGATAGCCCCGGGGATCACAATCAAAGTGAAGAAAATCCGATAAGGAATAATAGAGCGCTCTCCGAACATATACTCAAAACACTTTTCTCCATAATATGCCCAAGCAATGACCGTAGAAAATGCAAATAAAATCAATCCGATGGTGACTATGTAAGATCCGCCGTAAATACCGCTGTCAAATGCTAAAATGGCCAAAGCCGCACCGTTTAATAATCTGCCGTCCGAAGTGGTCGCTCCGAAGACTCCGGTCACCGCGATCACCAATCCTGTAATCGTACAAATAATTCCGGTACTCAACAGAGCGCCTGTCATCGTAATCATTGCTTGTCTTCCGGGAGAATCAGTCTTAGCAGCCGCTGCCGCAATAGACGAAATACCCAATCCGGCTTCATTCGAAAAAATACTTCGAGAGACTCCCATTTGTATGGCTAACATAAGAGTCGCACCTGAAAATCCGCCCACAGCAGCTTGTCCGCTAAAAGCAGAATAGAAAATAGTCGAAAATGCCGAGGGAATATTTTTGTAATGAAGGAGAATAATCAGGATTCCTCCGGTAAAGTAAAACAAGGCCATCAGCGGAACAAAAACAGCTGAGACGTGGCCGATACTTTTTACTCCGCCCAAAATTACCAATCCTGTGAATACGGCAATGATGCATCCTGATATAAGGGGATCGACTTGCCAAAGGGTGTCGACAGCTTCTACAATGGAATTGATTTGTACAAGATTTCCGGTTCCTACGGCAGCAATGCTTCCCATCAAAGCAAATATAAGGGCCATCCATTTAAGATTCAGCCCTTTTTCCATGTACTCCATCGGACCGCCGATCATTTCTCCCCGTTTATCTTTCCGTCGATATTTCACGGCAAGTAACGACTCTGCATATTTAGTTGCCATTCCGAGAACAGCCGTGACCCACATCCAAAAAAGAGCTCCCAATCCTCCGATAGCCAAAGCGGAAGCCACTCCGACTATAGCGCCGGTTCCTATGGCTCCGGCTAAAGAGGTCATTAAAGCTTCAAAATGGCTGATATCTCCGGTAGCACCGGTTTTTTTTGTCGCAAACACCTGTTTAACGGCAAATCCTATATAGCGGAACTGCACTCCGCGAAGGAGAAATGTGAGATAAAATCCGACGCCCAGCAATAAAATAAGAAGAGGAGGACCCCATAAATATTCTTTTATTAAATATAATTTTTCTTCGATATTTTCCATTTTTAACTCTATTAAGGTGAGGTATTCGGATAATTGTCCGGTAGAAAGGTCTTATTTTTACATAATTAAATCACCGAATTCTAATGCAAAATGTTTTTTTTTGCGAGGAAAAATAATATCTGAGAGGGAAAATTATCTAAAATACTTTATGTAAGTCTTTTTTAATTAAAAAAAACGATGTAAATTTTTTAATGCAGAAATTCTTTGTAAACCTTAAAATAGATCTTTGTGTAAGAGGATCCGAGATGAAAAAAGAGAAAAAAAGTATAGGCGAGATCCTTTGGGATCTATGGTGCGTGGTGTCTGTCGTCGGAATATGGCCCCGATTTATTGAACCGAATCTCTTGAGCACCACCCGACTGAGCATCGACATAGAGAAATTGCCCGTAGGATTGCAAAAATTGAAAATTTTGCATTTTACCGACCTTCATTTAAATGGAGGAATGTATAATTTTTTTTTAGAAAAATTGAAAAAAAGAGCGATCTCTTTAGATCCGGACCTCATCGTTTTCACAGGAGATTTTCTCTGTAATGCAAAACTTGGTGACAAAGAGCGCCTCGCCGATTTCTTTCGGAATTTTCCCCGGGCCCGTTTCGGCAACTATGCCGTGGTCGGCAATCATGACTATGAGAAATATGCATTTATCAACGAAAACGGGGAGTATGATGCATCATCCGGAAAAAATTTAGACTCTACCATTTTTCGAGGATTGAGCAAACTCTTTAGCAAAACGGTGATTAAAAAAAGATTTACAGAGGCGGTTTCGAAAGTGGGGCTGAACCAAGAACTCGTGGAAATTCTAAAAGACAGCCCTTTTAAGTTGCTGCATAACGAAACAATTACGGTAGACATCAACGGAAGCAAATTGAATATTTCCGGACTCGGCGAATATATGCTCAATAAAGCAGATGTAAAAACGACTTTTAAAAATTATGACCGGAATTTTCCCGGAATTGTTTTGGTGCATAATCCGGATGCTGTTATCTCCCTTCTCGAACATCCGGGTGAACTGATTTTATCAGGACACACACACGGCGGACAGGTCAATCTCCCCTTTTTACGGAATAAATTTATTTTAATGGAAAATCCGCTGTTCAAAAGGGGTCTTGTCCGGATCAAAAACAAATGGATTTATACAAACAGAGGGGTCGGCGGAACAATGAATTTTCGTTGGTTCAGCGTACCTGAAATGCTATTGGCGGAGTTGAATAATGGAAAATAAAGGGTCGGTAAGCATCATCCTGCTTTCGGGAGGATTCGGAAAAAGAAGCGGTAAAAATAGTCCCAAACAATATGAAAAAATTCGGGATCGTCCGATCATACAATATTCTTTTGAGTGCTTCTCCTCATTATCGGAAGTCACCGAAATTGTCGTGGTCTGTCACGAGGAATATCGCGATTTATTTCGCTCCTTTCACACTACAAAAACACTGACATTTGCTGAGCCCGGAGAAAGGCGACAGGACTCTGTCTATAACGGATTGAATGCCTTACAATATCCGGAGGAATTTGTTTGTGTTCACGACGGAGCCAGACCTTTTATTACGCCGGAACTCGTACGTCGAGTGTGTAAAGAGGCTTTTATATCAGACGCATCGGCAGCGGCGATGCCTCTTAAATACACAATAAAAGAGATCGATGAATCCGGATTTGTCATACAAACTCCGGACAGAGAAAAATTCAGAGAAATTCAGACTCCGCAAGTCATTAAAACACAGTTACTTAAAAAAGGGTTCGATTACGTTTTGGAAAATAATCTGACCGTCACCGACGATGTGTCGATCATAGAATCATTGGGATTGCCTGTAAAGTTGGCTGAAGGGGACTACAACAACATAAAAATTACTACTCCCGAAGATTTTAATCAGGCAGAAAATATCTGCGATTTATTATTTGTGAGCACCTAATGTCGGAAAATACAAAACACAAATTCAACACCAAACTTCTGATCGCATATGATGGTACGGAATTTTCCGGATGGCAAACGCAACCAAACTCGCTTTCCGTTCAGGAACAAATAGAAAAAGCTCTGAAAATAATCCTCAGAGAGGATATCCGACTGACAGGTTCGGGAAGAACCGACGCAGGTGTGCATGCCCTCGGTCAGGTAGCAAATTTTCATTCGGATAATCAACCTGATTTACATAGACTTAAAGTTTCTTTAAACGGAATTTTATCGGACGACATACGAATCTTAGAGGCAACTTCCGTTCCGTCGGATTTCCATGCACGATATAGCGCCGTCGGCAAATGTTACCTCTATCATATCCATACAGATCCCGTCATGCTCCCGTTTAATCGCAAATATGCGTGGCATATAAAACAAAAAATAGACCTCAATCTCCTTATCGCCGCAACAAAACATTTTATAGGCGAAAAAAATTTCCTCTCTTTTGCAAACGAATCTCACGCCGGAAGCGCGGCGAAAAATCCGATCAGAAACCTCTATAGACTGGATGTTATCCAAGAAGAAGGGGGGATTCGTCTCGAATTTGAAGGAAACGGATTCCTCTATAAAATGGTCCGCAATATCGTCGGAACTCTGTCAGAAGTAGCTGCCGGCAAAAGAAATCCGGATGAAATTCCGGAAATTTTTGCCGCAAAAGACAGAAAGAAAGCAGGGCGTGCAGCCCCGCCTGAAGGGCTTTTTCTTTCTAAAGTTTATTACTAATTAAATAGGTATTTAACTCGCGCAGCGTTTGGAGTGCGGTGACTCGTCACCGCTTTGCCCTCGCATCGACTTGTCGATGCGTTTTTAAAAATTTAAAGACTAATATGTGAACGAGTTTCTGAATATTTCTAAACACAAAACATCGCTTAAAATGCCGCGATAGTTGAGTCACTGCACTCCAAATGCCGGCGCGTATTCAATTCTTCTTATGTAAACATCATCTTTTTTTAAATTTTACAAAAATATATTTGACTTTATTTTTTCAAAAAAAGTATAGTCCTTAATTTGTGAATTTTAAATTTTAAAAGAGATCTAAATGCGCTATTTGAACCTTCGATTTATTGCCTGTACCTATCTTGTTTTATTTCAGACATCGCTTTTTTCCGGTAAAGAATCGGAATCGCGAAATGTGTTTACACAACTCGAAGGAATGCCTTCCGCCATTATAAACGGCACTGTCGATGCCATTTCAGGTCAATATTGTGATACTGTCCGGTGCTTAACTGTACCGGGAATTTCCGATCTTCATTACGAAATAAGCTACTCAAACAGGAACAATGCGAATCTTTGCGGAGGTTGGAGCAGTAATCATTATGGATATGCACAAATTGCGCCCGGAAATAATTACAATTTTGCAGAGCTTACCTTCACAGGACCTTCCGGACAGGTAAAAGGATATGAAAGAGTTACCGGAAAGCCGACAAATAGCATTTTTCATTTATCTCCGGAAAATAAAAAAAGAGTCATCAACACATCTATGGGTGAATTAAGCGGACGTACCAATCCCAAAAATGACACTTTCTATAGACGCGATAATCAGGTTTTATTCGGTAACGGAGCAGGAGAGGGATCTACATTTGCCGAAACAGGTTATAAGGATCAGTACAAAATTGTGCGATTTACCAATGCGATCGGTCAGGTGATTAATTATCGTTATGGGGATTGGGGTAGAATTAATTTCATGTCTTCCTGCAATTATTCAGGAGTAGAGATCGCTTCTATGAGTCTGGCCTTTAAGGACAATCCGAATAGTATAAACGGAGAAACCTTCGAAATCAAAGGAATGGGAGGTAATGAGGCTACTCTCAAAAGTAACTCGAATTATTTAAATCGGCCGAATATCTACCAAATAAGCGGAAACAGAATGCCTACGGTATCGTTTGCCTATGAACCGAATCTGTATGTATTTGATTCATATATGTTGGTCATCGGTAAATTCTTTCCTAGAGGATATCTAAGAACGGCTTACTATAAAGAAGGGCCCAATTATTGCGGCGGTAAAACTATAAATATAAACAGTAATATAAACAGAACAGTAGATAGAGTGCTCTCTCAAAGTGCGCCCGTCAGTACAACTGATGATGCTGTCATGATCTACAATTTCGAATACATCAACCCAAAAAAATGGGAAACAGGAAAGACGATTGTTTCTGACGTCTACAAAAATCGCACAGAATATGTCTACGAAAAACATAGACTCTGCCAAATCAACCGATTGAAAAAAACACATGACGGAGATTTTCCTTACTCTTCTCAAAGCTATTTATGGGGAAAAGATGCGAACGAAGGAAATCTTATCAGTACTAAATTAACAGACAGTACAGGAAGCGTAAAATGTGCCCGCGATTATATCTATGATGCAAGAGGAAATGTAATAGAAGAGCGATATCATGGAAATTTAAAAGGGGGAGACGATCCGGTTATTAAATATGCCCCTTCAGGCTATATAGATTGCAACCCGGATTATACATACTCAAAATTTTTTAGTTTTAGTCACGACGGAACAAATACACCTCTTGAAGAAAGAGACAGTCGTAAAACCATCTTGTACACCTATCGTGAGGGTACAAGTTTATTGATTCGAAAGCTGATTGTCGCAGATGGCGGAATAAAAATACGTCGATTTTACCGGTACGATAAAAACGGCGCTTTAATGAAAGAAATTGAGGATGACGGATCAGGATACGATGAAAATGATCTTACCGGTGTCACCGAAAGACGCATTACCGATATTGAAAACTCTCCGATTTTTCCCGTAGGCTTACCTATCGTCATTGTCCATAAATATTTAGACTTGCCCTCCGGCAAGGAAAAAGTTCTTTATAAAAAAACTTTTATTTATTCCCCTGAAGGTTGGGTCAAAAAACAATATGTCTACGATGCCGACGATATCTATACCTCTTCAATGTCATGGACTTATGACGCCCACGGCAATATCACGGAAACTTGGAATCATTTGGGAGATGTGACCTATCGATCATTCGACTCAATGGATAAACTCGTCAGAGAAGATCCTCCGCGTCCGGGTATGGAAAGACTATTTCAATACGATTTCAGTAATCGTCTTGTTGCAGAAGAAGAAGTTTATGCTGACGGAACCCGTTTAAAGAAATCTTACTCGTATGATCTTCAGGGCGATAAAATTTCAGAAACGGATTTCTATGGAAATGTCACAAGATATAATTACGATGTATTGCGCCGTTTAGCGGAAGTGCGTACAGACGGTATTGACCAATTAGTACATTTTCAATACAACGAAATGGACCAGATGATCCTGCAAACAGATACACGGGGAAATGAAACCCGGAAATCATACACAAGTCGGGGACAACTTTCCAAAATCATCCATCCGGACGGAAGGCAAGAGTCAAATATCTACGATAATGACGGTACTTTGCTTAAATCAGTGGCAGCTGACGGA
>JABDBB010000046.1:12551-12869 GCA_013288845.1 Chlamydiota bacterium | reverse complement strand
GAGAACTGCTCATACGGCAAATCTTTCACAAGTTCTCCATCTATATTTTTCAATGTTTCGGGTTTAACGATTTTTTTAAAGGTTTCAGGGGATTGTTCTTTAAGAGTTACGAATAACCCTTTTCCTATCGGAAACTTATCCGCTATATCCGGTCCCACCGATTTCCATTGTGCATCTTGAAAATATTGTAGTTGGTCGCCCGCTACATGTTTTAGGTATTCGGGTTTTTCCCCTAAAGCTTCTATTTGTTTTTGCCCTTTAAGGAAAGCAGCCTGCTTAGGTTTGATCATCTCCATTTGTTTTGTATCCAGATTTTTT
>JABDBB010000046.1:0-12541 GCA_013288845.1 Chlamydiota bacterium | reverse complement strand
CAGGGGAATTTAAAGAACCGATTTTTTACTAACACTTCGGGACAGGCCTGTACTAAACGTTTGGTTTGGAGCAATGGAATCTGGTGATCATAAACAAAATTCATAAGTTGTTTATTATCAAGCATTTCTAGTTGTTTAATTGTGGTAAACGACTTCACCTGTGGTTTTACAATGTGTTGCTTACATTTATTCCATTTTTCTTCCGTTACTTTTTCTTTTAATAAGAGCAAATTCTCTCCCGTTAATCCTTCTGTCTGGTCGGGAGTTATATGAACCAACTGCTCTTTTCCTATCCACATCATCTGATTCGTCTGTTTGCCACCCTCTGAGACATAAGAAAGCTTTGGAATTTGTGCTTCTTTAATCGCTTGAATCTGCTGCTTCTCTCTAAGGAAAGGCACCTGACTATCCTGAATATGAGGGACCTGGTCTTTCGGACTTAACTTACATACCAACACATCCGGACATGCCCGGATTTGCTCTTCGGTATGAAGAAGAGGTGTCTGTTTTTCTGTAAGAGACGTGTTTATTTGTCCGGACGATAGTAAATCAATCAACTCATTCGTATCAAATTTTTGAATTTGATCTTTGGTGAGTCCGGAGCCGATCTCTTTCCATTTTCCTATGAATTCCTCTTTCAAGGTGCCTTGAAGCTCCGAAATTTGCTCTTTGGATAATCCGGCAACTTGTTCTTTTGTCAAAAGCCGGTACTGCTCCGGAGCAATTCTGTACATTTGAGCGGAGGTAAGGAGTGAAAATCGGTTCTTTAAATTCCCCTGTAAAGCCTGTATCTGCTCTTTGGTTTCCAAGAAAGGTATTTGACGATCTTCTAAATGTTGTAATTTATCTACAGGAACAAAGCAGACAAGTCGATCGGGACATTTTCTGAATTGCTTATCTACAAGGTACTGTACCTGATGTTCTCCGATATGCGGAACTTGTTTTTCGATATTCAAACGCGGCACATATTCTTTGGGTACACGTTTAATCAGTTCCGGCTTATTCAGATACTGCAAATGATCTTTAAAATTCATATGCCGGACCATGTCAGGATGAATCTCCGAAATCCAGGCATAAACCTTTTGCGGTTCTTTTTTCGAGATAGAATGTCCTACCAAAATTTCTGCGATCTTGGGTAGCTGCGGAATCAATTCAGGCCTTGTGATCTGCGCAATTTGTTTCGGAACGACCCGATTAAGGATGTTAGCTCCTTGTCCGTGTATTAGTTTAAGATGGTTCCCGTGTATAAAGCTAACTGACGCAGGATTCTTGTTCAGGCGAAGAAATTTTTCAGTCTGTTTATGATCGAGTTTATTTATCTGCTCGGGAGAAAGATTTTGCCATGCACTGTCGTCTAAATGATCCACCATTTCAGGTCGGACACTTTGATATTGCCAAACCTGTGTAAAATTTTTATAAAATTCGGGATTGACAAACGAAATCAAATGTCTTTGCTTCTCTACAAGACTTTTAGCCTGTTCTTCCGTCAGAAAATAGCAATCTTTATCAGTGTCAGGAACCAAGATACCGTTTTCCGATTTCACGGCACAAATTTGTTCAGGATGTGTGAGAATTTTGATCTTACCGGGTTTCAGCCAACGTACCTGTTCAGCCACGACATAAGGTCCTTGAAACGGTTGTAACAGATTCAGTTGCCACTCTCTTTTTTTCACGACAGCGTTTTCCGGATTATGATCCTGATTTTGCGTGATCGTTTCTTTTTCCTCGTCCGTGAACATTCCGAGGCGTGGAACAAAATCGATATTCAAATCTTTGATTTCTTTTCGTTTTAAACGCGCTATGTTGTCGGAAACACCGTGTTGTCCGGGAAATACCTTTCCTTTTTTCATGTATTCCTGCTGCATTCTTGCCTGCAGAATATGCATTACACTATTTTGACCGGAGCCGAATTTTTTTCCGTATAAAGCGGGAAGGGTTTTAAAGATTTTTAATTGCGTTTCATCGGAAAGTACTTTTAAATAAAGGAAGCGTTTCTTTATTTCTTCTACAGCTTCATCTTTTGTCTCTCCGCCCTCCAGCCACTTTTCAAAGTCGCCGGAATGTTTCTCTAAATAGTGAGCATTTCCACCAAAGATATTGATTTCCAGCAATCCTTTTTCAATACTTTCTGCCACTTCATCTTCTGTAGGGAATTCAGCACCGTTCGGAGAGAAAAACGTTTCGTCAGGTTGCATTAACCAGACGTTCTCAATAAGTTCTTCCTCTTCTTTAGATTTGTACATTTCTTTTAGATATTCTTTAGCAGTCTCCGCCTCATGTTCAGATAGCAGCAGCCACTGCATTTCGTTGCCTGCACGGATAGCCAAAAACTGTTTTGGCTGACGCTGCATTTTGTGAAATACAGGTAAAGGACCTGTACAACTGTGAAAAAATGTATGAGTACCATAGACAGGTTCCGAAAACGCTTTATAATAAGGGATTTTTTCTTTTTCAAATGCGTAGAAATTATCGGCTTGTAGTCGTTTGCTTATGGTGACGATATTGCCGGATTCTTTTCGTCCTATCAGATCCGTAGAGGAAAGTCTTCTCAAATACTGTTTAAAAAGATCTTTAGTCATGATCTCTTCTTTTTTCTTGGTATAAGGAAGTTTTCGGTAGTTGGCCAGCTCTGTTTCCAGCTCTTTTTCCACTAACAGCTCTTTCTCTGTTTGGGTTTCTATCTCTTCCTCTACCAAAGCCTCGGTTTCTGCAAGAGTTTCCTGCTCTATTCCAAAATTATCGGCAACATCTTCCCAATTTTCCGGCAGTTTTTTCGATTCCCTAATGCAGGTAGACATATCTTCGTGTGCAAGCTGTGATTCATGTAGTAAGTCAGTGTCCGTATCTTGAGAATCGGGCAGCTTTTCATTAAATTCATTGAGCGCCGTCTCAAATTGCTCTTGTTTACGATCGAGATACTCCTGCAAAAATTGCTTTGTATTTTTTTGTGTCTTTAAATTTCCAAATTGATGATATGGCTTATCTTCCATATCAGTAACAAAAAACGGAGTGAAATGCTCCATAACCGCATTGAAAAAATCAGGCTCAATTTTTTCATCGATCATATCGATAGCATCCATCAACTTTTCAATAGCTAATTCTCTATAAATTTCATTGATTTGCTGGCGATAAAATTTGACTAAATCCTCTGAAGTTTTTAACGACTGCACTTTGTCTGCAAACAGCACAAGATCATCTATAGTGAGTGTGTTACCTTTTTTTGGAATAGCACCGGCTGTATCGGATAAAACAATGTCGATGGTCTGCGAGCTCAAAAATTGACGAAGCCGCATAATCCCTTGTGTAAAGTTTCTTAAGAGCATTTTTTCATCAAAGTTAAAGAGAAAACGTGCATCGGGAACCTGCGGAATGTCTGTTCCTGTTGTGTGCGGTTCATCAAAAACAGTATAGTATTCATTTACTCTCAATCCGACCGCTTCCAAAGCGTCTGCTGTCGTTCCTTTTACCTTTACAGGATTCGCCGCATCCAATCTCCGGGCAAAAAGAGTGTTCGGAGAGGTCTCTCCCACATCTTTATCGAAAAAAAGCACCGCTTTTACATCGTCAGGTTTATAATCGGGATTCTCATTAAGAAATTTCCGAATGGTTTCAGCTGTAGACCGGTTGTCTTTGAAACCGGAGAAAAATCCCCCTGTATCCAATATCCCACGAATAGTTTTCGGAGCGGCATGATTTTCATAAATATTTTTTAAATATTCTTCCGGCGAAGTCCATTTAGAAGTATGAAGAGTAATCTCCCCTCTTTTTTGGGCCAATCCGTGAAGAATACTTCCGATAGTACCTTCCGACGCAAGATATCTTGACTCCAACTCTTTTCCGTATCCCGCAACATTATAAGGAGTTCCCGACATCGCTTTTCTGGAAGCTAACATTTTTAACAGCGATATCCCTGTAGCGGTAAGTCTTGAAGGGGTATAACCCACTTTTGTGCTGATATTTTCGGACTGGAATTGCAGGCATTTTTCCGGACTTTTAGAAATATTTTCGACGGCTAACTTTAATTTAGCAGGATCTTGAATTTCGTCGAGAGTGACTCCGAACCAATCTTTAAAGGTGATATATTCTATCGTTTCAGTATAAATTTCATTTTCATTTTCCACATAATATTGTGCAATATTATGAAAAGTTTTTGCTGTTTGCTCAATGCTTTTTTCTGCAGGCGGTATATGGGCAGCCAGCTGATAGTAATAGCATGCCTCTTCCCAATGATACCCGAATTCCGTCACCGCCGGAGCGTGCGATGCCATATAAGGAATGACCTTGTCCGGTTCACTTGGTTTCGGACCGTAATTTCGGAATGCTTTTCTTCCTAAAGTGGAAGGTGTCAATTCAAAAAGAAAATGGCGTGTAAGGGCAATAAAATCGGCAGCTTCTTTTTCTGATTCATTAGGAGATTTAGAGAGTGTACAATGTAAATATTTTAAAAATGCAATGTCATCTTCCAATTCTGTAAAATTACTATCCGGGAAATCTTTTTTAATAAATTTCGGATTAATTTCCCGACCTTCTTCATTTAGTTTCTTTATTATTTCCAATAATTTCGGATCCAAGGTACCTGAAACATAGCGGATAAAAGATTCTTCCCAATTTTGAGTATATCCTGTAATCGGCGTAAATTTTTTCCTTATTTCTTTGGCAAGAAGGGGAACAATTGTTTGTTTGTAGACCTCTTGATCCATTTTATACTGTTTGTTTTTTGTTAGAGCGATGTATTGATTGAGAGAGACCTGCTTTCCGGCTACATCAATCATGATGTCTTCACTGACTAAAAGCTTAAAGATTTCCAGCAAAAGCATATTGCCTTGCGGAGAAATCGGCTTTTTCTCGCCCTCAACAATATTCGTTTCATTTTTGCAGTCTAACACCAAATCGACCTCATCGATAAGGGCATCTCCCGATTCCTTGAGGATCCTGCAAATGCGGGTAAGATACTGCATATTTTTCTTTGCTTCTTCCAGCTGAATATCGCGACTGCCTATCAACGATGTTAATGAATTCAAAGAGCTTTGCTCTGCCTCAAAACGCATATTCCATTGACGAGTCGTCTGCTTCGGTTTTAGTTTCAACAACTCATTCACTTTGGCATTTTGATCAGCTTGTTTTTTTATCAGCTCTCTTTTCAATTTATACAAATTTGCGTAAATTGAAGACTGACTAAGAAGGTGTAGTTGCAATGATTGCAATGTAACCGCTTTTGTAATAATCGGACGGCCTGTTTTAAGAGAGTGCTCTATTTTTTTCATTAATCGTTCAAGAGCAAACGGATTCATGTCTTCTCTTTCAATGTCAATTTCATCTAAGTCGATATGGAAAGCTGTTTTTAATGAAGCGCCTAAGTTGATTTTTACCGTTTTGAATAAGGGTCCGGGGACAATAAAAAGAGATAGCCTTGGAATTAATTCGCCCATGTCGGAAAGCTTTTCTTTTTTTGTTGTCAAATACAGAATGACGGTAGCCAGAACGGAAGTTTTTCCTCCTCCCATAATTAACTGAATGACAATGTCTTTAAATTGTGAAGGATCCTCTTTAGACATTTTCATCATTTTACGAATCAAGGTAAGCTGATTCTCAAAAGGAATAATTCCGGTCTCTCCTGCAAATGCATAGAAAATAATCTGCTCTTCAGGACTGAATTGAGAAAAATCACATCTAAGGCGGATTTCGCCTCCCAGTTTTTCCGAAATAGTAGAAATCTCCTCGGCATTCTTCGAGTTAAGTATTTGTTGTGCAAAAGACTTGATTTTACGAAACTGTGCTACGGCCGATTTTTGACGGCATATCTCCAAAGTCAGTTGTGCAATCTCCCTGATACTTTGCTCATCTAAATTCGGATTCAATACTTGATATTCTCTTATATCTCCCGACAACAAACAGGTAAAAGCATCTTCAAAAGTCAAGTCGCGATTGGCATTACCCCCCTTTCTTCCTTCTTCCTCAAGAGCTTTTATCTTGTCGGAGGAGGTCACATTGAGCAATTGAAAAAGTAGTTGCTGAGATTGTGCAAGAGACTCATTAACGTTCTTAATTTTTGCCTCGGTGCCGGCAACCAACCCCTCACAATGATCTTTGCTAAAAGTATAAACGACACGTTTGTTATTCCGGTCTTTTCCTTTTTCATAATCTTCAGACAACTCAGCAATACTTTGCTTCACAACATCAGTAGAGGCTTCACTTTCCTCAAGAGATCCGTTACTTTCCTCAGCAATAATTCCCTGAAAATCAAGATCGGCAATATTACTTTCCGGTTTTTCACTTTCAGGTGAATAATTTTTTTCCAAATCCGAAAGAAAATCGATCCTGTCGGTATCGTCAGGAAGAGTTACCTGTAACTGTATTTTATCATCTCCGAAATCATCGATAGGAGGTTTATCAGTCAATTCATCGAAACGAACTGTATTCATAAGGGAATTGCGATTGTAACCGGCAATGTCCAGTATAATTACCTGGGTCATCTGTATCGGAAATGTTTCCGGTAAAGAATAAATAGGCCCTGAATTAAAATATGTTTTTGCATCCGAGACATGTTTATGATACGCTTCACGACACTGATTATAAAAATTTACCCTTGCATTTATGTACTCGGCATTCCTTGTTTTAGACTTCTTGTCTGCTGAAGGATTAAGCTCAGGAAATTTAGGAAAGGACTCAGGATATTTTAATGCGAGAAGTAACATATCCAACATGTTTTCATCCGGAGAAATCTTTTCAGGCCTCTTTTTCAAATACTTTTCGTTATGCATTCTCAGTTTCCATTGATGCAATTTAAAAAGCATATCCTGTTTCGCGCCGGCAGATTTTCCTTTAGCAATTTCAAATACAGTTTTTACTAAAGCGCCGTTATCATTAATTTTGGAGATATTCTGCATTGTGGAATAAAGAAGAAGGGGAGTCTTTTGCGTAGGAGGTATTAACCATTGGGTAGCCATATGAAGTCTGCGTTGATAGTTTTCTTTTTCCTTTTCGATCAGTTTATCACATAATTCTTTAATTTTTTCCGGAGTGAATTTTTTACCCTTTTTTTTCAGAGAAGCTTCATAATCTTTTCTTATCTTCTCATAATCAGGCGGGGAAGCAAGTGCTGTATTCCATTCCTCGTCGAATGCAATAGGAGCCGGGTTGCCTTCACGAAATTTGTTTACCGCTCCGAGTAATTTTCGGTCTTCCGGTTTAGATAAAAACGCTAAGCGTGATCGAGAATTTTTTCTTAATTTATATTTATAACGGAGTTGATCCGAAAGGTGGTCAACCTTCGGCAATTTTTCGCTTTTATTTAAGTTATCGAGAAAATATTTTTCTTCTTCAATCGAAAATTTATTTTCCGCTGAAATGTTATTAAAATTTTGATAACAGTCATCTAAATTTTTGAATAAATAATGCAAATTTATTTTGTTTAAATCGGACAAGTATATCTCATCCGGACCGGAAGCAAAACGATCAACTTCCTGCATTAAAATCAAAGCAGCATGCATCCGAACCATTTTTTCTTCAGGCGGCGTCGTATATTGGCCGGTTAATTCGATGATCATCTTTAGAATTAGTTTGGATGATACTGAAAGTTTTTGTGATCTATCCAATTTTCGTAAACGTTCTATGGCTTGTGAAAAGTTTTTTTGGGATAAATCAATATAAGAAAGAAACAGCTCATCCTCGGGAGTATTTCCTTTTAAATTTCCTTCCGAATCCACATCATAGATAAAATATTCAAAGGTATTCCACGCCTCATTCTCTTTCGGATCAGTTAAGGGAATAGTATTTTCTGTTTTTAATTTTCCGTTGGGAGTTAAGGAATCTTCCGTTCTTAAAGGTTGGAAAGGCACCAGAATTTTTTCCGCCCCTTTTTCCGATTTAATAAATAAATAATTGTCAATTGTTCCTAAAAGCCCTTTACGAACCGGCTGCAGTACAAATTGCCGATTTTCACTCCATAATAATTTTCCGTTTTGATCTGTAAAAGAAAGGGTATTTCCTCCCGAATGATAACGTGGATAGAGGATCTCTGAACGCTTGTCATTTTTTGTGAAAACTAACATATGTTCATCAAATTGAAGGAACGTACTCATCTCCGGATTTTTTCCCAAAAACAGCTCTCTTTCGGGTTGAGAGTGTTGTGTTACTCTTCCGTCTTGCTGCTTAATAAATTTAGGGTCTACGATTCTTCCGCTTTTATCCAGTACAAATTTAATTTCATGACTCTTTAAATCGGTAATCAGTAGTGATATACCGGTCTCCTGTAGCTTTCCGGAGCGATTTCCATGGACCACAGGTTTCCAAAAAAGATGATCTGCAGCAAGAATACCGGAATCTTGCATCGAACTTAATTCATACAACTGCCCGAAAAATTGTCTTTGAATTTTACAGGACTTAACATCCGGTATTATTCGGATAGGCCCGAATGTAGCATGATTAAAAGTAAGGGCATAATTATCGCCGGATCCCATTGATTCATATCGGAAATCAAATTTTTTCGTTCCCGGAATCATGTCTTTTTTGAAGACTCTTTGAAAAATCTCTTGTGATTCCCAATGATGATCGGCAGGAGTACCTTCAAGACGATTTCCGTTTATCCATATCCTTCCTCGGAAAAGATCTATCCTATACTCGGTATCGCCGGCATTCGAAATATAGCAAAGAGAATCCTCTTCTTTTGCCCACTCCAACTCTTTGCCTTGAAATAAACCTGAATTCGTCAATATTTTAGTGCAGAGCTCGGAGTTAAAGTTTTTTTCCTCACATAATGATAAAATAAATTTTTCTACAGAGTAAAATAAACGATTCGAATGACGATTTCCGGCCTCCTCATTGCGATCATATGAAGTCCAACTTGTGAAGATATTTTCTAAAGCATTTTGATCAATTTTTTCTTTCGGCAGCACAGAGTAATACAATATTTTTAACAAATCAAGGGTCGATTTATCATCAGCAGTTAACCTCTCATCTCGTAGCCATGTATTCAACACTCCTAACGGAAGCAGTTGTTCTGCCTTCTCGGAAAAACCCCGATCAGCTAAATGTTTCGCCAGATAATAGGATAATTCAAAGAAAAAACTTCCCCCATCTATTTGGTTATGCGCCTGTTTTTGAAAAAACACCAACCCTTGAGAGATATACGCTTCACAATTTTTATAAAGAACCTCATCTTGAGTAATGAGATCCCCTACACTCTCCGGAGTGATCATTTTACCGTCTTTCTGAAGCTGAGGATAGGGAGCTTGAAAGAAAATACGAAAAATTAATTCACGGATCTGAGGATCATACAACAGATCAATGTCTGTGATGATATCGTGTAACATCTGAGCAGGGGCGATTTTCGTATGAGCAAGCGTTCTAATTAATTTAGTTATCAAAGAAGGAACCTTCAAAGAGGCGGGCTCCATTTCTAAAGCATTCGCCTCTGCTATTAAAGGATCGTCATAGGCGTATTTTCTTTGCACCGATTCTTCGTTTAAAAAAGAAGAATAGTCTCTGTTAAGCTCACGGGATTCTTTTTGCATACCCACAGTCAAGTACGCGGTATAGAGACCACCTATCGAATATGACTTTGCGTTTCTGAAAGTTACGTTTATGCTGAAATTTAATTGAAGATTAGGCGGTCCATTTACGAAACACTGTTTCCGTCTGACATTGCGGGAAGCCTTCACATTCAAATTCAAGTGGGGTAAAGATTGACTTTTCCACATGCTCCAAAGATGGCTACGAAGAAGATGATTACATTGATAAAAAGAGGACCTTAAAGAAACAATATAACTCAGTCCCGCCTTATCAAAAAACTCATTTCTATCGTCGGATACCTCCGTCAGGATCATCGCAATCTTTTCATTTAACGTGATGTTTTTAAGATTGTTGGCCGCTAAAGCTGTCTCATCAACGGGTTTAGGTTCAACAGGTCTCTTAACTTTCGAATTGTCCTTCTGCAAGTTATAATATGTTAAAGCATTTTCATATTGTGTCCGGAGTTGTTTATAACTCGCTTTAGCATCTTTTAAGCGCTGCTTGTAATCATCTTCAATTTCTTTATCGGTATAATCCCGATAGCCTTCAGTCTTTTCTATAAATTCATTCACAGCTTCGGAAAGCGGTTTGTGAGTGTTATATAAATGTACTGCTATTAAATCATCTACAGAAGTTGGACGAGTGCGTTCTTGCTCTATTTGCCCGGGCACACTTCCGATATCTGATATAATTCCGTCTTCGATAGCAGCATCTTGGGCCGGATAGAACAGAGGATAATAACGAGAAGCTTGATTTTCGAATGCAGCAAAATATTTATTTGCCGCCTGCATTTTTCTCATCTCTTTAATGTCATATTCAACTAAGTCGTTTGCAAATTCCAGATAATTCCCCTCAAAATCAACTGAGGAACGTTCGAGAAGACCTGTATCGTCCAGTCGAAGGCTGCAGTAATGAACAAGTGATTGAATCGTGTAAATCGAAGTGTGAACTCTTGTGAGCAGCGTATGAAAAAATGCATACTTATTTTTAGCAACTACGCTAATATAAATTTTTTGTAATTCTAGAAGTTGAGTAAGGACTTTCTGTAATTGCTTGTTATCTAAATTTTCCCACGCACCTCCGTCCAGATAATTGAGGCACCAACGGTCCTTTTCTGTAAGCGGTGTTTCACGGACACCGGGAATCTCCAGAGCATCTAAAGTGCGGTCTAATATAGTCCCGGCTGAAACCCTATTTTTTGCCGCTATATAATTTTGAGCAGTGGTGCATGCAGCGGTTAAGAAGGAGCTGATATTGGATAAATCAGGCCGGAGATCTTCAGGTTTACCGAAAATACTTTTCTTGCTAGTTACAACAGCAGAGTAAGTAGGTTCAACAAACTTTGATTTTCTTGCCTTATGTTGTTCTCTCAGGCGTTTAATATCAAAACTATTCAATTCCAACGATTTTTCTCGGCGAGCTGCTCCAATCCTTTTCTTTTCTGCAGCTACTCTTCCTTTTATATCATAAGCCGTTGCCATTGCTTTTCGGAGCGATTCCTCTATACCTTTTACATCATCAGGAAAACTTTCCGCCAATTTAGCAGATCTTTTAAGAAGTTTATCAGATACTTTTGTTAATAAATCACGGGCAAAGTCCCCGGAAGGAGTATCTGCTTTTATAGTTTCTTTTAAAAATTGGTACGAAGCTAACAAAAATTTCAATTTTCCAAAAAAAATGATCTGTTTATAAATACTGTTACTTTTACAGTGAGCTCTTATCCAAACCTTTGTGACTTCAGGAGCGCATGTCTCCCCTTTTTGAGGGGTAATAGGAGACTGTTGATGTAAAGGAACATGGATTAAATGCTTCTTGAATTCTTTAAAAACAGCCAGAACATCCTTATTATCAAAAGTAGTATTTCTATCCCTACCGGGAAGAGCGCGAAGTTCATACAAGGCCTGGAAAATTCCGGGATTCGGCTCTTCACTCTTCTTAGCATGAAAAAGATTCTCTTCAGAAACACCTGCATATCGAATGATAGGAGATAATAAAGTTTTTCCTATGTATTTAAAAGAATTTGCTAAAGGAAATCCTGTCGAAGTGTAGATAGAAATATCAAAAGTACCGGAACCGGTTCTCTTAAATTCATAGATAAGTATATGTCCCGGTCTATTGAGTGATCCTCCATATCCTCCTGTGAAAGAATAAGATTCTCCTTCTTCCAAATCTCGTACAGTCTTTGCTAATGCCAGTGCTTTTTCGGGCAATGGCACGATGTTTCGTGTTAATTCTATAGAGTCTGTATAAGTTGTTTTGAGCTCTTCTAAGCCTGTAAGTAATTTTTTAAAAGTCTCGTCTTTATTATTTACCGGGATTTCAGATTCACATTCTTTTAATGCCCATATCCATGCATCTAAAACAATCGTAGCTTCCATTCCTTCAACGCGGCCGGCTTTAGAGCGATTATATGGTAAGGGACCTCCGGTCAAGATGCCGGGAGCAAGGCAGTTGGCAAAAGTTTTTAAAATAGTGTTGGTTGTGTTACTGCCTTCCGGTTTATATTTTGCCTGTGAAATAATAGGGGGAAGAGAGGGGAGAGGTGCAGATTCGTTTAAGAGGGAAAGGGAGTTAATTTCCGCTTGAGACATTCGAGGTTTCGTGGTAGTGGACTCAATTTTAGGGGAGATTTTAGCCGGAATGCCCTTAGCTTTATCGGCTATTTTTTGTGCCGTTCCTGTTACGACTTCTTTAAGCTTTTTGAACTGAGTTTTAACCTGACCTGTTGTTGCAGTCAAAGGATCTAGAGTCATAATGCATTCCTTGTATTTTAAGGATACTGTGCGTTAATTGTAAGTTATTTATAGTCAATTAGATAAGAATTTCTAGAAATGAACGGAAAAATTAAAATTTTATTAATTAATTCCTTTTATTCTCATATTATAAAAAATCTTATATAATTGTTTCAATATTCTAAAAAATAAAAACTATAACAAACTTCAGTGTTTAAATATATCATATTAAATAATTATTTAATACAATTTTTTTAAGGGAATGATTAAGAAAAGTAATAGTTCTCTTCGACTCTATC
>JABDBB010000045.1 GCA_013288845.1 Chlamydiota bacterium | reverse complement strand
ATTCTCCTTATCTTTTTTATTTACTGTATTGATTTTTTTTGATAATGTTTATGGAAATTATAAACTTATTGAGGATATTATGCAGGTCGGTTTTTCAAGATTTAACTCAGTTGCACCTTTTTTTAGACGCAGTATTTTTTCCCCACAAAAGATCCCCTTCACACCTTATTGTAATAGAAATTTTGTAAGCTTTGGGAGTATACGTGAAAGAGTAAGGATAATTGCCCTACAAAAAGAAATTTTTCTTCAAACAATACTACGAAATGCGATACAAACCAATAACACGGCCTTTGCAAAATTTGCGATATATGCCGGAGCTCCTATCAATCGTCAGGATAAAGAAGATCCTTATGATTACCCTATTGTAAGAGCCGCCTATAACCGTGCAAACGAAATAGCTGATTTACTCATCGAAGCCGGTGCCGACGTGAATAAGACTTGTTTCCATGGACATACACCGCTGCTGGCTGCTTCCGCAAGAGGAAATACGGGTCTGGTGAAATCTTTATTACTAGCCCGAGCAGAAGTCAATATAGCCGATCGTGAAGGCCATACCGCTCTTATGGAAGCCTGTGGCAGCATGGAAATTGAAACCGCAACTACGTTACTGAATGGGGGAGCTGACCCTCATCTCGCTGATAAAAAAGGAAATAATTCTTTATTACACGCCATAAAAAGTAGTTTTTATGAAATTGGGGTAACTTGTGGATTTGAAGATGAAGCTATTTTGCCCTTTGTGGAAAAATTGATCGGCTTGTCTAAAATTGATGCAGCCGATTATGAAGGCAATACTCCCTTAATGGTTGCCGTTGCAAAAGGATATTTCCCTATTATAAAATTATTGCTGAAAGCAAATCCGGACAAAAGTATTGTAAATCAATCAGGACAAACAGCCCTCTCTATTGCCACTACACAATTAGAAAGGAGAGAAAAACTTGCGGAAAGTTACCTTACAATAATAGAAATATTAAAAAATGCCGATACCTCCCGGCCAACTTCTCCGAAAAAAAGTCAAGATAACAATATGTTCGAACTGATCACATTCTTCAATAATATACACAAAAATAACATAGACAAAGTAGCCCGGTTTATTGAAGAGGGAAATGATGTTAACCAACCGGATAGTTACTTCAATGAAACTCCGCTTATAAGAGCGGCAAGAAAAGGAAACATTGAAATAGTAAAATTGTTAATCGATGCCGGTGCAAATACTTTGATAAAAAATATACGCAACGATACTGCCTTAGATGAAGCTATGTGGGGTTATGAAGATAATCTAAAAACAATAGAACGCTATCATGAAGTTCTTACGATGATGAAAATGAATGATGAGCAATTGAAAGCATATGATGAAATGTGCCGGTTATTCCAATTACCTAAAGAATAGAGGATTTTTTTATTGTAATCCATGTCTCGGAAGGAAGGTCGGCACCTAAAACTTGTACCGCATGCTTTCCGAGAATATTCCCTAATTTTGCACATTTTTCAAGAGGAAATCCTTTGAGATAGGCGTATAAGAATCCTCCCGTGAAAAGATCGCCCGCTCCTGTGGAGTCAATCGGCTCCACAGAGTCTACAGGTTGATAAATCAGTTGTTCTTTTGATCCGGCATAGCACCCGAGCTTCCCCGCCATCACAACTGCACAAAGACATATATTGCTTAAAAAAGAGCAGGCATCCGATCCGGATAGTTGCGTCAAAGCTTTCGCTTCGTCTGTATTTGCGATGACAATATCCACATATTTTTCCAATAGAAAGAGTACTTTTTCTCTATATTGTTCTACAATTTCGTAACCGGAAAGATCAAAAGAGATGAGAGCACCTGCATTTTTAGCATGTTCGAAACTTTTTTCTACAAGATCCCCTTTTACCAGATTATAACCCTCCATGTGGAGAAGTTTGATCCCATCAAAAATCGACGGCCGGATATCTTTCGAGGACATTTCCATGCCCGCACCTAAATATGTTCTCATGGTCCGTTCTCCGTCCGGAGTGACAAAGCAAAAAGCTATGCCTGTCGGAGTTGCGGAGTAAGAAAAGAGCGGGACAATATTTTGTTCAAGTAAAGTAGGCTCCCAAAAATCTTTTCCGATAGTGCCATGGCCTATTTTTCCTAAGAAAGCGCACTTTTGATTGAAATGAGCGAGAGTTTTTATGACATTGGCAGCGCTTCCTCCCGGGGCAATCGATCCTATACCTTCAAAATTTGTTAGGAAATCGGCGCAGGTTGCAGAATCAATTAAAATCATGCCCCCTTTACCGCCCGGAAGATTTCGAATAAAATCGTCTTTTACCGGAATGATCCTATCGAGGATGGGAGCTCCTATTCCTAAGATGTCATATGGATTTTTCATGATTTTTGTTCATTAAAATTTTCTTTATGTATTCACGATTTGCATAGAGATAATCGACTCCGGAAAAAACCGTATAGAGAGCTGCAATGCCGACGCTCAATGCGGCGTAAAATTGTAAATCATCTTCCGGCAGATAGCCTAAAGATTCGGGTATCATGAGAAAAAGGACTATAAACGCCGCCATAGCCTGAATCACCGCTTTGAGTTTTCCGCTAAAGCGGGCAGCCAGGGCAAATCCGCGCAAGGCGCATATTGTTCTGAGGGTGCTGATGACGGAGTCTCTATAGATAAAAATAAAGACAAAGAGAATGGGAAGTTTTACAGGAGGCTGTGTAAAAGTAAGAAAGATGGAGATTCTGTAAATACTGTCTGCCATCGGATCAAGAATTTTTCCCAGATCGGTAACCTGATTATATTTTCTCGCAAAGTATCCGTCAAACGCATCGGAAAGTTCCGAGACACCCATGAGGAAGATGAGAATATAGGGAAGGAATATGGGACTGATCCCAAAATAATCATGAGCCACATAGATCAGTAAAAAAACCGGACTGATAAAAATTCTGGTGAAAGTAATGTAATTGGCAATCGTCACAAAATCCCTCTTTTTCGTGTGATAATGAACTTTAAATCTATCGTAAAGTCCCTTTTACATACAGTACATAATTTTAAACTTGTTGCGTGTTTCCAAAAAATTCTTTACTTGATTTGTAAACAATTTCATGAGATAGTATTTGTCTTAACCCTAAGGAAAATCAGAATGAAGTTTTCATTGGCCAAAGAGCATCGTGATTTTTTTAATATGCACGGAATGCTCGAAATTGAAGGTATTTTTACAAAAGAACAGTCGGAAATTCTTTACTCCCAAATTCTTGACGCTTTTCTAAAAAGAGGGATTACTCTAAGAAAAAGCAATAGTACCGTTCTGTTTAAAGAAGGTCCTGATTTATCGCGCGAAAATTCTGATCTTCAAAAAATTATATACAAAAAAAATCTGGGGGAAGTCGCAGCAGAGCTCGGATTTTATCCTCCCCTTCGCGTCGGATATGACCGATTTATCCCTTCCGGATACCGGAATAAATCGATTAAACCGCTTGAAGCGATGGGTTATATGCAAAATATTCTTTGCGGCTATATTATTTGTCTGAAAGGACCTGAAAAAGACGAATCGGAAGATCTCCCCTCCCCTTTTTCTAAAACCCCGGGAAATGTAGTTTTTATACGACCGGATTTCCCGATCGATTTTTCTTTGTTAAATGAACGGGAAGGATATGAGTATCTGCTGGCAACATTTGTAGGACCTAAAGCTCTTTATTATTATAATGAAGAAGATGAGCACACGCATTTTTTAAAGAAGTTAGGGTATGTTTTCGGAGACAGAGTGACTGAGGTGACTCATCCGACTGTTTGTCGCAGGTAAACCAAGCAAAGAGGTCTGATGAAAATTGAGATCATTCGCACCGGTAAATCAACGGCGCAAGCCAACATGGATTTTGATTCCGCCCTTTTAAAAGAGATAGACAAAAGTCCGGTGCCGATCCTGCATCTATACGATTGGATAAAACCGAGTGCTACCTACGGGTATTTTTCTAAGCCGGAAGAGTTGTTGGATCCGGAAGGCATTGTAAATTATTCTCTTGATTTAGGTAAAAGACCTACCGGCGGCGGTATTATTTTTCATTTGACCGATTTTGCCTTTTCTTTTCTTGTGCCGGCAGAGCATCCAAAATTTTCCCTTAACACTCTCGAAAATTATACCTTTGTTAACTCGATAGTAGCAGAAGCTATCCGTCAATTTTCAAAAAAACATGTGGTTCCCCGATTATTTACTCCTGAAGATATAAGTGAAGGAAGACGTTCAGCTGACTTTTGTATGGCTCGGCCGACTATTTATGACATTATGATTGAGGGGAAAAAGGTCGGCGGAGCGGCACAAAGGCAAACACGAAAGGGATATCTTCATCAGGGTTCCGTGCTCCTTACGGAGCCTCCGGCGCATATGATTCATGCTTTACTTTCCGATAAAGGCAGCATAGCCAATGACATGGGGAAAAAGGGCAGACCGATATTGCTTGATCAGACGGATTCCGGTTCTCCGGAAGAATTACGGGAAGAGTTCCAAAACCGGCTAATCAAAACTTTTTTATCCGGATAAGTGCGAATCTTAACCTAAACTTTATTTCTATTTGTTACGATGACGTATTATTGTGAATTCGGATAAATACGGCAAATTTTTTTATGAAAATCCTATATATTTTTTTTGTGATCATACTCTTCTTTTCCTTTTCCTGCCGATCCGACCGGCAATCGGAATCGGGTACACCCCCTTCTATGTCTCTGGTTCGGAAATATTTCGGATATGAATATATCGACCGTATCATAGAAACGGAGGCAATGATTTTTTTAAAAATCACTCCCCAATTCCCTTCCGATTTTATTATTGACGAGAAAAAAACCTACCTTTCAAATAAAGAGGTTTCTGATATAAAAAAAATACTTCTCAATGATTCCGACTATCTTTTCGAATTGGAGAAAAGAACTTTGTTTATTCCGGAATTTGCGTTAGAAATTCCGGATAAAGAACCGTTTATCATTCTTTTTAGTCCGACTTCAAAAGAAGTCTCCTTATTTTCAGAGACGGGGAAAACAATGAGGGTCAATATAGATCCTTCTTTTGATAGAATAATGGAAATACTATCGAAATACTATGACCGGAACGGAGAGTAAATGTTGAGATTATCTTCCTATATCGCTCTCTTTTTTCTCGGCATTTTCCTATTCTTTTTTCCGACCTCCGGATCGGCCCAAGAAATCCGGCTTATCATGATTTGTGACATAAAAGCTTATGACATAAGAACTTCTGTTATATCGGATATTGATTTTATTAAAAGTGAAGTGGGTTATATAGCTTCGGTACTGGAACTCCCCCTAAAAATAGATCTTTTTACCGAAGATACTTTAGATGAAACATTTCCTGAAAAAATCAATGAGATAAAAATTGAAGAGGACGATATTGTTTTTTTCTTTTTTTCAGGTCACGGTTACAGAACAGAAAATAAAGAAGATTTTTTTCCTTATCTGTATATTACAGATCTTAAAAAGGGTGCGGATTTTTCGCATATCATCACAACATTACAAAACAAAAATCCCCGTTTTTTGCTGGCTTTAGCTGATTGTTGCAATAATATCATCCCTGAAAAATTTGCGCCTCCCTTAATGGATCGGTATAAGTGTTTTATGAGTGTACAAAATTCGGATATCGCCGAATATTATAACACCCTTTTTCTGCAAACTAAAGGAAGCATTCTTCTTATCAGCGCCTCTCCGGGAGAGCTATCCTGGGCCTCTAAAACCGGAGGTCTTTTTACAAAAGCGTTGTTTTATAGTCTGCACCAAGAAAGCGCCTATTCCGAAGTTCCCGATTGGAATATCATTTTAGATCAGGCTTGTTTGCGGATTGTAGATAGAAATATAGGACAAAATCCTTTTTATCTCCTCAATATCGAAAAGTAATCATAGAAACTTTCTGTTAGAAATAGATGCCGAACATCAATCGGGCGCCATAGATATGAAAACGGGTATCGATAAAATCAAACGGACAATTTTCATGTCCGCCATAATGGCGGAAACGATAAAACGGAACAAAAGCCAATTCAACTTTTTTGCCGAAGCAACAATTGTTGTAGTATAAAGGGAGATCCAATTCGTAAGAAAATTTATCCTCTACAATAAAGCGGCTTTTATCAATAAGAGGATCCGGATCATCAGTAATTTTCCCTCTTGCCCCTACAGAATACTTAGTTTTGAAATTTACTCCGCATCCTAATGAGTTGCAAAAATCTATTCTAGAGAGAAAACCGAGAGTAATATAAGGGAAATTGGTGGTAATTTTATAAAGCATCGGAGAGTTATCGACAAATCTATTGGTCCCCTGAAAATATCCGGCTCCGAAAAAAGGGATCAAGTAATAATCGCATCCCCAATTTTTTTTCAGTGTATAGCCGAGACGACCTTCAATTTCCGAATCTCTTTTTCTTGAATGCAAAATTCTACTGTCAGAATTATGTCCGTCCAGCTTTCCTACTGCATACATGGCATCTGCACCCCAATATAGGGCACTTCTTCTTATACGATCATAAGTGAAACGTCCGCCGTAAAGAAATCCTCTTTGTTTACTTCCGCCTTTCTTATTTCGCTGCATAAAGAAAATTTCGGGGCCTACAGCTACGCGGTGAGGACCACGAAATGAAAATATTCCGTATAGATCACCAAAAAAAGGACATAGCGTAAGAAGAATCAGCAGGATGTATTTTTTCAAAGGCACCACATATATAATATTATTACTTAGAGACTGACAGGAAACGAGTCAAAGTCGACTGCGATGCTATTTCCTGTCAGTCTCTTATGGCACGAGCGGTCCGAACCATTGCTTGGATAAGTCATTATATTTACTTGTGGTCCTTTTTTTGTCAACGATCCTATTGATCATACCTGTCGATATTCCCTTCTCTCGGAACCAGAATTAACAGTTGCTTTGCCAATTCTTCCCAATCATTTTTAGTAATGAAGGGCTGTATTGCTGCGGGATCTATCTCCAGATGTGTGGCAAAATCGGTAATGTATTCAGGCTTTAAATTATTTGCATCGAATGCCAGTTGCAAACTTTTGCCCATTCCTTTGATGAAACTTTTCCACACCTTCTTTCTGTGTTTGATGCTATGCATAGCGGATATAGTTTTTTCATCAGAAAATATTGTTTTCCAAAAATTGAGAGGATGGACACTGTCAAGTCTATCTCCTGCAGATTCCAGATCATTTTTATACTGCTTTAGTTTTAAGAGAGGTTCATTGCCGAGGGTCATGACGATAAAACACATATCTTTTACTTGCGAGTCGGTAACCGTTCCGTAGTAATCCCGAGAATCCGTGACACGGGCAAAAAGTTCTGAATTTTCAATCATTTCAATTGCAGACAAGCGATCTTTTTCGTCTAAATATTCAACAAATTCTTTTAAAAGCTTTTCGGCAGGGATGTCAGAATCCACAAAAAAAGAGGCTTTATTTCCGTTTTCTTCAATACTCATTTCTAAGCTTTCAGCTTCAGGGGAATGCATCAAAAAAACAATAGCAGAACTCATCAAAAAAATTTTACACATTCTATTCATTTAGTACCTCCTAAACATCCAAGAAATAAATATATATACAAAATTATATCATATCGGGAAATCTTCTTGATCTCCGGCAATACAGAAGATATAATCTATTGATAGGAATAGATTATCTTCAAATTAATTACAAGCGCAAACATTCACTCCTTGTAATCAATAGCGGGACATTTTAAGGATAAAAAACAACTATGACATGGACTCATAACTTTACTTTTCTCTACAAATTCATTCTTCTTATCGGACTGCCTTTTGTACATTTTTATTGTTTTATCTGCAGCAATGTCTTTTTGTCTACAGCAGCTACCGATGCAAGCGGATTGGAACGACTGGGCAATCAATTGCTGATCCCTTACCAATATGTATTTACAGGCCAAACAGCCACACCTACACATGATCCGGATGTACCGTATGTCCTCACTCACAAATTTGACTACAATACAGATTGGGAGTCCCGGACACTCTGTTCGGTTATCTTATTGCCGCAGAGTATCTTTTTAGGTTCATTTTGCAAAGGAATATCATTCCTCTCTCATGAGGCCAGGACGAGACATAATTTGATAAAAAAATCCGGCGAAAGCACTGTTGTCAAAAGCAATTTGGATCATTACGGAAAAATAGGAATGGTATTGAGCGAAATCCGCGAAGAAATTCCGTGTTTAGGTTGCTGCAGACGTGCGGGGGATGAAAATAATTTAAAAGATGATAAAAATGCGCTCAAAGACATCATTGCTGTTCTTGAACAAGCGCATATTCCTTATTGGATTGACTGCGGTACCTGTTTGGGGGCATATCGTTATGGCGGAGTCATTCCTTGGGATAACGATATTGATATAGCTATTCTACAGCCCGATTTTGACAATGTAAAGCGCGCCTTAAATTTATTGGATTCCAATCGTTATGGTGTACTGGATTGGTCCGGAAGAGACGTGCCGAAAACATTCCTGAAAGTGCATGTCAAAGGCACGGATATCCTTATTGATATCTATGTATATACTGTGGATGAACATAATAAGACCCTGACTTATAGTTCCTCCAACATCAACAATATTTTTATGTCGGATGAATTTAAAAAAAGAGAAAGCACATATATTACTCCGGTGCCGTTTGATATGATTTTCCCTTTAAAGAAAGCATCTTTTGACGGATTGGAGGTGGCTGTTCCGAATCGTACGGAAGAGTTTTTAAAGGTCCGTTACGGAGATAATTTAGATCCTATCATGATTTACGATGTCGCCCGTGATTCGTATATAAAAGACTCGAGCCATCCTTATTGGTCTCTTTTAGAAAACGCCGGAAGCAAGTAACAATTAGTTATTTACGAAAAAAACATAAAATTCGCGCAGCGTTTGGAGTGCGGTGACTCGTCACCGCTTTGCCCTCGACTCGACTTGTCGAGGCGTTTTAAGCGATGTTTTGTCTTTATAGATATTCAGAAATTCGTTCGCATATTAGTCTTTAAATTTTTAAAAACGCATCGACAAGTCGATGCGAGGGCAAAGCGGTGACAAGTCACCGCACTCCAAACGCTGCGCGAGTTCAATTGCATCTTATATAATTAACTAATTATCAATCACTTGACTTAATACTTCTTTTACATACTTTCTGTTATTGATCCATATCAATGCACCGGGGCATAACCTATATAAAATCGGAATCAGGGAATCATTAAAATCTCCGCAGTCACTAATATTAGCAATTTGAAGCATCCCCTTACAACGCTCTGCAAGGTACAGGAGAGCGCCTGTATTAAAGGCATAACAATTCCCTATTGTAAAAGTCTTAAGAGGAGCCATATGCCCTAAGAAAGTTAAAATCTCATCTTCAATAATTTCGCCGGAAGAATCGACAAACATATCTACACGTTGTAAAGAGGTCATTTCACAAAGAAGGCCTGCAATTTTTTTGATGTCTTTTGAACCGGGTTCCGGTTTACCGGTAAAACGACAGGAAAATATCCGGTCTCCGATTATTCCGAATATACATTTGTAAAATTCATACTCCTCGTCGCTCATCGTTAAATCGGAATCAAATGTAAAAGTAAATCCTGATGTACTTAAATCTTTCAAAATTTCTAAAGGAGCTCGTTCCATTCCGGACCGGGTGCCGGTTGTTTTCATTTCTATTCGCGAAATTCCGATTATTTTTTTTGGGAGTTCAATCGTTTGCATCTTTATAAAGGGAACATCGGGGAATAATCCGGCAAGACAGAAATCGAGGAGATCCCTATTTTCGATTTCACAAGCTATTTTAGATAATTCACGAAGTTGATGAGGGAACCGTTGTTTCAGCCAAACAATCACTTCCTCTTTGAAGCTTGCAATTTTAAAAAAATCAAACATTCGCAATAAGTTGATAAAGAAGTCGCCGGTCCCCTTACTCAATTCATCGGGTAGCGGCGGACTCTTCCCTTTTAGTCTCTTACACAAATAAACCGCAGATAAATAATCTTTTTCCTGAAGGGTTAATTGCGGCTCGCGGTAAAGCAGACTATTTTTAGAAAAAGAGTCTTCTTTTAAAGAGCTCACGCTATTGAGCAAAAATTTATTCAGGAACACCGGTTCATGTCGGGAAAATCGGCATGTGATGCATTCCATTTCGTTCGAGAGTGCAGCATTTTTAAAAATCCGATACGCCTGCAAGGCGATACATGAGTCTATCGATCTTTCAATCGCAACTCTTTCTGCATTTCGGACAAATGTCTCATCAATCGATTTATGATCCTGAGCCTCTATTGTTTTCACATAGATGGTAAGCAGATGATCGATATGTTTTTCTTTCAAAAGACCGGACGAGATTAAGGTAGGATTGGATACGGGTACCGAAGAAACCATAGAAACCTCTTACAAACACTTTAGAGACAAAAAAAGGACTGTGATACTTAACGTGATTGTAGGAGATAAGAACGAAGAATAGCAATAAATATTTACAGAATCGCAATTCAAGACATCTTATCGTAAATTGCGACTCTGTAAAAAAGTGAATTAACCTACTTTATCTTCAGAAACATTCTTTTTGCGAAGATAAGTTTTTTTATATTCTTCCACATCTGTTGTGTGAATAACCCAGGCTGCGCCTCGGCGTAGAGCTTTCATGTATCCGATTCTGGTGGCATAATAAACTTTTTGTGCAGGGATTTGCAGCAATTTAGCTACCTGATTGACAGAAAAGTATCCTTTATCGTTGTCGAAAATCAGTTCTCCGCCAAAAACGGATTTTGATCTCGAGTATTTTTGGTTACGATAATCTTCAAGATCTTTCAGGTTGATTGTCCAGCGAGCGGATTCTTTTTTAGCTCTTAGTTTTCCCAATTTAATTGCGATATAGATAGCTTGTCTTGTGACTTTGTTGATACGTGCGGCTTCGGTAATGGACACATGATCTTCATCGCTGACAGCTGTATTTGTTTCGTTAATAAATAACATTTTATCTTCTTTTTCTAACATTGTTTTCCTCCTTAAGGATATAAATAATTAAAAGTATTATTAATTAACACTTTTTACAAAAAATAAAAATTTTTTTATAAGCAAATCTCGTTAAATCTAACAGAATCATTTAAAACCCATAAAATCTCTAACTGAAACTGAGATTTTGCAAATGAAACCACTTTTTTAACATTATAAACATTAATTTTACGTAAAAAAGATTTTATCTTCAAGAAAAATCTACCTAATTTCACCGACATCCTTCAATTTATTTCCTATTCGGGGGAGGCACCCCCGCAACTCTTAATTCAATCTTAATTCAAGTAGATTTTTTGCGACGGAATAACTATACTCGGATTCATAGTTGATTCCAACAAAGGTCTATTTATGCGGAAAATTATATTTTTTTTCCTGAGTCTTCCGGTCTTTCTAAATTTTGCCGCAGCCTCTTTGCCGAACCTCACGCCTGAAAAAACTGTCAATACGGCGAATACCATGCTCCAATTGCATGCTTCACAAAAAGAGATTACTCCGGAATTGATGAAGAGAATTCTCCAAAATTACCTCGAAGAACTCGATCCGACAAAAACTTATTTTATAAAATCCGATATCGTTCAATGGACAGACCCTTCCGAGGAGACGTTAGAAAAAGCGGTAAAAGAATATAAAGAAGGGAATTTTACCGTCTTTCAGGACATCTATCACTCTATGTTAGATGCTATCGACGTAAGAAATGAGATAGATAAGGAAATTCAATCGTCCGATTTACCCACAAAAGTAGATTTTTCAGAATTTAAAGACATGAAATGGGCAGAGAACAGAGAGGCTCTCAAAGACAGAATTAAAAAAATTCGCTCCCTTCAAGCTGAAACAGCAGCTAAACTCAATGAAGAATTGAAAGAAAAATCCTTTCAACGCATAGCAAAACGCCAGGCCAAATACGAAGAGGAGCTTCTCAATCCCGATCCGAATCACAAATTCATGCTCACAAAAATCCTGAAAGCCACCGCCTCGGCTATGGATACGCATACCGCTTATTTCACACCTGAAGAGGCTAAGCAGTTTATGATCAATGTACAGCAGCGTCTTTTTGGAATCGGCGCCCAGCTTCGCGATGATGTAAACGGATTTTCTGTTGTGAAAATAGTGGAAGGCGGCCCTGCATTCACGGGAAAAGAGCTGAAAGAGGGGGACAGAATCATTGCGGTTGATAGCGAGCCCGTAGTCGGAATGGGCATCGAAGAAGCCGTAGAACTCATAAGAGGCAAAGAGAATACCCCTGTCGTCCTCACCGTTATTAGAAGCGAAGGAGAAGGCGACAATAAAAAAGAGATCAAAACAGACGTCACGGTTGTCCGAGGTGAGGTGGTTTTGAAAGAGGCCAGACTTGAAACTTCTTATGAACCGTTCGGAGACGGAGTCATCGCCTATCTAAGGCTCCATACTTTTTATCAGGATCAGGACAGCGCTTCCGCTACTGACATTACCCGCGAATTTGACGAGATAAAAAAGAATCACAATGTGAAAGGGGTGATCCTTGATTTACGATACAATTCAGGGGGAATGCTTTCGCAGGCGGTGGCGGTAACCGGCTTATTTATCACGAAAGGCATTGTTGTCTCTATTAAAGACAATACAGGAGAGGTCCAACATTTGCGCGACTTGGATCCGTCTACTATTTGGGATGGACCTCTTATTGTTCTTGTCAACAAAGCGACCGCATCGGCCTCGGAGATTGTAGCGCAAACGTTACAGGACTACGGAAGAGCTCTTATTGTAGGGGATCCTACGACCTTCGGAAAAGGGTCGTTTCAAACCTTTACTCTGAACTCTCAATCGGGAGAGGTAAATCCTGACGGGGAGTTTAAAGTGACAAGAGGTCGTTATTACACACCTTCGGGAAAAACCCCTCAGCCTGACGGACTTCTTTCCGATATTGTGCTGACAGGACCCCTTTCGGAGATAGAAATCGGAGAAAAGTATGCGAAATATCCTTTAGAAGGTGACAGCATTAAACCTAATTTTGACGATGATTTGAGCGATATCTCCTTTTTAAATAGAGGAAGGGTGCAGATGTTGTATAAATTCAATCTTCAACCCCGTCTGACACGATTTAATCGCTTTTTAGAACGTTTAAAAAATAATTCCTCATATAGAGTAGAAAAAAACAAAAACTATCAATCTTTCATTAAAGAATTGGCAAAAACGAAAAAAGATCTTCCTGAAGACGACGAGGAGGAGCAATTCGGTAAAAATGATTTACAGCTGACGGAAGCTATGAATATTATGA
>JABDBB010000044.1 GCA_013288845.1 Chlamydiota bacterium | reverse complement strand
AAAGTGATAGAGCAGTTGCATAAAATCGGGGTGGTCACCTTTATGCTCACCGGTGACAATGAAATTACAGCCCGTGCTGTCGGCGAAGAGTTAAATATCGGGCCTGTTTTTTCCAATCTTCTTCCTCAGGATAAATTACAAAAGATCGAAGATTTCAGAAAGGAGTTCCGGTTTGTGGGGATGGTGGGTGACGGCATCAATGATGCTCCGGCACTTGCTGAAGCTGATGTAGGAATTACTATGGGAGCTTTAGGAAGTGACACTGCCATAGAGGCTGCTCCGGTTGTCCTTTTGAATGATAAATTATTGTTAATTCCGGAAATGATTTTGTTGGGCAAGAAAACATTACGCATTATCCGGTTCAATACGGTATGTGCTATTCTGATCAAGTTTGTTTTTGTCGCGTTGGCTTTAATCGGATTGAGTAATTTGGCTTTGGCTATATTTGCCGATGTCGGAGTCACTGTTTTTGTGATTTTAAATAGCTTACGTTTACTAAATAAAAATGAATCGTCTTTTGAGAGAACAAAATCTTTAGCGTAATCTTCCATCATATTCTTGCATATTAGCCTCTGATTTTCTATAGTGGATCAGTAAATGTTTTTTATTTCGATCGAGAGAGGTTTAAAAATGTCTAAGAAATCTGAAGTGATAGCGATTATTCCTGCAAGAATGAACAGCACTCGACTCCCCCAAAAAATGCTCTCTTTAATTCATGGAAAGCCTTTATTACAATGGACTTACGAAAATGCCTTGCGATGTAAAAAATTAGATCGCGTGTTAGTGGCGACCGACAGTCATGAAATTTATGAAGTCATGAAAAAATTCGGATCGGAAGTTGTGATGACTTCGGAAAAATGCCCCTCCGGAACCGACCGGGTTGCGGAGGCTGTGAAAAATGATCCTAAAGCAGCCCAAGCGGATATTATTGTGAATATCCAGGGAGATGAGCCGGAAATTCATCCCAAAACAATAGAAAAGACTATCGAAGTTTTGGAAAAGGGAGGGGGTTACATATCCACAGCATGCGTCCGGATTCGTGACCCTTTAAAAGCTAAAGATCCCTCTGTTGTCAAATGCGTTTTTGACAATCACGGATCGGCACTCTATTTTAGCAGAGCTATGATCCCGTATGGAAAAACCGGTGAATTTAATCCCGAAATGATTTATTATAAACACATTGGAATTTACACATTCAAAAAAGATTTTTTATTCACCTACGCAACCCTTCCCGTCTCTCCATTGCAAAAAGCCGAAGATTTGGAGATGTTAAAAATTCTTGAAAACGGATTTCATATGAATGTTGTAGAGGTTGAAGAGATAGAGAACGATAGTTTGGGGATTGATACCCCGGAAGACTTACATAATTTTATAACGAAGAGATCGGGTAAATGAAATATATTTTTATTACAGGCGGAGTATGTTCCTCATTAGGAAAAGGATTAACGGCAGCTTCTATAGGAATGTTGTTGGAAAAACGGGGACTTAAAGTTGCCCTTCTAAAACTTGATCCTTATCTCAATGTTGATCCCGGCACGATGAATCCTTTCCAACACGGTGAAGTCTATGTGACTGATGACGGAGCGGAAACTGATCTTGATTTAGGTCATTATTATCGCTATACTGATTCTCCCCTTTCCTGTGCTTCTAATGCCACTTCCGGACAAATTTATAATACTGTCATCAAAAGAGAGCGCAGAGGAGATTATTTAGGAAAAACCGTTCAGGTCATCCCTCATATCACCGATGAAATTAAAAAAAGAATTATAGACTGCTCTTCCCAAGAAGAAAATATCGCCGTTGTTTTGGTCGAAATCGGAGGTACAGTAGGTGACATTGAATCCCTTCCGTTTTTAGAGGCCATCAGACAATTTAGAAACGAAAATCCGGAAGATTGTTTAAATGCTCACCTGACTTATGTTCCATACATAAAGGCTGCCGGAGAAGTAAAAACAAAACCGTCCCAACATTCCGTTCAGGCTCTCAGACAAATCGGTATTATGCCTGATGTCATCCTCTGTCGATGTGAAAATTCTTTGGATCAGGAAGTGAAGGATAAAATCAGCCTTTTCTGTAACGTCCCCAAAGATGCGGTCATTGAAGAGGTCGATGTAGAAAACACGATTTATGAAGTCCCCATGAAATTGCATGAGCAGAAACTTGACGACTTAATTTGTAAAAAATTAAACCTTCCCGACTGTCGCCCTAATTTTGATGAATGGAAAAATTTTATCGAAGTGGTAAAAAATCCTAAAGGGACAATCACAATCGGAATCGTCGGAAAATATGTACAACATCAGGATGCATATAAATCTATATTTGAAGCTTTATCTCACGGAGCTTTAAAATTCGGATATACTCTGGTTGTAAGAAAATTTGAAGCCGATAAATTAGTCGAATTGAATAACATCGAAGAGCGGATAAAAGGTTGTGACGGATATCTTGTTCCCGGAGGATTCGGCGAAAGAGGCTGGGAAGGAAAGATCTTTACTGCAAAATACTGTAGAGAGAATGAAATTCCTTTCTTCGGTATTTGTTTAGGAATGCAGGTTCTCGCTGTGGAATATGCCCGAAATGTTGCAAAAATCTCCGGAGCCAATTCTACAGAGGTTGATCCTCATACGGAGAATCCGATTATATCACTTCTCAATGAACAGAAAAAAGTTATGAATGTCGGCGGCACAATGAGACTCGGAGCCTATTCGTGTAAACTGAATAAGACATCTAAAGCCTTTGCAGCTTACGGAAAAGAGGTGATCAGTGAGCGACACAGACACCGATACGAATTCAACAATTCTTTTAAAGATGTGTTGGAAAAATCGGGACTTTTATTTTCCGGGACTTTGAATGAAGGTGATCTCGTAGAGATTATAGAGGTTGCAACACATCCTTGGATGGTTGGTGTACAATTTCATCCCGAATTTAAATCAAAACCGACCGACCCCCACCCTCTTTTTGAAGAATTTGTAAAAGCTGCGATCGATCACCAAAAGAAGGTTTAATGAAATCCGGAAGATTTATCGGTATTGATTACGGTTTAGCAAGAATAGGGGTTTCTTTTTCTGATGAAAAAGGAATTATTGCATTTCCGTTAGTCACGATAAAAGCAGAGAAAAAGCCCCGGGCAACTTTACCTAAAATTTTAAAGAGCCTTTTGGATCACCAAAAGGCCTTTGATTACACCATTTTGGGTATTGTGGTGGGGCTTCCTTTATTGATGAGCGGAAAAAAAGGATTGATGGCTGATGAGGTAGAGCATTTTATCTCCGAATTAAAAATTCTATTGCCTGAGACGGAAATTATCCCATGGGATGAGCGACTCTCCTCTGTACAGGCAGACAGATCTATGCGTGAAGCAAACTTTTCCCGCAAAAAAAGATGTAAATTTGTAGATACGGTTTCTGCGGTCATTATCTTACAAAGCTATCTCGATTTTAAAAATTTAGAGAAATAAAATAAGCTTATACCGACCTTTCCCTATAAATTTGTCGTCTTATTGTAGGATAAAAACAATCCAAGCCGATATAAAAAACACCCGAACGGGTTTTTAAAGATACTGCGATCCAAAGTTTGACAAAAAATATCTATAGATCTTTCATCATCAGATTTTAAAAAATCTTCAAGAATTTGTAAAAAAAATTTCTTATCCACGAAATCCGCTATATTTCCTTCTCTGTTTCCATATAGAAGATAATTTACCAAATAGTTGTATTCTGCCGAAAAAAAAACATCCTTTATTAAAAAATCTTTAACTTTTTGATAATGCTGTATACTTTTAAATAAAAATTTTATTGAAACAGCTATAGCTCTTTTTTGTTCTATCTTTGTAATATAGTATTTATTTAAATTCTGTAACTCATCAGAAGATAACCTCAGATCAGCTGAGAGGTCATTAAATCCGGCAAACTTTATTACAAAAGTTCCTTTTCCTTTTAACATCTGTATATTTTTTTCACATAAATTCGGATGGATAATTCCTGTAATGCGAATCAAAGTAATCCAAGCCTCAATACACTTATTTTATTTCTCTAAATTTTTAACTTTATTAACTTTATCGACAAAACTAAAGGAAGGCTTTTGATCGTTAATTAGCGAGTCAATAAAAGCCTTTTGCCCTCTTTCGAGGGTTATCGGAAGGGATTCAAGAATCATTGAATATTTTTGACCGGATAATTCAAGAGATTTACCATATACTTTTCCGTAAATTTTTGAAACATTCCATATTTGCACACAAAACCCGGGAAATTTATTTGTGGAAAGATTATTTAACATTTCCTTTTTACTACAGGATTGTTTTATACCCGAATAATTCATAGTCGGACTGTAAGCTAATGAAGGAGAATTATTTTTACCGCTATACTTTTTTGAAATCAAAATCCAAACATGCCCCTCTTCAGTCACTCTGATGCTGTATTTGGGTTGGAGGTGAACCAGATGTCGAAGAATTGGAGGTCGATTTTTTAGACTTTTAGAAAAATGGAGTGTCTCACCTATTTTTTGAGCGATTTCTTGTATTTCAATCAAATACATTCTTAAAAAAGATTCCATCTCTTCTTTGATTTTGAGTACAGAGAAAACGGAAGACCATATTCTTTCTTTTAAAATTACCGCATCACACTCAATGTTATCTCGGATATTTTGCAAATCTTGGTCAGACTGAATCTGCTTTTGCAAATATGGATTTTCATCAGGAAATCGATAACGTGTTTCTCCGTATTTATCTACATAAAATCCCATATGTCTCCCGTATGTTTGTTGTAAATAATCAATTGTTATACACAGACAGTAACTTAATGTAAATGATCATATAAAAGAGTTTGTTTCAAGTTATTACGTAAGCATCTTCAGACCTTTGAAAATAATTTTAAAATATACGTATCTCATAATATATTCATATGAAAACAGAAAAGGTGACACCGGAATAGTCTTTGAATCGAGCCTGAGTTAAGTCAAATCGGTGAATCAGTAAAACTAATTCAGTGCAGAGCAGAAACCTTTCTACGCAATTCTCAACATATAATACGCGTCATAAACGTCGCTTCTAAAAATCTACACAAGTCTACACAAAACCGGTTGATTTAAAAAACACATTTATTATACAATAACAATATTACTTGTTTTTTAACAAACCTTACAAGAACGGTTATTTTATGAATTTTAATAATTTAGGGCTTTTATATTCACACCTTAAGTCGGTATGGGCTTTTTTTATACAACTTCAAGTTGACTATCCGGATAATATGGCTATTCAACGATTAGAAACAACTCAAGCCAAAATCACAAATTACGTTGACGGATTACTATTGGAAAAGCCAATTTACTCAACTATTCCGGTCCATCAGTTTAGGATAGAAGCCCGGAATCCGATTTCGTTAATTGAGGACATAGATGAAAAATGGACCTCTATATTCCCAAAATTGATTAATTCTACAGAAGATTCAGAGAATTTGAAAAGTGAGTTAAGAGAAATAATACATTCAGTAGAAACGCTTTTTAAAATAGCAAAATTTTTTATACTTAATAATTTACCTGTTCCGAATGAAAATAATGCATGTGAAGTAACCCGGTACCAATTTAAAAGAGATGCGCTTAAGGATGAAATAAAAAATTCGTTCTATTACCCTCTTGCCCCGGGAAATTAAGATATTGCCTATTGAAGGGATCGAAGAAATTCACCGGGAAGTAGAAGAAGAGAAGTAGATTAAGCTAAAAACATCGATAAAATTAAATAAAGTTTTTATAAATCAGATTAAAACGAATATAACGCCATAAAAAACTTAAAAAGTGTAAACCATGTGAGTGTCCGACCAACGCTGCGCGAGTTAAATACATCTTACATCTCATAAGTGTGTATGATAATAGACATTTGCTATAATAGTATAATCAGTTCCCTTTTGAAAAAAACCTATTGGGATTGGCATTAAAAACAGTTATCATATAATGACTTAAAGATCGCTGTACAAGTTCTCTATAATATGCTGCACATTCAGAGTTTTCAAGACATCTACTGAGACCGTTCCCGGTTTTCCACCACAATTGTTGTCCTGTATAATCAATGTGCATTATTTGAAACTCCGGGCATTGAACGGATTTATGATTTGTAGTACCTAAAACTATAAATACAGCGTTTTCAATACAACCCGACGGCACTTTATCCGAACCCTTTTCTCTATAATATCTGTGCGGAATAAAATCGCCACACGGTCTGCTACCGCAATTTACACCAGGATACATATATAACCCCCTTAAATCAGTTCAGAACAACAATTTTTAACGATAAAGACTATCATATAAAAAATTTAATTAGTGTCAACCACTATAACTAAACTTAAAAAAAACTTTATAATAAATTAATAATTTACTATTACAATAATCCTTTTATTAACACACAACTTTGTTGGCGGATTAAATGAATATAGAAAACAAAATACATCAAAATGATTTTTTATTAGTGAATAAGTGGACTCCGGATTTAGAAGGTCCGCAATGGCCTAATTTCTTTGTTCCTGAAAATGTAAATCCGGAAGAAAGAGCTCGGGATCTGATCGATGAAAGTACCGGAAAAAAATATGGAAATGAGCCGAAAGGCACCGTAAGATTTAAATGTTTTTTATTAATTTTCGGGACCCCGTTTGTACATGCCGTAGCTTTGTTAGTAAATGTGGCATGTAGAATTGTTAAATTGGTCACTTTTGTTCATTTTTGGCCAAATAAAGATGAAAAATATGATCTATCTGCAAGAAAAGAACTCGCATACAATGAGCTGTTACGTGTAGTCAGTCCGATGTATACGCTGATTGGACTTGAGTCTAGCGCTATATATGGATTATTCAGACCTTATGACGGAAGAAAATTGTATGCGACCATTGAAAGGGCTACTTATGGTAATCATATTTTAGCACCCTGCTTTCAACCTGATTTCACAAAACATTTGTTCGGCGGTTCAACCGATAATCCAAATGCTTTCTAAAACTTACACGCTTTTGTGGCGAAGATATCGTTCCGGAAAGCGTTGCATTGTATGGCATGCGGATTCCCTTGTCTTTTTTATGGCCCGATTTCTTTTTTTGGTTATGAAGAAGGGAAGAGCATATTCCAATTGACCATGTTGTGTTAGTTTCATCAAGCTTTTCTCAAGGATATCCGGGCTTGCAAAAGTGATTTCCGCATATTTTTCATCTGTCCATAATTGAATTTTTTGATTACCTAAAAACATCTCTCTTTTGATCGGCAAAGTGATTTCCGATTCTAATTCAATGTCTATCAGAGCGGCTATTTGCGTGATAAAAGAGGCGCATTGCCTTTGCGTTAAAGAGTATTTTTTGTAGGGATAATTTTTAGGGTCGATGAACGTGAGGATGTCCTGAAATTGTTGTTCCGTTAAGTCTATTTTAGCGGCAAATGTGGGGATGTGGTTGCCGCTCCCCTGTTGGAAAAATCCGTCTTCTAAACATTCTTGCAGATATTTTGCGGGATTAGGATCGTGTGATTCTATCAGATCGGAAATTCCGTCGAAGTAGCGAGGTTTCTCGAGGCCTGTTTCTCCGGAGTGTCCCCCTTCCACCGTGATAATTTTGCCGTTTTTGTCGCGACCTTTGAGGAAAATCCAGGCATGCCCCACATTGCATTCTTTGCTGTGTGTGTCAGGATGTTTGGTGAAAGTTTGGAGAAAAGGTTGTGATCCGGAGTAATCTAAGTGTTTAGCATCGACGAGAAAGACCAGATAAAAATCGGAGTTCACCATGATTTTCGGATAGGTTCGGATAAATTGAAGGTGTTCATACAAAGTCTGATAATCCGAACTCTTCCTATTTTTGTAGCTACATCCTGAAAAGAACATACATAAAAGTACGGGAAGAACGAGAAAAAGTTTTTTTCTATACATGTGTTGTGATCAATTACATTCTAAAAGCAATGTGTCTTCGAAAAGTTTTTGCGAGTTCCGGATTAATATTTTTGACAATACGATAGTGATTTTCAGCGCTGATTAGGTCTCCTATTTCGTAAAAGCTGATGGCCAGATTTATATTGGCCTCCGGATTTTCCGGGTCGATAGAAACAGCATCCAGAAAATATTTATTAGCGTCCTGCCATTTTCCTATTTTTAGAGCCTTGTTGCCCGAAACAAGATTTTTCGTAAAAGGGTCATTTGGGTTGCTGTATTGAAGATCGCAAGTTTCCGGTGCAAATTGTAAATTGGGCATAACTAAAGGAGCGGACTCAAAGTTTTTAGGAGTATCCGGATGTAGTTCGTTGCCTTTATTTATTTCTGCCGTTGTCAACTCCCATTCAGGGTCTGATAACCACATATCCAACTCTTTAAAACTTTTTGGTCTATCTCCCGGATTTGTCTCGAGACATTTTTGCAGAAAAGAGATCCACTTAGACGGAGCTTTATTCCAATCTGTGTGAGTCGGTCCGGTAAAAATTTTCCCGGTAAAAAGAGTCATGGAAAGAGCTGCGAAAGCATAAAAATCGGAAGCCGGTCCGATCTCTCCTACTTGTTCCGGATCTTTTAGTTCCGGAGCAAAAAATTCATATTGGGAGAGAAGTTCATTTTTTATGCTCGAATCTATACGAAGTTTTCTTTTATTTAGACCTTTGATTTTTTTCTGTATGGACTCCGGTCCGAAGGCGAAGGCCAGACCGAGACCTGAAATGACCACCTTTTTTACCCGGTGAGATTCATCGATATCGGCAAAAATAGATTTGGGCAAGAGGAATCCGTGATATAAAGTTTCGCCGGTGTCGGTTCGTTTCTCATGAAGAGACTGTAGATTTTGTGCCAGATCGAGGAGAATTTTTTCTTTTTCCGGTTGTGACAACATTCCTTTTTTTAGAATTTTGTCGATCGGAAGAAATTTTTGTCCGGAAGAGGAGAAGAGGTTGTCCTGACGGATGACGAAGAAGTCCGGGATATCAATTTTTTTAAGAGTAGAGAATAAAGAGTATTTTTGTTCTGCAAGAGTGTGCTGAAAAGATTCGAATCGATCTTCAATTTCGTTAAGATTTTCATCGGGAGAAGGGATGAGACAGAGAGTGAAGCCTTCTTTTGAATGAGCGCGGGATTCCCTTCCGAAAAATTCAGCGGAGTGTTTTTCAGAAAAGATCAATTCATCTATGTTTCTTTCGGCGTCTTCGAAGTATAGACGGTGTTTATTGGTGAGGGCGTCCTTTTCTTGTTCGCGCATCCATAAATAAACATAAAAAGAGATCAATCCTATTAAAATAAAGACAATAAAAAAGAAGATGAGGCCTGCCTCTGATTCCATCATCTCATAAAATCTTTCAGACATAAACCTCCAATATTTATATCATATTGATTCTTAGTCCTATGCGACACAAAGAGCTACGCCGGAGAGTTCTAAGAAAAATCTGCATATCATACGCATTAAAACGATTCTCGTTTTTCAGTGCAAGTTCCGAAATCCGATTTCCCGGCATTATATGACCAAAAAACTCTCCTTCTCCCTCTATAATAAAAAAGTTGAGGGAGAATTTTATATTTCCTGAGGAGAAGATAATTTCATTTCCCGGATAAAATGTATTGGCTTTGACTCCTTCGACAGCTGCAGAAATGTCATTTCCGTGATCAAAAGAGAGGATGATTTCTTTGCATAGGTCTTTATCTTCAACGTTAAACTCTTCCAAAAGGGTAAATTCTACGATGATTTCCTCTTTATTTTCGGTTGCCCGGATAGAGGTGCAATTGCCGCCCTGTGCGACACAAGTCCTGACTTTTGTAAGGTCGCCCCAGCACATACGAAACGGAGAGATAGATTTCCAATGAGTATGATTCCGGTCGATCGGAATATCGGAACAACTCCACGAGAGAATGTTGTTCCGAATTACAGACCATTCGACCCCTTCATCGGAACCTGAATGTTTGGAAGACGCATTTTGTAATGCCAATATTTCCGGATGTGGTTGAACAAGAGACGCTTCTACATTCGATGCCCGATCGGAATAAAGACGTTTAGAAAAAACTCCTGTCAGTCCGGCGATATGAAAATCGATCAAATTTACTTCGGGCTCCCCTTCTATCTGATAGACTTTATGAGCCGGTCCTATGTAGGCAGTAGTATTTTGGTCATACATTATTTGAAGAAATTCCCAAAATTTTTTCCAAGGTGACCGGGAGATATCGGAGTAAATGAGATGAAGTGCGGTAAATATTTTTCCTTGTTGATCCGGATAAAACCATTCCGGATGAATTTTTTCAGGATCCGGTTTCTGAAGTAGAGCCTCTCCTTTTTGACGAAACTCTTCCGATTGCAGTGAGTCGGCTAAAGAGAGAGTTCCGGCGGCAAGTGTGAGTTTTACGGAATAGCTGAGATTTTCCGGAGGGATTTCCCAGCAATAATGCAAAAGATTTTCTGTTCCGATTACGAATTCTTTTTTCAGTGCTTCTCCTAAAATTTGGTGAAATCCTTTATAAATCAGAGCAAAAACGGGCAGAAGATGAATCCCTATATTTCTATCTTTACAGTCCGGATATTCATGAAGGTAGATCGGATAATTTCCCTTAGATTTTTCGACCTGATTATTTTGGAATCGGAGCAATCCCTCGAGAAGTTTTTTGGCTTCCGTAACGTTTTCTCCCGTTTTACTTTTAAGGAGTGTGTAGATAAAGAGAAAATTTTCGTAGAGAGGGATGGTTTGATGAGATTCCCCTTCTCCCGGATAATAACAGTGGTGAAGATACTTTGTTTGGGGGGAAATTCGTGCCTTTCCTGCATTGAATGCTATTTCATTGAGGATGCGAATCTTCTCGGAAGAATCTAAAATTTTGGAATCATCATTTTTCATTATTATAATCGCACTCCGCCTGAAATTTCAATATTTTGCCCTGTAATATAACGACCCTTCTCGCTTAAAAGATAAAGGATCATGTCGCTTACTTCCGAATATTTTGCCGATCTCTCCATGAGAAGTTTCATCGGATCTCCGGGTAAATCGACAGAATTTTCAAGATATCCGGGAGAGACCATATTTACCGTAACGTTATGTTGTATTAATTCTTTTGCTAATGACTTGGTCAATCCGTATAGAGCTGACTTCCCTATCGAATAAGCCGGACTATATATATCGGCTCGTAATCCGGGTATTCCGGCGACACCGATATTGATGATGCTTCCCGAATTTTTTATGAGGGAGTCAGATAGGTTGCGACATAAAGCGAAGGGAGCGTGAAGATTTGTTTGGAAGAGATCGATCCATTCTTTTGTTTCTGTTTTGAGGGCTGATTTGATGAGGTAATTGCCTACATTATTCACCAAATTTTTTACATCGGGAAAATCCGACTTCAATCGTCTGATAAAATCATTCACAAGATCCGGAGAGGAGAAGTCTCCTTGAATAATTTCTATGTCGGGCGTGTATTTTCTACACTCTTCCTGAAGCGCCAAAGCCGAATCTAAAGAGGTGTTGTAATGGATAATCAGAGGGTTACCGTTTTTTGCCAGTGCCAAGGAGAGGTGAGCACCTAATCCTTTAGCTCCGCCTGTAACTAGAGTCTTGGTCATGTTTTTTTCCTTTCCAATTCGACAAAAGCACAAAGCGCTCCCGGAAATGCGCCCGGTTTTTCTATGCGAACACGAGCCGAAATAATTTTTACATCGGCAAGTATTTCAGTCAGAATTTTATCGGCCAAAGTCTCCAACAATTGATATTTCCCTTCCGTTGCGATTCTTTTGCATATGTTGCCCAAATACTCATAATCGACAGTATTTTCTACTGCATCACTTGATGCCGCCGAGGAGAAATCAATCTGCACTTCGAGATCTATAGAAATTTCTCTTTCGGTCAGTCGTTCGTCCGGATAGACTCCTATAATACAAAAAATTTTAACCTCTCTGAATCCGACAGATCCGATCATACAAAAACACTCATAATATCTAGTTTGCTTATCTATAATACATGAGAGCCGACGTTGAGTTCAACACGGAGTTGCTATAAAGCCGAATATAATCCATAATTACCTTCCCGGCTCGGTATACTACATGATCCGTTAACAGGCCGGGTTTGGAATTTGGTTATGAAAAAAATATTGCTCACAGGATTTATTTATGCCCTGTCGCTATGTCCCTTAGTAGCAGCGGAAGACTTGGAACCGGAATCTTTACCGGATACCATAACCGAGCAGGCAGTCGAACAAAAAACATATACGCAGAATTATTCCGATCCTGAGTATAAAGGGCTCAACTTTTGGAAAGAAATGGTCAACATGGTCTTGACTTTGGGAATGATTCTTGTCTTTCTTTTTGCCCTTACCCGGATTATGCACCGTATGCAAACCGGAAGAATTCGGCATAATAATGTAGGCGGGATCATCAAAATCATGGACCACCGTCCTTTGTCGACAAAAACCGGTTTGTACCTTTTGCAGGTTCATAATAGAATGATTTTAGTTGCGGATACGCAGACGGGGACGACATTGCTGGCAGATTTCTCTGCTGATGAAGTCGGAGTTGCGGAAGAATCTGAATCCCCTCCTCCTTTTAAGTTGTAGTAGTACTATAATTCGGGGAAATTTCGGCAAATACCGTTGCTAAAATAATCCTTACAGAGGTAGCATGGCCCTAATTCATAATAAGTTTATGTGTCATAAAAGTTTCAAAGATGAGGATTGTTATGAAAAAATTTGAAAAGTCCATATTGTTGATAGGGTTGATCCTGACAGCTATATTCACAAGCTCCTGTTATCGAATGCCCGGTGAAGATGATTACTCTCTGATTCCGACTACGAATAATCCGTCGGTTACAAGAGAGGGTCCAAGCACTCTGATTCCCGGAGGAAGCTTCTAAAAAAGATGAATGTCTACAAAAAACTACACAAAGGAAACCGGAAATGCTAGTATTGACTCGTAAACCTGAAGAAGACATTGTAATTAGCTCTAATAAAGATACCAATGAAGATACCATCGTCATCAAAATTTTAAAAGTACAGGGCGGTAAAGTGTCTATTGGTATTCAGGCCGGAAAGCAGTGGCAGATTGTACGAAAAGAGCTTTTAGAATCGAGCTCCGATAAAATACTGATTGAAGAATCCGAATCATTAGTTACAGAATCGGAGCTGGTGGCAACGGGAGTATAAATTCCAAAAAAGAGGGTATATGGTTGGATTGACTCGTGAAGCATTATTGGAATACCTTCAGGAAAATGGGTATAAAGCAGATTTTCAAAAAGAAACAGGGCAGATAGCATTAATTCTGAATATAGAAAGAATGCAGTTTCCTATGTTCATAAGAGTTTTACCTGACGGTCCTGTATTGCAGTTGGTTACGTTTTTTCCCTGCAATTTAAAAAAGGAAACTCTTTCCGATGCCGCCAGATTACTCCATCTTTTAAATAAAGAGATCGATGTACCCGGATTCGGAATGGATGAAACTGCACATGTGGTGTTTTACAGAGTAACCATTCCCGCTCTGAATAAGATTGTGGATCCTTTGCTTTTGCGAACACATCTCAGTTCCGTAGAGGCTATCTGCAAATCCTATACCCCTGTAATTTTCAATGTACTTCAAGGTACAATATCCTTTGAAGCTGTGCTACAAAAAGCAAAAGATGAACATTCTAAAACAACAAAATAGAGTCTGAAAAGATGCCGAAACGAGCTATATATTACGATACCGAAACCACGGGAATCCGGGCAGAAACTGAGCGCATTGTAGAAATTGCAGCTTATGATCCCGCTTTAGACAGATCCTTTAGTGCTTTTGTCAATCCGAGAATTCCTATCCC
>JABDBB010000043.1 GCA_013288845.1 Chlamydiota bacterium | reverse complement strand
AGACCTAGGTATAAAATATATAGTACATACGTGAGCCGGATGTCGCCGGAACAAATCCGGTTACCGATCCGATGCCGGGCACTACCAGCTGGATTTCGTTACGCCGGGAATCAATCCGTTAGAAGCCATTTCGCGGAAAGTAATACGGGAAACTTTAAATTTTCGTAAGTATCCTCTGCAACGACCTGTCAGTTTGCAGCGATTTCTAAGACGAATAGGGGAAGAATTTTTAGGTAGCTTATTGAGTGCGATTTTTGCTTCTTCGCGCTCTTCCTCAGAAATGAAAGGATTTAAAATTTTCTTTTTTAATTCTTGGCGTTTGTTCCACTTAAGGTTGACAAGTTTTTCACGTCTTTTTTGCTTTTCTACTGAAGATTTTTTTGCCATGTACTTTCCTATTTTTTCCTTGCAGGTCCTTTTTGACGCTGCTTTCTATTTGGATCTTTCTTGTTGATAACATATAGACGACCACGACGTCGTACAAGTTTGTCTCCCTTTGAAGGGTCAGCTTTGATTGAGGCTTTTACTTTCATGATCTATCCTGGTAAGAGTTCAATAATAACAGCTATTTATAATGGATTGCACTATTTCATTTCAACCTCTTTTTCTCTTGAAGAGGGATTTCATAACGAAAGATACCGCTTGCAATTTTTATGGAATTTAGAGTATTCTAGCCATTTTAAATCAGTTAACAAAGAAAAAAGGAAATCGTCGTGGTTAAACGCACATATCAACCAAGTAGCATAGCTCGGGCAAGGGTTCACGGATTTAGAGCCAGAATGAAAACTGCAGGCGGTCGCAAAGTTTTGAATAAAAGACGTCGCGAAGGACGCAAATACCTGACTAAAGTTTAATTTTTTGTCGGATTTTGTGGATAATAATTTTCCGAAAAGTTTGAGAATCAGAAAGCGCTCTCATTATAGGTGGATGACTTATGGTTATAAACGCTTATCGGGAACCCTTATTTCCATCGACTTAAAGAAAAATATGTCAGACAAAACCCGATTAGGCATCACGGTGACCAAAAAATTCGGTAAAGCCCATCACCGGAATAAATTTAAACGCCGGGTGAAAGAAGCTTTTCGGGTATCAAAAAATTATTTGATTAGAGGGGTGGATTTGGTTATCAGACCAAGGGCGTCCCTCGATCGCATCACCTTCGCAGGTGTTGTCAAAGAGCTTATCGATCTGACAGGTGCAAATGACAGAGAAACTGCTTCAAACTGAATTCAAAGGATTAAATCCTGATCAGGAAAAAGCGGTCCTCACCACCTCCGGACGTGTCCTTATCCTCGCCGGTGCAGGAAGCGGTAAAACTCGCGTCCTCACTGTCAGAATGGCCCATCTTGTACAAAATTGCGGTGTGAAACCGGAACAAATTTTAGGCCTCACCTTTACCAATAAAGCAGCAGCCGAAATGCGACACCGGATTTCCGGTCTGGTCGATAAAAAAACCGCAGGCGCCATCACCCTTTGCACTTTTCACAGCTTCTGTATGAAAATCCTCCGGGAAGATATCCGACACCTCGGATATACCTCCTCCTTTACTCTGTGGGATGAACAGGATGTAAAGCGAATGATCACCGTCATTGCACGGGACATTTTAGGTATCGAAGGGGAGCTTCCCTCTCTGTCCGTTGCCCTTGCCGCTGTCAATCGGGCAAGAAGCAAAGGAGTCAAACCGGAAGATCTGACCGACACAGGCTCAGAATGGCATGATAATTTTACCCGGGAACTCTACTGCAGACTTATCCAAAGCATGCGGGCCTACAATGCACTCGATTTCGACGCACTCCTTTGGACCACAGTCGAACTTTTTGAAAAATTTCCCGACGTACTCGATAAATACCGGGAAAGATATCAATATGTCATGATTGATGAATACCAGGATACGAATCCGATTCAATACAAATTGGCAGCCCTCCTCACAAAAAAACACAATAACCTCTGTGTAGTAGGGGATGACGATCAGTCCATTTATGGATGGCGCGGGGCCGAAATAAAAAATATTCTCGATTTTTCCGATGCGGTACACATTAAATTAGAGCAAAATTATCGATCCACAAACGTCATTTTAAACGCGGCCAATGCAGTCATACAACACAACAATACAAGGCATAAAAAAATTCTGTGGAGCGACCGGGGGCAGGGCGATCTAATAGAAGTATTTAATGCTCCTGACGAGTCTACAGAGGCGGAAGCTGTCATTTGCAGACTGGCTAGATTGAAAAATCAACACGCCCTCAAATGGAAAGATATCGCCATTCTCTACCGGAGCAATGCCCTCTCCCGCAGATTCGAACTTGCCCTCATGAAACACAATTGGGACGACCGGGGAAAATGGGTGCAGGGAATTCCTTATCGGGTTCACGGCGGCACCGAATTTTATGGAAGAAAAGAGGTGAAAGATCTGATGGCCTATCTGCGCTATATTGTGAACGGGAAAGATCAGGAAGCGCTTCTTCGCATCATCAATCAACCGAGAAGGGGAATAGGGGACGGCACTCTCGACTTGCTGACCTCCTACAACAGAAACCGGAATATCTCTCTCAAAGAGGTATTGGAAAAAGTTGCCGGATCCCATCCCGATGTAGCCGATCTGCAGGCTTCAATCAATACCAAAACAATGCAGGGAATCCGGGCATTTGTCTCTCTCATCCAAGAGGCCGAAAATAAATTTGCCGAAATTCCTCTCGTCGATGCAATGCAGTGGATGATAGAGAAGATCGATTATAAAAAAGCCATCAATGAAGAGGCGAAAAGTGCACGGTTCCGGGAATTCAAAGAGGAAAATGTCAGCGAATTTGTCAATGCTATCGGAGACTACGTCAAGCATGTAGAATCCGAAGGAAAAAAAGCTTCTCTATCGGACTTCGTGACCGATACTCCTCTGCAAAATGATTGGGATAAGAAAAATTCGGGAAATGATCAATTAGATCATGTGCGACTCATGACGTTTCATAGCTCCAAAGGATTGGAATTTCCGGCCTGTTTTCTTGTGGGGGTTGAAAGCCATATCATTCCTCATGAAAAAAGTATGAAAGAAACGGGCATCGAAGAGGAGAGGCGCCTCATGTATGTCGCCATCACAAGAGCGATGAGATTTCTCACGATCAGCATGGCAAGGCAAAGAAATAATCATATGGGAAAATCCGCCGGAAGCAGTCCTTCCCCTTTTTTATTTGAGCTGCCGAAAGAATTGTTAAGGATAACAAAATGGGACGACATCACATGAGTAACGGCATCGAACCGGAATTTCCGGCGACCATCGTATTGCGACATAAAAAGGAAAATTTGAAAAAATGTAGCTTAAGAGGCCTGGAACAAAGAGAAGATTTTCAATTTTTCACCTACCCGAAAGATGTAATCCCGGACTTTCAAGGGTATATCCTTCTCGATTTTAACGGTCCGCTTTTATCGGAAGATGACGCGGATTCAGGATTATTTATTCTGGACGGAACATGGAATTATGCAAAAAAAATGTATGACAATACACCGGGGACAACATCGCTGAAAAAAAGGAGTCTCCCGAATTCTTTTGTCACGGCCTATCCGAGAAAACAGGAGGATTGTCCCGATCCCTCAAGAGGATTAGCCTCCGTCGAAGCGATATTCATTGCCTACCATATTCTGGGCAGGGACACCTCCGGACTTTTAAACGGCTATCATTGGAAAAAAGAGTTTTTAGAAATGAACGGTTTTTCCGAATAAAACGGTCGCAAAATAATTGATCCTAATCCGGTTTCTATAGTAAGATAGTCCTTCTTACTATTCATCAATTCATGGCGATCCTTCTCGTGTAGTACCGCCTCGTTTTTAAAAAGGAACATCATGTCGGACTATTATAAAAGATCTGTGGAACTTCATAAAAATACGCGCGGTAAATGGCAAATCAAAGCAAAAGTGCCTCTACAAAATCGCGATGACCTCTCCCTCGCCTATACTCCGGGTGTCGCCGCTGTCTGTGAAGAAATTGTCCAAGATAAAAATGCTGTCTACTCACTGACTATGAAAGGGAACTCCGTAGCCGTAGTTTCCGACGGATCTGCCGTATTGGGATTAGGTGACATAGGTCCGGAAGCGGCCCTCCCTGTCATGGAAGGAAAAGCGATCCTCTTCAAAGAATTTGCAGGGATAGACGGAGTCCCTATTGTCATCAATGCCACCGGTCCCGAAGAAATTATCGCTTTTGTGAAAGCCTTAGCTCCCGGATTCGGCGGAATCAATCTGGAAGATATCAAAGCGCCTAAATGCTTCGAAATAGAAGATGCTCTTCAGGATATCGGAATTCCGGTATTTCATGACGACCAACACGGAACGGCTATCGTCCTTTTAGCTGCCCTCCTCAACGCGTCTAAGGTCACGGGAAAACCGCTACAGGAAATGACGGTCGTCATCAACGGTGCAGGCGCCGCAGGGGCCGCCATCGCAAAATTACTTTGCTGCATAGGTCACGAATCGGATCGGTGCACTCCCGTAAAAAAAGTCTACCTCTGCGATACAAAAGGGGTCATCTCCAAAGAACGGCAAGACCTACACCCCTATAAAAAAGAACTTCTCACCTTCACTAATCCGGATAATCGAACAGGGACAATTTTCGATATCCTAGAAAACGCAGATGTATTCATCGGTGTCTCCGTAGGAAATCTACTCACCGCCGAAAATATCAGAAAAATGAACAAAAATTCTATCATCTTCGCCATGGCAAATCCTATCCCGGAAATCATGCCGGAACAGGCACACGCTGCCGGCGCAGCAATCGTAGGCACCGGAAGAAGCGACTTCCCCAATCAGGTCAACAATGTCCTGGCTTTTCCCGGAATATTTTTAGGAGCCCTCGAAGTAAAAGCAAAAAAAATTACGCCGGCTATGAAAATAGCGGCAGCCTACGCTTTAGCTGATTGCATACCCGATCCCACACCAACCTCTATACTGCCCAATCCTTTGGACAGAACAGTCGCCTATCACGTAGCCAAAGCCGTTAAAGAGGCGTATCTACAGGAAATTAAAAAGAATTGAATTCGCGCAGCGTTTGGAGTGCGGTGACTTGTCACCGCTTTGCCCTCGCATCGACTTGTCGATGCGTTTTTAAAATTGTATAGACTAATTTGCGAACGAATTTCCGAATATCTCCTAACACAAAACAACGCTTAAAACGCCTCGACAAGTCGAGTCGAGGGCAAAGCGGTGACGAGTCACCGCACTCCAAACGCTGCGCGAATTCAATTCTTCGTTTGTAATTAACAGATTATCAAGGATTTCCGTAGACGGTATGTTTTTCTTCCGGTGAGGTTTCATTTTCTATATAGAAGATTACAATAACCGGTTGTGACGATTCACATGTTATTCCCTTGTCTCGAAGGAAAGTATCATTTTTAGGATCCTCGGAAATGTGCACGTAAGTAGGCGTTTTATTCAATGTATCCCTAAATGCCCCTTCTTCCACAAGATAGGTGATGAGCTCTTTTTTTCTCAGAAATTTTTTCTCAAATTTAGGATCATTTTTATCAATAGAAGGCAATGCAAGAGTGTATTCTAAAGCGGTTTTGCCGGCCCATTTTGTATGGATATCGAAACCTTTATCTTTAAAGTTTTTTAGAATGACTGTAGGTATAGGACTACACTTAAATAAATGTTCCGGTTTATAAAACCTCATAAGATTCTGAAGAGGTGCAACACTCAATAAGACTTTTAAAAAGCCGGCATCTTCTTTCACTTCGGCTTGTTTTACTATGGCAGCCTGGCAGTCATTATTTGTATAAAACAGAGTTTGAATTGTACTTCCCGATTTTAATAGAGAGAGATATACTTTTTTAGCAAATTCGTAATCGGAATACTTAAGCAAGTATCTTACTATTAGATTCATATATTTTCGATTTGGTTGAAATGGTTGCTCCGAAAGGAAATCGATAACTTTCTCGTTAGCTGTTTGAACAGCCTTCAATGAGTATTTTTGCAACAGTTCATTTTTCTGATTCGGGGATGTATTGATTTTTTTTTCAAGGAGAAAAATAAATTTATCCGGGTCTGTCTTGAAAAAGTGATCCAAGAGTTCTGTTTCTTTACGGGCCAATTGTCTATTTACAAAAGGCATAAAAAAAATGTGCCGGAAAATAAAATCGATCAGTTTAATGAGAAAAAAACTATTTTTACCGGCTTTTTGATGAATTTCCTTCACTTTTTCTTTTAACATAATCAACGTTGCACAATTTTTATAAAGATCGTCTGCAGATCCTGAAAAAATATTAGTATCTTGGAGAATATATTGGGTTCTATGTAATGTATTTTCTCCGATCATCCGGTATCTAGTCTTTTGAATCGAAAATATTTCATGAAACGGTTGCTCTTTGTTCTTCCAATTTACGTGTAAATATCCCGACATAAATATCCTTTATTTATTAGATAATAATTAATTCGTATTATAATTAATAAATATTAAGATATTGTTAATTAATTGATGTGTTGAAGTTGTTTTCTATATTTTTAAAAAATTGCGAGTTTTTTATATATTCTTGAGTAGGAAAGCTCCCGTTTTTGTATCGGTTTATCAAATCCGCACAAAGAGCTTCTCCGCCTTCCGGTGTTCTATTCATATAGAGCAGGCTGACCTTTTGAAGCAGTAGAATCAGTTCTTTTATATATCCTTCGAATATAGGAATTTTACTTTCTTCAGGCAATTTTTCTATCACATGTGCTGTATGTTCCAATGTTGACAAAAAGTAATTGTATGCCTTTGCAGGCTCGCTCCGTGGTATTGACATTATGTTTTCCTCAGGATGTTATTTACATCTTCAAAAAATCGGAGATCTTTCATATTTTCCTGAGTAAGAGCTATGCCGTTTTCATAAAGCTGAGTGACTTTCCGTACAAATTCTTTTCTACCCTTAAGAGGTAAATGGGTGTTTAACGTACAAGCTATCTTATAGATAGTGGGTAGCGGTTTTAAAATATCGGTTAGATTTTTGAATTTTGAAAAGCTCCATAAATCGTAGTTTGGACCGGAAACGGAAGACATTAGGCGGTTCTCCTGATTGCGAATTTCAGTTATATATTGTCTGATGTCAATTACCGGAGCAGTCTATGTATTTTTTTTCGGGATGTCAAGAAATTTCAGGTCATGTGTAAGAGGCAAAAAATTCAGGATTCAATTTTTTCCGGATTTCTTTATCTCTTCGAGTAACCCTTCACAGGAGTCTTTGAGGATATCCAGAACAAGATTGAAAGCCAAATGATTGCCATAGTACGGATCGGGAATATCCTGATTCAGATAGCTTTTACTGTAGGCTGTCATCAAATGTACTTTTGCTTTGTGAGACGGTGTTTTGGCTAAGTGAAAAAGATTTTCAAGGATATCGTTGTCAGCCGCTAAAATATAATCGGAGTCTTCAAACAATCCCGATTCAAATTGTTTCGCCCGACTCGATAAAATGATATTTCGTTCCGATGCCGCCTTTCTCATTCGTAAATCGGGCAATTGTCCCAAATGCCAATCGCCGATTCCGCAGCCGATGACCTCGATGTCTAAAGACTCGGATTGAAGCGAAAGCAAATGCTTCATGACCCCTTCCGCTGCAGGAGAGCGGCATATGTTGCCTAAGCACACAAAAACAATTTTTATCATAAAAATTCTCTAAGCCATCGGCCGGACATTTGCCGCACAGCGAAATCCGTATGTTCCGTTTACAGTTCCCGGATTATTTCTGTGACGTCTGGAGCACAGAAGATCGTCCTTTAAACTTTTCCAGCAGCCGCCTCTGAGTACCCGATATACACCCTGAAGAGGTCCCTGAGGGTTATCCGGTTCCTGTATCGAAGCTTCATAGTAATTATATCCGTACCAATCGAGGCACCATTCGTAGACATTTCCCGGCATATCGTATAAGCCGTATCCGTTGGGCGCATAGCTCATGACCGGAGTGGTGTCGGAGCTAAAAAAGTTGGCCTGATTTTTTTCAATGTCATCACCTGTAGGATAGCGAGCCGATTCATTGCCCCCTTTCGAAGCCACTTCCCATTCCGCTTCTGTAGGAAGACGTTTGCCGATCCATTTTGCGTAGGCCGTGGCGCCGTACCAGGTGACTCCGACGACCGGGTGTTTGGAATATCCGGATTCAATATTGATTTTTCCGGCGCTTCGTTTGATTCTCGAGTCTTTTAAGCGGATGACATCGTTATGATTCCCGTCTTTTTCTCCGCCGAGCGCTTCTAAGAAGCGGACAAATTGCTCGTTTGTGACGGGGTGGAGGTCGAGGGCAAAACTATCGATAAAAATCTGATGACAAGGCATGCCGTCCCGATTTCCCGTAGAACTTCCCCGTAAAAAATTTCCCCCTTTTATCACGATCATTTCGGTGAGTATGGGGCGGATATCTTTTATCTCTTTCTCCTCCGGAACGTAGTGAGTGACGGTGCTTTCTAAAGAAAAGATGGCGCCCGGATCGGGATCGGTAACGGGACGTTCTATTTTGGCATTTCCTATTACAGGCTGCAGATTATTGTCATGAAAAACAGGCGGGGCAGTAGCAGCGGGTGTAGGCGAATGATGTTCTTCCCCGTAGCTTTGCAGATGCGCTTCTACAAGTTGAAGTTGCTCTATAGGTTCCGCTATTTTATGTGCGGCAAGCAGCGCTTCTGCCGTGGCATGGGGGACGGCGGCTTCCGGTTTTTCTTTTTGTAAGACCTGTGGGATAGATTCGGCATTGGCCTGAAAAAAAGAGGAGGCCGGAGCTTCCGAAACTGCCGTAATCTTTTTTTCGGGTAAAACAGGTACAGATACTGTTTGGCTGACACTCCGGAGAACAGGAATGAGTTTGTCGGCACGTGTTTCCGGATCGTTTGCCAAACAACATTTGATCATATTATCCCAATTCAGACGGAAATCAGGGGCACATTTAGAGGGAAGATCAAAATGCCCTTCGGGGAATTTACCGCAAATCAGATAATAAGCGAGAATGCCGAAAGCATAGACATCAGGTTTATGTCCGCTCGATAATTTATGCGGTACAAATTTTTGTTCGGGAGCTAAAAAGGCAAATGTCTGTAAAAAAGAGGCGTGGAGCGGATGCAGTTTTTCTTCCTGAATAGGTGGGTTAGGATATTCGGTTTCATCGGACCCCGAAAAAGCGCCGGATTGGATTTCAAGAGCTTCCGCTACGGCTTGGAAGGTGCGATTGAGAATGGCGCCGGGTCCTATAATGGAGGTCAGTCCGATATCGGACAGAAATACATTGATTCCCGAAGATTTTTTGCTGATAAGAATATTATTTAATTTTAGGGATCCGTGAATAATCGATTGATCGCCGAATTTGATGCTATGAATGTAATCGAGGGCTGACGCGACCTGTTCCAATAAATGAAGCACCTCATTTTCGTTGAGCTTTCTTCCTTGGGACATAATATACTGCGCCAGATTTACCGTTTCGCCTGTCTGATCGACAATGCAGTCGGTGACAAGAAAATAGATTCCGTTAAAACCGGAAATATTGTGTACTTTTACAATATTCGGGTGTTCGAGCTTGGCAATTTGGGCGACGGTTTCTTCAAATCTCCGGATAAACGCTCTATCACCGGCAAGCTCTTCAGGGAAAACTTTGAGTGCAAATTGTTTTTTCATAAAACGATGTTCGGCCAGGAATACTTTTCCTAACGGGCCCCGGCCTATCTGTTTGATCACATTATAGTCGCCAAGTATCCTGGAATTTTGCATCGTTTCTTCCTCATTGATCCCGAAAAATCGGATTCGGGATATTCATAAATTTTACTTTCCGGACTCCTTCTCATCAATACAACAGAATATTATTAGAGGAGATTTTCTGCAAGCAAGTGTCACTCGGACGGACCGATAAATTTTCCTTGCTTGTGTGTTTTCTTATTTTTTGGTAATCTGTATCACAGTAAACATTCAATTCTCAATATACATTGACGGGAAATATATGGATAGACGGACTTTACTTTTTGTTGTGACCCTTAGCATTTCTCTTATGCTTGTAAATACTTTTTTTGAATATCGCAATAGAGATGCTTTGACCGAACGGGTGCAGCAGGAGGCGGCGAAGAAAAAACGGGAAATTCAACAACTTGAATCTTTCATAAACGAACACTCTTTAACGCGTGAAGATCTTCCGCTTTTTAAGATTTATTCGAACGAGGCTCTTTCCGAACCTTTGCATGACGGAATAGCCGTTGATGATAAAATTTTGACCCTTTCTCTTTCGGAAACTCCTCCGCAGGATGTCTTTGCAAAAGCAGACGGGAAAACGGAAAAATTCACCCTTACCTCTACTCCGAAAGGAATAGGAAAACCTCTTCTATACGGAAAAACTGCCGGCGGCTCTCTCCGGATCGCTTCTCTTCCGGATTTCGGCAGATTCGATGTCGTTGTCGTTCCGTTAGATACGCAAGACAATAACGGATTGATAGGATCCGTTGCGGAATACACAGACGGCCATCTTTCCATACCGGCCCTCGAACTGGCAGCGCTACAGGCAAAACCGGGCGACAATATAACCGAGCCCAATTTCGATAACGGAGTGGTTTTATACAAAACCGGAGACCATTACCTCCCCGTCGGCCTCTATTCCGCCGCAAGAAAACGGTTGGTCTCTCTCAAAGACTTTAAAGAAATTCCGATCGATGCCATTAAAACAGCTACCAAAGATGTAAAATCCGGTTCGGGATCGGAAAAACCGGCCGAAATGTTTTATGTCCTCGAAAATGACTACCAACAACTTGTTTTTTCCAATTACGGCGGAGCTGTTTCCGAAATCAATTTACCTTTTCAATCGGAATCGGATGAAAAAAGTGTCGTAAAAGAAATCGGATTCGACCGAAATATGGTGGAAGACCACCCCTATAATGCTGTATTTCCGGCTCATGCGTACTATACTCCGGGTTCCGACCTGAACTCCATGACGGAACATGATCGCGGTGCAGAAGGGGGATACTATCCGCTCATACGCAGAGATCTGATCGAATCTAAACCGGGAAAAAGTGTCAAAATTTCTCCGGCAAACTACGCATTCAACGTTGTATCCGAATATCCCGAATTGGGAGAATCTGTCTATGAAGTCAAATATTTCGATAAAAATAAAATCGTATTTGAACTGGCAGGTGACAGAAGGCGCATAACCAAAACATACACAATCAATAATGAAGATGCTCCCTACGTCCTCGATATGACGGTAAAAGTAGAAGGGGACGGTCGCGGACTTTGGCTTACCTCCGGGGTTCCGGAAGTAGAGCTGATTTCAGGGGCTTTCTCGCCGGCACTTAAATACAGAATCACAAGAGACAATAAATCGGAAGTCAAGCTGATTGATCTGCCTACAGAAAATACGGTTGTCACCTCGTCTCACCCGGATTGGGTGTGCAATTCAAACGGATTTTTCGGAATCATTTTGGACCCTTTAACAGAAATTGATTCGGGCTATCGTGCTGAATACATAGCGGGAAATCTTGTCCCGACGCGTCTGGTTGAAGTGGAACAGGAAAGAGAACGTTTCAATGCAAAAGAATTTCCGGGATACCAAATTAAAGTTCCTCTTCGCTCAAAAGGGGGAACCATGAAATTCCGTGTGTTTGCCGGACCTTTTTCCACTCCGATTCTCAAACAGGTCGACAGTATTTATGCAGATGCAAGCACGGGATATAATCCGGATTACATCGCCTGTCAGACTTTCCACGGCTGGTTTTCTTTTATCTCCGAGCCTTTTGCGAAGTTTCTGTTTTTGTTGATGAATTTCTTTCATACGATCACCGGATCATGGGCCTTCTCCATCGTTCTTTTGACTATTGCCCTCCGTTTAATGCTCTATCCGCTAAACGCTTGGTCCACCAAGTCGATGCTGAAAACGCAACAGATCATGCCGAAAATTCAGGCAATACAGGAAAAATATAAGAACGATCCGAAAAAAGCTCAGGTAGAAATCATGAATTTCTATCGCGATCAGGGAATCAATCCTCTTTCCGGGATTACAGGGGGATGCTTTCCTCTCCTGATTCAAATGCCTTTTCTGATCGGGATGTTCGATTTGTTAAAATCATCCTTCCAATTGCGCGGTGCCCCTTTTATTCCGGGTTGGATCGATGACCTGTCAGCTCCGGATGTCCTTTTCAGTTGGAAAACATCTCTCCCGCTGATAGGAAATCAATTCCATCTGCTCCCTATCATTTTGGGATTCATTATGTTTTTTCAGCCGAGAATGATGTCTCCTCTGCCGGCGGATAAAAGCGAATGGTCGGAACAACAACGGCAGCAAAGGGCTATGGGAAATATCATGGCTGTAATGTTTACTTGGCTTTTTTATAACTTTCCTTCAGGATTGAATATATATTGGGCCTCTTCTATGCTGTTGGGAATGCTTCAGCAGTGGTGGAACAAAAGAAATATGAAGCCGGAAGCTCAGGTAGAAATTCTCCCTCCGAAAAAAGGGGGAGCGCGCAGTCGATAAATCCTGATTACACCGTATTCCTTTGCCAAGCCTCAGGAATACGGTACGGAACGATTACCCTAACAATTCTACCGCGCGAAAAGTTTTTCGAAATTGCGAATGTGGTGCTATGAAAACGTGGGAAAATTTCCTGACTATCCAAGACATTGAACTTGGGAAAGAAACTGTAAATAAATGGCTTCGTCCGTTAAAAATTGTCCGGTTCGACGCCGGTAATTTATACTTAGAAGCAAAAGATTCTTTCCAGATTTTATGGTTCGAAGAGCATATTCGTCCGAAAATAAAAACACGCTTTCTCAGCGGAAACAATAAACCGATTAAAGTCCATCTCACCGTCGAACATTCCGCTAAAGTCGGCCCCACTCAGAATTCTACAACTCCTGCCCCGGCACCACCGTTCAAAATGAATTTCGATGTGGTGAATCCATACTGCAAATTCGAAAATTTTATTGTCACGGAAGGCAACGAACTTGCGTTTAAAGTACTGGCGGAATGTGCCGGCTACCGACACGAAAATAAATCGTACGATAAAGAATTCCCTTTAGAACCTTATTTTAATCCGATCTATATTTTTGGCGATAAAGGGACGGGAAAAACGCATTTACTCATGGCAACGGCTGCAGGATTGAGAAGAAGGGGATTAAACGTCCTGTATGTTCGCTCCGAAACATTCACTGAACATGTGGTGACCGCCATCCGGGCGGGAGAAATGAGTCGATTCAGACAGGCATACAGAAATGTAGATGCTCTGCTGATCGATAATGTACACGGATTTTCCAGAAAAGGTGCTACGCAGGAAGAGCTTTTTCATACGTTCAACACTCTTCATCTCCTGCGAAAACCTATTATTATGGCAGCCGATTGCGCTCCCAATGAACTAAAGCATGTAGAACCAAGACTTGTCAGCCGTTTTGAATGGGGAATCGCTCCGGAACTAAAACCTTACACAAAAAGCGAAATCACAAAAATTATTGTACTGAAATCGGAATTTTTAAAATTCAATTTACGTCCGGCTATCGCAGACTTCCTTACAGAAACTTTTCAAGATACAATTTTAGGAACGCGAGCCCTCGAAGCTCTCATTCTTCGCTCCCATCTGAATAATAAAACTCCGCATTTCAGCGCGACAACTCTGACCGTTCCCATAGTAAAAAATACTTTAAAAGATTTAATCGCTGAAAAAGAACAAAAAGCTCTCACCTCTCAAAAAATTATTAAGTCGATTGCCGAACATTACGGAATCACCACAGAAGATATTTTAGGGAAATCGCAAACGCGCGATTGTGCTTTACCAAGAAAATTGGCGATGTTTATTATCCGCGAAAAACTCAATATTTCTTTTGTTAAAATAGGGGAC
>JABDBB010000042.1:12280-13887 GCA_013288845.1 Chlamydiota bacterium | reverse complement strand
TGTGCGAGGCCATATTTTTGACAACGGAAAATCGGCAGTCAATGCAGGTATCGGACTGAGAAACATAGCAGGATGCAGAATCTATGGACTCAACGCTTATTACGACTACAGGAATACGCATAAAACCGATTACAATCAAGCAAGCTTGGGTCTCGAAACATTAGGGAAACATTGGGACTTTCGGATCAACGGCTATCTACCTGTTGGGAAAAATATTTCTTCACCCTACGGCACGAAATTTTTCGGATTTTCAGGTCATCACCTGATCCTTTCGCAAAAGTATCAATTTGCTATGAAGGGTGCTGATGCAGAGCTTGGTTTTCATTTGGGAAAAATTCGACTTTTTGACTTCTACGCAGCGGCCGGTCCTTATTATTATTCCGGGAAAATCGGACCTAAAATCACGGGCGTTAAAGGGCGGCTAAACGGTAGCTATAAAGACTGCATCACACTTGAATTGAGTAATTCTTATGACAAAATGTTTCATAATAATTTTCAATGCCAACTCTCCTTTACTCTACCTTTCGGAGGGAGATCGGATATAAAACAACCGGACTCCTGCAATCCTTGCTTTATTCCAAATGAACTTTTTTCCGGAATGATCCGACCTGTAGAAAGAGAAGAGATTATCGTCGTAGGACGTCAAAAGGAAAATACTATAGCTATAGACCCGGCAACCGGTCAGCCGCTGTACTTTGTATTTGTTGACAACACAAGTCATTCCGAAGGCACTTTTGAAAGTCCTTATCCTACACTTGCGTTAGCACAGGATAACTCCGGAATCGGCGACATCATTTACGTATTTCCGGGCGATGGGACAACATCGGGAATGGACTCCGGAATAACCCTGCAAAATAACCAAAAATTTTGGGGTTCGGGCATTAGTCATCCGATACAAACGGCTCAAGGAAATTTTATTATTCCGGCTTATACATCTTCCCTGCCGATGATGACAAACACGATAGGAGATGGGATTACTCTTGCGTCTGTTAATGAAGTCAGCGGATTTATCCTCAACAATGTTGCAGGCACCGGTATCATCGGGACCAATGCAGAAGACATTCAAATTTCCTTTTGTACGGTTGATCATTCCGCATGTGATCAGGTGCATCTGGAATATAGCGGATCTTCAGGGGCTTTGGATTTACACAATCTAACGCTTACAAACGGTGCTTTAAAAGCTCTATATATCAATTCCGGAAGCTCTTCTATGGCTTGCACGGTGGACAACTGTATTATCCAAGATAATGTAGCTGAATCTATTGATGCTTCATTCGCTCATGATATTGCTTTTCGCTTAACGAATAATACGATTGAACACAACGGCTCTTCAAGCAATTTTAATTTTGGTGGTTCCTCTGCTTTACTTGTTTCCGGCAATAGTTTCAGTAATAACACCTCAATGATTGCAGCGCCTCTTTCCGTTATAAGCGGTACAAGTCCCCTTTCTGCCGTCATAGAGAACAATATCATTAGTGACAATGTGTGCGGAGGTGTACATTTTGTCCTCAATGATACCGACTCAGCACAAATCATGTTCGCCGATAATATTATTAGCGATAACGGAATCGGAGCAATCGGACCTTTTGGAGCTGCTCTGTTTATTG
>JABDBB010000042.1:0-12270 GCA_013288845.1 Chlamydiota bacterium | reverse complement strand
TATTGATCCCAACAGCACAACTTCCGGGAATTTTCTATTAAATTTAGCCGGAAATACTTTCTCCGGAAATAGCGGCGCCGCTCTCTATTGTTTTAACGGAGACTTCAATGATGTTCAGGTGAACGCAACAAACAATACGCTTATCGGGAACGGCGGAGCCGGATTGGTATTTGGCAACGGATGTAACACATTTGCACTGAATGCGACAAATAATATCATCGCAAACGGGGGAGATCATGGGATTACTACTATAGGCGGTATTTTTATACCTGTAGCAAATCTGACCTTATCCGACAATCAAATCACCGGGAATACAAATTTCGCCAACGGAATTGCCCTTAGTCACGAAGGAACTATTTTTAATTTCAGTGCCACCGGTAATGACATTAGTGAAAACGACTCTTCCGGAATACTCCTTTTTTCTACATGCTCTATACAAAATGTCGTTGTGAATATTGACAACAATACAATCAACAACAACGGGAATGTCGGAGGGAATGCGGCGGGAGGCATTGACTTAGAACAATTCAGCAATCTTTCCGGCAATATCACAAATAATACATTGTCCGATAATATAGACGGCGGCCTATTTATCGGTTCTTCGGGAGATTCTGTTTGTCTCACTCTGAGCGGCAACGATAGTAATACAGGTTTTGTACTGTCAAATGATACAGGAGTATTTAATGTGGCACCTTGTGATGTAGATACCGTCAATATCGGGACAATTACAACGATCGGCACTATCACACCGGTCCAATCCTGCCCCGACGGTGTACCATGTACTCCTTAAGAGTAAGAGGAGCTTGAAACGCGCAGCGTTTTAAACTCCTCTTATGCAATTAATTATTGACATTAGTATCGACAAAAAAGTTAGAGTGATTTGCAATGCTCATATAGGGACGGTCAAAAACGGAACAATTTCCTCCGCCAAAACTATAGGTGAGTCCTACAGAAATACTTGAGTCATAATTACAACTTTGCTGAAATCCGTTAGTATGTCTTGCAGACATATATGAGCCATATCCGTCAAGAGAAAGTCGATTCGTTAGCGGTGCCCGAAACGAAAAGCCTGCGATAAAATTGCCGGCTCTTTCATCCGGAAACATGAGACTGTTCCGATAAGGCATTCCTATCCACAAAGTTGTTTCAGCTCGATTTTGAAAAGAATGACTCCAAAACAGATTCAATTGATTAATCGCTCTAAAAGATACGGGAAGTCCAAGTACATTTTTATGGGCAGTTTTTAAATAATGAGTTCCCCACACGCCGACCTCTTCACCACATAATACATATCCGGCCTGAAAACGAAGTTGATCCATGCAGGATGTTACGTCGAAAATACTGAAATTCTTTGTGTACATTCCGTCGTACACAATGCCGCCGGTCCAATTCATAAATGAACCGTATACACCCGCAGTGACCAATCCGATCTGTTCTGAAGTTTGCGGATTGGCAAACACAACATTTCCCCGTCCGTCCCAATTATATAATCCATAACTGCCGCCCGCCTGTACCCCGATACAGTCTGATAAAGACATTCCCCCGTTCGCTGCAAAAACCGCTCCGGTGTTTCCGTTCCAACTGCCGTCAGGTATTCCTCGAAAATGATCGTAGGAAGTACTCAGATCCAGGCTATAGCCGCCAAGTAGAGGTTGAATTCCAAAAAAACTTATGAAAATTGTTGCAATTAGCCTATTCATAAACTACTCTTCTCCTATATAAATAAAATTTTTCTTTAGGGTAGAGATGTTGCAATTATTTCTCAAGAGTTTAGTGATCGGCCTAGGATTGATGTCTTGGGGAATCAGTCATGCCGATGAAGAGTTGCTAAGCAATATAGAACAGATTACTTCACCTGCAATGGGCTTTGAGAAAGCCGGTGAAGCCTATTTTTCTCCTGACGGCAATATGATCAGCTTCCAGGCTGTTCCCACCGGCGAGAACGGTTACCAAATTTTTACGTTGAATCTTACAACCCGAGAACTTCGGCAGATCAGCCGTGATGCCGGAACCTGTACCTGTTCCTATTTTCGCCCGGACGGACAAAAAATCATTTTCGCCGCAAGTCCTGAGCAGATTAATGCGCAGCAAGGGGGAAAATATAAGTGGGATCTCACTCCCTACATGAATATTTTCGAAGTAAATATTGACGGAACAGATCCGGTGGCCCTTACAGAAGGCCCTGCTTATCATGCAGAATGCGCCTATTCTCCCGACGGCTCGCACATAGTATATGCGAGCAATGAATCCGGCAGCATGAACATCTATGTAATGCGAAGCGATGGCTCAGAGGTACAACAACTCACTCATACGACTCATTGTTATAACGGAGGCCCTTTTTTTTCACCGGACGGTACAAAAATTATTTTTAGAGCAGACAGACAGGCTCCCGATTTTCTGCAGATTTATATGATGGACGCAGACGGTTCAAATCTTGTGCAACTTACAGACAACGGAGCGGTCAACTGGGCACCTTTTTGGCACCCCTGTCAGGATGTGATCGCCTATACCACCTCGATTCACGGTCACCATAACTACGAAGTGTATCTCCTTTCTATCAGCACGAAGGATCAGTATCGTGTGACCCGGAATCCGGCATTTGACGGTCTTTCTACATTCAATAAGGAAGGGACGAAAATCCTCTGGACCTCCAAACGGGGAGAAGACAATACCTCACAAGTCTTCATGGCGGATTTCACCTTACCGCTCGGCCGGCCCGTAAAAACTTCAGTAAACACTAATCTCTAGGATGACATTATGACACTGCTTTTTAAAATACTTGCTACGAGCGCCTTGTTATTGCCCGCAGGGCTTACTTGGGGGAATCAAACTACCGATTTAAGTCCGATTCTTTCAGAAGCATCTCTGCCGTTTACATTACAAATTGACGTAGCGGATATTTCGCTCCCCACAGGCATACAATCTTTTGTCAGTGCAACCCGGAAAGGAAAATGGCTTTTTTTTGCGGGAAGAGCCAATGGATTGCATGGTTTTTCCAACGTTGGAAACAACTTTCCGCCGGCATTACAAAATACTACTGCATATGTGATTGATCCTGTCACGGGAAAATCTTGGTCTAAATCGCTTAATGACGGAGGATTATCTCAAGCTGAAATCGACTCTCTTTCTGTCACCGCTTCACAATTCTTTCAAAAAGGAAAGATGCTCTATGTCGTCGGCGGTTATGGGATCAATACCGAAACCGGCGAGATGGAAACAAAAAGTACTCTGACAGCAATCCAAGTTGATAAAATGATGAAATGGGTAATGAACGACGGCACTTCAAGTGTTAAATCCGCTATCCGCCAGGTTTCAGATCCCTTACTACAGGTAACCGGCGGCGAGCTGTTTCAAGCTAATGACCATCAGCCTATGCTGCTTATGGTCGGTCAAAATTTCACGGGACTTTACACAACCTCTTCTAACGGAAAATACACGATGCAAATCCGCCCCTTTTACCTTTGCGAGGGGGAAAAGGAGTTGGGAATTCTTGCTAAACCTTCTACGACCATTCATTCGGACTACCGACGTCGCGACCTTAATATCGTTCCTGTCATAAAAAATAATGAGTTTGCTTATGAGATTTTTGGGGGTGTCTTTACTCTTGATACCGGAGTCTGGACGGTACCTATTACGGTTTTCCCTGACGGATCGAGTACTGAACCTGATCCGATAAGTCCCGATACTTTTAAACAAGGAATGAATCACTATAATTGTCCGAACTTCGGCCTCTATTCCGGTCAATCTAAAGAGATGTTTGCCGTATTACCCGGCGGCATCAGCTTCGGATATTTTTCCGGAGGAGTCTTTACGACAGATTTCGAAATACCTTTTACTAACCAGATCACCACCATAAAAATCGACCAAGAGAATAAATACACCCAACATCTGATGAATAACGAATATCCCGTTATTGCTTCGACCGGTTCTAATCCGGGAAACCAATTGTTATTCGGTGCAGAAGCGGTTTTTATTCCGAAAGACGGCATTCCTTTGTATGGCAACAGCGTGATTCAACTGGATGCGTTGCCAAAAACGCCGACTGTCATCGGTTATATTGTCGGGGGTATTATGAGTACTCTTCAGAATACCAATTTTATCACAGACAGCACCGCTTCTCCTTATGTGTTTACTGTGACCCTTATTCCTAAAGAGCCGGTGTTGCCATAATCAAAATTTGTAATTGCAGAGTATGTTTCTTTAAAAAATTTAAACCTTATGAGGAAAAATATGGTCTCCCCCATAACAGCTCAATCTGTTTATGAGCAATTTAAAAAAAAAGAGCCAAATCATCCTTGGAATCCTATAATTGAGTTAGATGAAATATTTCAGAATCAAGCTTTTACAGCCAATCCATATCTATTTATCTTAGAACATTTAGTCGATTATGATCAGCTATCAAGCAGACGTTCAGAGGGAATTCCTTATTATCCTTTGCTGATAGGTCTTCCTAAATTTAATAAAAACGCATCGCCGGATTTGCTTATTCAAATTGCTCAAAAAAACTTTAAAGACAATCCTCAGTTTGATAAAATTATGGAAATTTTTCGTTCCTCATTAGATTGCAATGAATTTATCATGCGTTTTGAATTCGGTAAAAGACATGCAGAATTTATAGAAATAGCATTTGCCTTAGACATATTATTTGGAAAATCAAAACGGCTTGAACCATATTCAGTCACTCAAGAAGACTTAAATTATTATGAGATATTTGAGTAGTCTACTCTGATTGGAAAATTCGTTATAAAAAAATTATGCTACTTTTTTTGAAACAATCGAATATAGGAATACGGGGGAAATATCTGCACCGTTATCCCAAACAATAGTTCCTATATCACTATTTAGGTATACAGTTGAAAAATAATCAACTTCTTTTAATTTAGAGAAAATTCCTTTAAAAGGGATGATTTCTGAAATATCGACAGTTCCGCTGACCCCATTTTCAAATCGAAGGAAAAGAGTGTGGTTTGTGATAAATTTAACTTCAACAATATCATAAATCATTTTTTCACTCCAATGGTGGTATTTTTTTAAGTTCGGCAAACTCTTCTGCTAAATCCCAATCTTCCATTAATTGTTTTTGGTAAATACTAGCCCATTCTATAACTAAGCCTAAAACCTTGGGGGGTAATTTACCTTCTATAACAGATAAGTCTTTGATAGAAATAATCGCTTTGTAGTCATTATATCGTGCATGAAAATGAGGCGGATTGTGATCTTTATAATACATCGCGATAATGATTCCAAGGAATCTGGAAATTTCAGGCACGGTTTAACTCTCGTTATAGTTATTAATCTTTTAATATAAAAATAATCTTTTTTTTTAAAAAAATCAATTAATTTTATTGATTTCCCATTAATTGTGGGAATTCCGGCAAAATTTAATTGTGTCATATTAGATTGTTTCCCCTTGGCGAGGTGAACGGATAACAATATTTTTAAACTTGCATTAAAAAAATTTATATGTTATTTGTAAATTTTTATTTGTGATCTTGCGTTCCTTTTAGTCACTATCAAGGGGAGATGTTGTGAAAAAAAATCTTATCCATACATTTAGAGTGTCGTTTATCGGAGTTCTGTTATTGTCGGCATTTCATCAGGAAGTGACAGCAAAAGATTCATCTTTTCCGGATAGAAAAATACCTGCAAAAAATCTTCCGGTGCCCGGTGATGTGAGTCCGCAACTTCAAAAAAATATCGCGATGCCTTTAGATCCGCTCATGTATGTGGAGCCTAAAACAATGCAGCAGTGGAGTGAACTTGTAGCCAAAGGCGAAGGTGTTGTCACAAAAGAATTAATGGCATCTGCCGACAAACTTTTCAACGTGGATGTGAAACCGATAGTCATTGCCGGTGTAAAAACACATATTGTGCAACCGAAGACAATCCCTGAAAAAAACCAAAATCGAATTTTAGTCTATGTTCATGGCGGCGGTTATATCCTTAACGGCGGTGAGGGAAGTGTGCCTGAAGCGATGGCAATGGCCTATTACGCCCAAATGAAGGTCATTTCTATTGACTATCGGATGCTGCCGGATCACCCCTTTCCGGCAGGATTAGATGATGTCATTGCAGTATATAAAGATATTCTGACGAAATATAAGCCTGAAAACATCGGAATGTTCGGCACCTCTGCAGGCAGCGGTTTAACAGCAGCGGCAATGTTCAAGCTTAGAGATTTAAATCTTCCTCAGCCCGCTGTCATAGGATTGGGAACACCGTTTATTGACATTACTGACACCGGAGATTCTTATCATACAAATCAGGACATCGATAATTTTCTTGTCACATACAACGGGCTTTTAAAGGGCATAGCGCAATTGTATGCCGGTTCATACGACATGAAAAATCCTTTAATCTCTCCTATTTACGGAGATTTTACGAAAGGATTTCCTCCTACTATTCTTACATCCGGTACCAGAGACCTCTTTTTAAGTAATACTGTCCGGACGCATCAAAAGCTTCGAAAAGCCGGAGTGGATGCTTATTTACAGGTTTTTGAAGGTTGCTCTCACGCCTTTTATTTACAGGTTCTCGATTCACCTGAATCTAAGCAAGCGTACCAAGAAATGGTGATCTTTTTTGAAAAATATTTAGGAAAATCTTGATAAAACCAAAGACTTTATTTTTTGTTCTTATTGCGTCTTTCTTTTATGGGCAAGACGGTTTTGGTCGGACGGAAACGTTATCGGAAAGAGCATCGAATCCCATTACAAATTTATCACAATTTCAATTGGAAAATGATTTCTCTCCAAAAAATTTTGGTTCCCATGATTCTGCGAATATGATTTCAATCAAACCCCTGATTGCTTTGAATAAAACAAAATTCTTCCCTATTGAACAGTTGATGAGAATTAAATTTCAGATCCCGACCCTTCCTCTATCGGCTAAAACAAAAGAGGGGACATCTTTAGGGGATACCCAATTTTTTGATTTATTCGTTAAGGAAGAACCCTCTTGGGGAAGGTGGGGAATCGGCCCTGCGGCAATTTTTCCTACGGCCACAACATTGGATGCCGGGCAGGGAAAATGGCAGCTTGGACCTGCTTTAGGGGTGAGTATTCTTAAATTTCCCGATTGGCAAATGGGATTTTTGGCTCAAAATCCTATTTCATTTGCAGGAAACTCTCATAAAGCGAAACAAAATTATCTCTTATTCCAACCGTTTATTATTTATCATTTTTTGAAAAATTCCTATGTGATTTCTAACGGCGAATGGACGATCGATTGGCTTTCTCAAACCAAGCAAATTCCTGTAAATATAGGAATCGGCCACACCGGTTCTTTTATCAATAATCTAAAAGTAGATTCCCTTCTTCAATTTGAATATATGGCGTATCAAAATGCTACCAAAAGCGCGGGGTATGTCAATCAATATACAATCCAACTTTCATTCAGTATTCTTTTCGGCGAATGAAAAGTGTGGGTTCTCCGGTCAGCCTTTCCCGGGAAACATATTTAATTTTCCGGATCGATCGAAAATAGATTGAGGACGAGATGTCTCTTGTATAATTTCGTTGGGAGTACGAGCAAATGATTGTCAGTTTTGACAAAATAAAGCTCTTTAAGTCTTTTTCTAAACGTGTTAATGAACTGCCTTAAAACATCACATTCAGTCATAAATATTTGATATTGCCAAACGGTTGACTGAACATTAGTGATCCGATCAATCGACTGAATCAGCTCCATCTTCTCCCATAATTGAGGAAGTTTTTCTTTTGAAAACCGATAAGAAATATCAGCAAGAGACTCATCCATCATTTTATGAAAAGGGAACTCGAGAAATTGTTTTAGACGCACTTTCAAATCGCTGACGAAACTTAAAAACAACTGATAAGATTCTTTGTATATGACTTCATGTCGACTGCCCTTAAACTCTTTCTCAGATTGAATCATTTCAATTCCATCCACACAGTCATCTACCTGATCAAGATCACATAAAAGATTACTTACAATTTTGTCAAATTCGTCATATACTTCAAAGTGTCTAAAAAAATTTCCTTGTTGAAATGCTTTAAAAATTTCCGTTACAGCTTTCCAATCCTGTTCAAAGTTAAGAGTATTACGAAGGATCGGCGAAATAAACATCGGCAATAGAGGCTCTATTTTGCTCAAACAATTTCGGAATATTACTCCTTTAGTCGTCTCTGAGCTGTTTTGGATCTCAGGAATTACCGAATGAATGGCAACAATCACTTGTAATATTTTAATCCAGGGAGGAGCTATCTTTGGCAACTTTCCAATGATTATTTGTAGTTCTTTTGTTTTTTTTAATGCGTAATTTTTCTTATTTCTTACATGTGTTACGGCGAGAACTTCCGATGCTGCTAAATGATCAAGTACGGTCATCAGACTTCTTTTAGAATACCCTATCTCAGTAAGATCTGCGGCAGAGAAATGCATTCCGTTTCTCGTCAAAAATTGTGTGAGTATATCAGCTTTTGCCCCCGGACCAAATAGATTGCGCAATCGAAGCATTAACAGAGAGGGACACTCAAGTGCCGGCAATGAAGATTTTCCGCTTACTTTAACTGTAGCGCGCGCGACTTTTTCCGGGTTCGGCCATTTTGCTGATGAGATCAAATTTAATGCCGCTGCAAATTGTGAAAAAGAATGTTCCACATCAGCGCCCAATTCTTTTAGAAAAGTACGCAATCGACTTACTGAAATATATTCATGATAACGAGAAGCCCAATCCAAAGCCTCATCACGCAAACGGGGATCAAATTTGGAGATGATTGCAGTCAAAATAATGAGCTCTTCCGGTTGGATTAAGCAATTTTCGTAAAATCTATCGATTCCGACTACGCCCAACTCTCTCCACGCACTCCAGGCAATACCGGCAATATAATGGTCTAATTCCTGTCTCAATGTGTCCATTTTATCCTCCGAATTCTTGCAATGCTTCTGCTAAATGCTTCGCAAACTGTTCAGAAACGTCATGAGTTTTACACCAAATTGCTGCTTTTTTAAGTTCCGTTTGATTAGGTTGCAAACGTTTTAAATCTTCGAAATGTTTTGACTCAGGACCCTGATCCACTGATGCATATAGTTTAAAGCAAATCTGATCAAACCTACTCGCACAATAGAGTGTTAACCCGTCAAACCTGAGTGGATCTAAACGATTCTGAAATCCTTCCGGCAGGCCCATTTTCCATAAATCTGCCGGTGCCGAATTGATCCAATTCTTAGGAAGTTGGAGAGCTGATCCAACTTCCTTAATCGCTGCAAGTAAGGGAGCCGGTAATGGATGAGCAGAAATAAGCTCATTTTCCTCCACCAGAGCAACTATGTCTAAATCTCGAGTAGGCCGAATAATGCATCCCAATAACAAAAGAGCTCCTCCGCCAATTGCTGCCATCTCATATTTCAATCCCTTATCTGACAAGTAAGAACCCAAGACCTCGAGCGCTCCGTTTAATTCCCTTAAATCCATAAAACCTCTTGTTTAGTGAAGTTTAACTTCACGTTACACTAACATAAAGATACCAAAATGAGAAAATAAATTGCAATTTTTTATGAATATGAAGGATTTTAGCCTCATATCTTCGAATTTTCATCGATACACCCACATCCTTTACAAATTAACACACCCACATCCTTTACATTTTAAGTTACTTATAATCTGTTTTAACAAACTTGACCTTTCGGGCAAATTCGATACATTCAACCGGAATTCCCGGTAATACCGGGAATTCCGGTTATTTTTTAAGTTATTTTCACCGGAATTCCCAATTAAAATAGGAATTCCGGTAGAATAAAGAAAAGTCTATTTAAATAGAGTCGGCATGAAAAATATATTAAAATCGGTGGAAACACCTTATATTGACACACAAACGCTTCTTATGCTTTTAGCTGATTATAAAAAGCCGCGGGAAGCTATTTTACGAATGGTAAAAAATGAAGAATTAATCCGGCTGAAAAATGGCTTCTATTTAATCAGTGAAAAAATTACACATGAATCTGCGAAGATCATTCCGTTTGAGCAGGTAGCGAACTTACTTTATGGCCCATCCTATGTAAGCATGGAATGGGCATTATCCTTTTATGGAATGATTCCTGAACGAGTACATACCGTCACAAGCATGACACTAGGGAGAACCAAAGAGTATCACACTTCTGTAGGAGATTTTTCCTATTTTACACTATCTTCAGAAAGTTATTCAAAAGGGATTACACATAAAAAATCTTCCGACTTTGTAGGAGGATTTCTAATAGCAAGTCCCGAAAAGGCTTTAGCTGATACAATTTTTAAAACATGTAAAAACCTGAGTAAAGACCAACTCAAAAATGAATTATTAGATTCAAAACGAATCGATAGAGAATACTTTCACAAACTAGACAAAGACTTATTAGAAGATATCGCAAAATCTTACCGCGCAAAACATGTCTCATATCTCGCGGATTTAGTAGGAGTACTATGAATTTCGATTCGGCCATTAAACAGATGCTAAACAACTATCCGGATGCCATGCCTCAAATAGATAAATTGAGGGAAATTCTACAGCAAACAGCCCTCCTGGGACTGGCTCGTCACCAATTTTTTCAACACGCAGTTTTTTACGGAGGAACAGCATTACGGATTTTATATGGACTTGATCGGTATAGCGAAGATCTTGATTTTTCCCTTCTGAAACCTGATCCGAATTTTGATTTTACTCCTTTTCTTCATGGAATGCACCAAGAGTTAAAAGCGATGGGATTTGAGCTGGATATAGATCTACGTAAAAAAAATGCAGACACAGGAATTTGGTCTGCATTTTTAAAAGGGAATACCCTTTCTATGCTATTGTCTATCCATGAAAAAACCAAAATAAAAGGTATTCATCCTGAACAAAAAATTCAGATCAAACTTGAGATCGATACAGACCCTCCTCTTTTGCACTTACCTCCTGAAAGTAAGTTAGTCAAAAACCCGGTCCCCTTTTATATTTCTACATATGCAACCGTCGATCTTTTCGCGGGTAAAATGCATGCGGCTCTTTGCCGAAATTGGAAAGGAAGAATCAAGGGACGAGATTGGTATGACGTTATTTGGTATATAAAAAGCGGTATCCCGGTAAATTTAGTCCATCTGCGGGAACGGATGAAGCAAACTAAGCACTTACATCCGGAGGAAAAATTCGGAGAAAGCGAATTATTGGAAAGACTGCACACAAAAATAGACGAGATCGATTGGGAATTAGCCAAGTCTGATATTGCCATGTTTATCCCGGATAAACAAAGATTAGGCATTTGGTCAACTTCATTTTTTCACGATCTTACAGATCATTTACGAGTTATAGATGCTGAAAAACACTAAAAATTATCAAGAATGGCTTCTTGAAAAGCTTAGAGATCATGATGAGGCGGTTTCTTATCTCAACACTGTCTTAGAAGAAAGCCTCAAAGGTGATGAAGAGTCACAACATCTTTTCTTGATCGCTCTTCGAAATGTTGCTGAAGCACAAGGTGGTGTGGGCGTATTAGCTAAAAAAGCTCATGTTGGCCGTGAAAGCCTTTACAAAACCTTTTCAGGTACAGGCAATCCAAAATGGCATACGATTGTTTCGCTATGTATGGCTATGGGGCTTAATTTGAGACTTTCTTAGAATTAACACGGGAAGACGAATGGATTATGAGTTTTTAAAAAATGCATGGGTCATAACTCCAAAATAAGGTTAATATATGAACTTAATTTCTGATCTATTTAAAGCTCATAAATATAGGGAAATTTCTCAAAAATTTTTATGTAGTGAAGTGACAGAAAATCTTTCATTTGAAGCCGGAATGCGACTAAGCAATCAACTTCTTTTAAATGATGCACCGGATGACAATTTAAGAGAATATGCAATTGCTCTCTTAGAAAGTAATCGAAAAGCATTTCCAAAAAAATGGGAAAATGACTGGAGAAATGAAATTTTTTTAGGTGATGCATATTATTTAATGTTGAAATTTGATAAGCAATTCGAATGCTACGATAGAGCGGCAAAAAAAAATTAGTCCTTATCCTCCGGCACTTTTAATTTCATTGGCTTCGTGTTATGCTGATTCTTCAAAAACTTTAGATAAAGCTGAAAAGTGTGCACTTGAAGCATTAGAAAAAGAAAAGTCGATAGAAGGTGCAACATTAATTAGAGGAATTTACAAAACAAAAGAAAATATTGATCAATTTATTTATTGGGATGAAATTCTTCAGGAACTTGAAAAAACACATGCTTATATGAAAGATAAATGGCCCGAATATTTAAAAAATATATAGCAAATTGCGTCATTATTCCCTCTTTTATG
>JABDBB010000041.1:111-14288 GCA_013288845.1 Chlamydiota bacterium | reverse complement strand
GTCCCGATGAAGTGAGATGTTTGCAGTCGCTTAGATTGACGGTCTGCAAATGCTCGAATTTATTTAAAAATTCCAAATGCTCTTCCTGCAATCGCGTTCCGGTTGCCTGAAAGCCGGTCAAATCAGGACTGAGTTTCAGATATACTTGAAGTATGTCGGTAAGCGCACGGGGACTCAACTGACTTAAATTATTGAGATTTATACTATCGGGATCTGCCAAAGAGAGCAATACTTTAACCAGCATCTCTTCGCTTACATTTTTCAGTCCCGATACACTACACACACATTGCGAATTCTTATTATACAAAAAGTACTCCATCCCCTCATCAGTCAACTGCAGACAATCGTTAAGCGATAAACTTTTTAAGTCGGGAAAGCATCGGAGAAGAAAGATCAACCTCTTATCGGAAATATCCAATCCGGAAAAATTGATATGTTCTACCCCCGGAGAATTGATACGGAGAGTCTTTAGAATCGTATAAATGTCTTCATCGGATACGTTAGGATTATAAGAAATATCCACCTCTTTCAGCCCTTTTTTTTGATAAAACAGATAACTGAGAGTAGCCCCTGTGACAGTAGAATGGGAAAGGCTGTTTAAGGCTTCGTTCGATATTTTCGCAGCTACTCCTCCGGAAATGAGAGGAGACAATGTATCGGAGATGATAGAAGGTATTGTAAGAGAAGGCATAGAGGGTATAGAAAGAGAAGGTAAAGGGGGTAAAGTGATTGTAGGGACATGAGACCATGCATTTCCCAATAAAGACTGCACCATACAAACCTCCATATAATTTGCTAAGTTTTTTTATATTATTTTCTTGTCATCATAAAAAACAATCCAAAAAATTTGCTAAAAGTTAAAAGGACCTGTTTTGTCTTGACGTAGGGGAAAATGATCTTATATACTGTAAGTGTAGGGGAATTACCGAAAGGCTATTCTTTGTCCGGTTTTTTCTCATAAAGTTTGCCGGTTCTTTACAAACCGAGGAGCATAAAAGCTATGGGTGAAAAAACAGAACAGGCGACCCCAAAAAAGCTTCGCGACGCGAGAAAAAAAGGGCAAGTAGCTAAGTCTCAAGATCTTCCGTCCGCATTTACCTTCATCGCCTCTATTTGGATCACCCTGGGAATGATGAGTTATATCTATGCCCAAATCAGCAGCTTCCTGCTCTACACTTTTGAAAATGTCTCGAAAGACCAAAGCCTCACCACTTTAATCCCCGCTTTTTACTATGAAGCCGTCATGGTCATCTTTATGTGCTCTATGCCGGTCATGATGCTGGTCTGTATGCTCGGAGTAGTCATCAACTTTCTGTCCGTAGGACCCACTTTTGCCATGGAAGTCTTTAAACCTGACATTAAAAAATTCAATCCGGTACAAAATTTAAAAGCAAAATTCAAAATGAAAACCCTTTTTGAATTGGTGAAATCCATATTCAAAATTACCGTCGCCTCTTATCTGATCTACGACGTCATGTACGGAGCCCTCCCCACCCTCATCCAAACCGTCCATGAAAATATTTGGGTCGCCATTGAAGTCTACTATACTTTTTTGATGCAGGTAGTCATCAGGGTCGGAATTTTTTTCATCGCCGTTGCAGTCATCGATTTTGTCTACCAAAGACGCACGTTTGCTAATGAAATGAAAATGGAAAAATTTGAGGTCAAACAAGAATACAAAAATAGTGAAGGAGACCCTCAAATCAAGTCAAAAAGAAGACAGATCGCACAGGAAATTGCCTATCAGGAAGGACCTGCCGGGGGAATAAAATATGCAAAAGCTTTGGTCACTAATCCGACTCACCTGGCTATTGCCATCGGATACGAAAGAGAGATCGATCCTGCACCCTACGTATTGGCCATGGGAGAAGGAAACCTCGCCGAACGCATGGTGCAGTTGGCAGAAAAATATGAAATCCCCATTATAAGAAACATTTCACTGGCCCATAAACTATGGGATCAATCGGAACTATACGAGTTCGTTCCGGAAGAAACTTATGAACCTATTGCGGAAATACTTAGATGGATTGCTTCGCTTAACACCGAGACAGAATATGACTATTCGGAGAGATAAAAAATGAATGCTATTAAGAAAATTCTGGACGGGATCACAGCTCGCTTAGGTGGAGATCGTTCTGTAAGTAATATTTCGAAGTCCAGTGACATTGCGCTGGCGGTCATCATCATTGCAATTTTAGCCATGATCATTTTGCCCGTTCCGCCGTTTGTCATCGATTACCTTATCGCACTTAACCTGGCGGTATCCGTGTCACTTCTTATGGTGGCTTTGTATATTCCCAGTGCACTCCACTTATCCATCTTCCCCTCTTTACTTTTGATCACCACCTTGTATCGACTCGGATTGAATATCGCCTCTACACGCCAGGTTCTTCTGAATGCAAATGCGGGGGAGATCATCTTCCAGTTCGGAGACTTCGTGGTAGGGGGAAATATTGTGGTCGGGGGGATTATCTTCCTTATCATTACCCTCGTACAATTTATCGTAATCACGAAAGGGGCCGAGCGGGTTGCCGAGGTAGCTGCCCGTTTTACTTTGGATGCGATGCCCGGAAAGCAAATGAGTATCGACGCCGATATGCGCGCGGGAATTCTGGATTCGAATCAGGCTCGTGAAAAAAGATTGAATATTCAGAAAGAGAGTCAACTCTACGGAGCGATGGACGGGGCGATGAAGTTCGTGAAAGGAGATGCTATCGCCGGTATCGTGATCACCTTAATTAACGTGATCGGGGGGATCATTATCGGAAAGATGATGATGGGCATGGAGACATCCGAAGCGATCCATACGTACTCGCTGCTTTCTATAGGTGACGGATTGGTTTCACAAATTCCGGCGCTTTTGATTTCCATTACTGCCGGTATAGTCACGACACGCGTTACTTCTGAAGTGGACAGTAATTTGGGAAGTGAGATTTCCGGTCAGATCATGAAGCAGCCAAAAGCGCTTATGTTGGCAGCGGCATTTTTGATGGGGATGGGGCTTATACCCGGATTCCCTAAGGCACCGTTCCTGATTCTTTCCTCTGCAGTAGGTCTTATCGGGTATGCTCTTTGGGCCAATCAGCAAAATAAAATACAAGCGGCAACCGACGGTGAGACGGGTCTGATTGCTCCGGCAGGAGGATTGAAGGGAGCGACTTCCGTGGCCGATCACAGAGTGATCTCAGGCGGCGGTGTGGACAGTTATGCTTTGACACTTCCTGTTATTTTGGAGTGCGGAGTCGGTTTGAGTGAGAGGATTCGTCAGGCGCAGAGGGCTAAAGGGACAAGTTTTATCGACATCATGATCCCAAAGATGCGTCAGGCGCTGTATGCTGATTTAGGAGTACGATTTCCGGGAGTGCACGTCAGGACCGATTCTCCGATTTTGGAGCAGGATGAATATTCGATACATCTGAATGAGGTTCCGGTTGTAAGGGGAAAAGTTTTGGAAGGATTTGTCCTTACGAATGAGTCGGAAGAAAATTTACATCGTTATAATTTGCCTTTTTCCACCTATAAAAACTCGCTGGGTCTCCCCTCTTTGTGGGTAGCGGAAAATTATAAAGAGTTGCTGCAAAAGGCCGGGATTAAATATTGGAGTTCTTTGGAGGTGATGATTCTTCACCTTTCCTATTTTTTCAGACATTATGCGAATGAGTTTGTAGGGATTCAGGAAGTGAAGTCTATGTTGGAGTTCATGGAAAAATCTTTTCCGGACTTGATCAAAGAGGTGACAAGGCTGATTCCTTTACAGAAGATGACCGATATTTACAAGCGCCTTATTCAGGAACAGATCTCTATCAAAGACTTACGTACAATTATGGAATCTTTGGCAGAATGGGCCCAATCGGAAAAGGATACAGTTCTCCTGACGGAATATATTCGCTCGTCCTTAAAAAGATATATCAGTTATAAATATTCTCAGGGACAGACAGTATTATCTGTCTATATTTTGGACCCTGAAATCGAAGATATGGTGCGGGGAGCAATTAAACAGACCTCTGCCGGATCCTATTTAGCATTAGATCCTGATTCTGTGCAACTTATACTACAATCGATCAGAAATACCGTTGTTCCCCCGCCACCGGGAGGGCAGCCGCCTGTAGTGTTGACAGCGATCGATGTACGCAGATTTGTAAGGAAGCTCATTGAGATGGAATTTACCGATATTGCGGTAGTTTCCTACCAGGAAATCATTCCGGAAATTCGGATACAACCTCTGGGAAGGATACAAATATCGTAAAACCGGCATAACAATTGCTTCACTATTCTTCAAGGAGGAAGATTATGGGCGATTTCAATATAAGCGACGACAGCGGTCAAAAAATGATCGTCAAAGCCTTTCAAGAGGTAGGCTCTGAAGAGGCCGGGGAGCTTTCCCTGGAAAAAAAAGTTGCTACGGAAGAGATCGCCCTAGAACTGGAAAAAGAAAATCCTTATGCAGCCCTCTTTAAAAAAGCCGCCCGGCCGTCGAAAAAAGAGATATTAGGTAGAGTCAATGCACTCCTAAAAAAAGGAGAGGGCGGAGACAAGCTTGAAATAGCCAAAATCATGAAACAACATAGCGATGAGTACGAACGTCGCAATCCCGAACTCAAAGCTAAAACTCTTCTTGCACTCCGAGAGAGAATTAAACCGGGCGACACTCCGGAAGAGATTCTAAAAAAAGTCAAGGACTTCTATCCCGATGTAAGCCTCGCTGATGAAGCTCTGGACTTTCTTTTAGAAACAACGGAAGGAACTCTTCATCAGGAAGTATTGAATGCGAAAAATAGTCTGAACGAAGATTTTAGCAGAGAAATCATCGCAGGAAAAAATATGGGCGAGATTGCCCGGACAACGGAAGGTCTCGACAATACTCCGACAGATTTACGGGATCTCTATCGAAAGATTACAGATGATCCCCTTCTGGAAGCGATCGAACTGTTCAAAACACTTTCAAAATTATATCCGTTTAAGCAAATGAAGACGGTATTTAAATTCCTTTTTCATAGCTTAGGTGCCGATATGAAGTCAAAAGGTCCCTCCATACCCAACGGACTCTTATTTAATTTGATGCATAAAACGAAAACATTACAGGCAATATTGAGCACCTATAAATTTTTTGCAGTGCGCATGCCTCACATGGAAAAACGTTTTGCAAGAGACGGGATTAAAATGCCCCAAGAAAGATTACGATTTGAGGTGTTAGCAGAGCAATTTATCGGGCTTTGTTCCGAAAGATTCCCCACTCCTGAAAAAGTCATGAAAATTGCGAAAGAATTGGGACTTACTCAAGAAGAGGGAAAAAATCTTATGACCCAAATCAGAGCTTCCCAAGCTCAAATTATCGTCATCACACAATTTAGAGATGCGGTTCACCAGGTTTCTCTCGATGAAATTTTTGGTAAGGTCGAACATAGGAATGAAGTATTGAGTGCGATACTCACGGCGTTGGATGATCTCGAGGTTAAGTTGGAGGATTTAGGAGATAAATACTCTCACTCTTAAGAGTTTATTAAAAAAGAGGAATTGAACTCGCGCAGCGTTTGGAGTGCGGTGACTTGTCACCGCACTCCAAACGCTGCGCGAATTAAAATTTCGTAACATAAATACTACGCAAGGTAGGAAAAAATTATGCTTACAAATGAATTTGAGTTAATACTCGATGAATTGGGAAAGGCGTTTGGCGTTCCTCACCTTACTCCCGATGACAATTTAAAGACTACCTGTGAATTCCAAGTGTACGGAGATATTATCATTCAGATTGAACCTGATAAAAATCCTGATTACCTTCTTATCGCCACGATTTTGGGAGATTTGCCGGCCGGAAAATTCGGGGAAGATCTGTTAGAAGCAGCCCTAAAAGTGAATGGACTGCCTGCTCCCCTAAACGGAATTCTGGCTTACAGTCAAAAAAACAATCACCTTCTCCTTTTTGAACGATTCCGCACACAAAATCTTAGGGGAGAAGATCTTGCGGATTTCATTAAAATTTTCATCCAAAAGGCAAAGATATGGAAAGAGGCCTTAAATAACAACCGGATACCCGTCATCGATGAAATACAATCTTCCGATCGGGTAGGAATTTTCGGTTTGAGACCTTAAGGAGAGAGTATTTTGAGGAAATATTTTTTTATTGTAACATTTTTTTTGCTCTTTTATACAATTGCCGAAGCTGTCGATACTCCGTGGAATGAAGAATACAACCAAATGTTAATCCGAAAAGCAGCCCGAAAAAGCCCTCTTCTCGCTAATTACCCCTATCTCGAATATCCTGATCAACATATCGAGGAAATTCTTTCCAAATATCCTGAACAAAAAGTATTGATTTTCAGCTACGGAAGTTTGATGAATCATGAATCAGCCATGCGTACAATAAGTCCGGAAGCATTAAATACCATGCAACCTGCGTTGGCCTTCGGATTAAAACGAATTTTTAATTACAAAGCCGGAGGAAATCTATCCCGCTGGGGAAATGATTTATATCCCAACGAGAGGGCCATGTTAAATATTGATGAGCGGACAAATTGGCAGTCCCTCATTAACGGCGTAGTATTAGAAGCAGATGCTAAAGATCTGCAAAAACTTTTAGATAGAGAAACCGGATATAATCTTGTTCCCATTCTTATTGTAGATTGGAATCAGGCTATTTCCGAGAATCCGTGTATTAAAGTAGAAGTTGCTTACGCCTTTCTTCTTCCCGGAGAGATGCAACGGGATATGTCGGAAAAGATTACTTATTATCCTGTAAGAGGATATCTACATGCCGTTCGTAACGGTGCTTCCGAATTCGGACCGGAATTTTTGGATTTTTTCAATTCGACCACTTATTTAGATAACGGTGCTACTTTAATCAATCAGTGGGATGAACAGGATTTCTCCGGCACTCCCTAAGTCTTTCATTTGATTATTATTCTTTAATTTGATTATTATCCGTTATATGAAACGACTGCTCTTTATTCTATGTACTTGTTTTGGCGTCCTCCATTCTGCGACTCCCGAACAAATCAAAGTCCTTTTCAATAGTTTAGATCCCCGCTCTGTCCCGAAGCACCTTTCGTTTTATCAACTTTATCCGGATACTCCGGAGGGAATGAAAGCGTTACGACATGCATGGCATTTACTTTCTCCCAAAGAGAAAAAAATTTATGGGGCCGGAAGAACTATTCCTAGACCTGTTCCTGTAACAAAAGCGATCATTTCTCTTATTAATAAAACTCCGGACGAAGAAAGTATTGTCCTTTCGGACGAGGAACTGTGGGTGATTGAAGAGTTATCGGAATATCTTCCAAACAGAAAATTGAAGGGATTTTATGCCCGAAATGAAGAAGAGGTTCTCGCTCTTTCTTACGAAGAGATCGATCTGGCCCGCGGTTTATTTTTATCTCAGTCAGATCCGGATCCGGATTCTTTTCGAAAGCTCCGTTCGTATGAGGCGATGATCGATTTAATGGCTTTGCAAATTTTAACAAAAATTCCTTTAAGTTCACCTCCTGAATTGAAGATTGCAGAGTTAAACAGATTTATTTTTGATGAGATGGGATTTCGTTTTCCTCCGCAATCTTTATATGCCAAAGATGTGGATCTCTATACATTCCTCCCCTCCGTTCTTGATTCCAGGCGAGGGGTCTGTTTGGGGGTCTCTATCCTTTATTTATGTTTGGCGCAACGACTTGATTTAGCGCTTGAGATGATCACTCCTCCCGGACATATTTATGTGCGCTATAATGACGGAAAAAAAATCATCAACATCGAAACTACGGCTCGCGGAATCAATTTAGAATGCGAAGTGTATCTCAGTGTCGGAACCCGATCTCTGCAACAAAGAAATATAAAAGAGGTCATTGGCCTTGCACATTTTAACGAAGCTTCGGTTCATTGGCAAAAAGAGGACTACAATGCTGCTATAGGTTGCTATCAAAAAGCACAAAAATTTGTTCCGAATGATAAATTGATTAAAGAGCTTTTGGCTTATAATTATATTCTTACCGGCAAAAAAGATAAGGCATACCCTCTTCTTGAAGAGGTGCAGTTCCATATTCCCGATTATGCTGTCAATCGTGAGATTCTTGCAGAAGATTTGCTCAACGGTTGTGCTGATGCAGAGTGTATAAAAGCTATTTTTATGCATGTCGATGAAAACAGATCTTCTGTTTTGAAAAAAAAGAGGGCTTTAGAAGAGGCATTAGAAAAAAATCCGAATTTTCGAACGGGGATGTTTTGTTTGGCTTCCATATGGCTTCAGCTTCATCGCTCCGGTGAAGCATTAGCCTATTTAGAAAAATATGTCAAAACACGTGCTGATGACCCCACAACGCATTATTATCTTTCCGTACTATATGCCGAACGAATGAATTATAATAAATCTGTCACTCATCTTCGCTATGCAGAAGAGTTAACTCAAGCGCGAAATCATCTACCCAAAGCTCTTAAAGAGATAAGAAAAAGTGTAAATCGTCTCTATCCACAATAATTTTTTATTTTACTATGAGAGTGCATTTGAGTTAGAATAATAAAATAAACCGAATTACTATAAGGAAATCATTATGATGCGCTCAATTTGCCTGCAAGCTCTTCCCTTCATACAACAAATGCGTTCTTTTTCGTATAAACCCATGGGAGTCTCTTCTTCGGTTCAAAAAAAAATTGATGGATGGGAAATAAAAGATCCGACTTTAAGATCAGTTGTATTAAAAACTCTGCGCACCACAAACAGATCAAAACCTCTTTTCAGCCTACTTCTTCATCAATCTTCTGTTTCTGAATTTATTTATCGGCAATTTAAATCATTCTTCGACCTTAATATTCCTCTTTCAATATCGGAAATTACATACGAACAAGCAAAGCTCTCTTCTAATCAATTCTCCATGCAAATTCTTGCAGAAACTAAATCCGCCTCTAAGGCCGATCGATTCTGCCCTGCCCTTATCGCTGCCTGGGGCCAATTTTTTAAATATTATCCAAAAACTGTTATAGTAAAGAATGTACACTTTTCTAAAGATTCTTTTTCTTGTTTTCTTAAAGAATTAAAACAAAAAAAAATTGAATCTCTTTGGTTCATGAATATCGAAGTCAAAGACACTCTAAAAATAACATGGATAAAAAAATTAGCTGAAAACATTCCGCGTAGCTTACAAGAACTTTCTCTTACTCATATTTCTTTAACAGATGAAGAGGCTCTTGAGCTTGTTAATAATATAAGACCAAGCTGCCCGCTGCTTGACAGCCTCTCTTTACACAATAATTGTTTAAAAAAACCGGACACCGTGAATCTGCTGCTACACCATTTAAAATTACATAAAAAAAGTAAAGTCAGTTATCTGGATGTTTCTTCTAATCAACTCACAACAATCAATCAGATAAACAATCCTGCATGCGTAGATATAAATTTTAATAGCAATACAAAGGAATAATCCCATGGCAAATCAGCCTAAAATATACACTCGTACAGGAGACAAGGGAGAGACCTCTCTTTTTAGCGGACAAAGGGTCCGTAAAAATGATCCTTTTATACAGGCCTTAGGTTCTGTAGATGAATGCAATTGTCAAATCGGAGCTGCCATAGCATTCCTTCCTAAAGATGACCGGTTTGCAGAAACAATCGATCGATTAAAAACAGTGCAGCATGCTCTTTTTGATATCGGAGCCGCAATCGCAACTCCCCGCTCCCGCGCCGTCGATTCGAAAATTGAAAAAACCCGTTTTGATAAAGAGGAGACAGCTCTTTTAGAAAAATGGATAGACGAAATGGTGCCGCAATTACCCCCTTTGACAACATTTATTTTACCGGGCGGACACTCGGCAGGGGCCGCTATACATGCAGCACGCAGTGTTTGTCGTAGAGCCGAGCGGGATGTTGTGCCTCTCACAGACCATGCAGACGTGTCGGAAGATGTATTTATTTATTTAAACAGACTTTCCGACTACCTCTTTACCGTTTCTCGGCTGATCAATCAAATGACAAATATTCCGGAAACTTTATGGATTCACAACAAGCTGACAACGTGACATTCGGTAGTGGGTTATATTAGCTTAAACCGCCTCGACAAGTTGAGTCGAGAGTAAAGCGGTAACAAGTCACCTCATTATGAATAAAAAATATATTCTCCTAACACTCGGATTGCAATCATCGTGATCATTGTAACCACTGCACTGATACATGCGATTCCCAATAATACAGGAGACCACACTGTACCTGCAGCGACCGTACCGGCTAAAATTGCTGCTGCCAAACCGGTAATGAAGGAAACTACAACGACCGGTATAGCAATATAAACGCCAATCATCAGATTTTTATTGAGTGAAAAACAACAAGAACTCATATTAAACCTATTTATCATTATTAATAAATCAATTAACTTATTATATAAATAAAAATTATTATATTAAATAATCGGTTTTTATGCAATAATTCATTTTAAATTATTTTATATATAGTTGTCGCGTCACTATATACTCATTGACGGAAGGAGGCAGAAGATGTTCCGTATTTTTTTTCAGGCTCCGAAGTTTGCGAATTTTGCTACTTGAAATATCCAAAATCGGCACGGTTAGATAGTGAAAATTGTGATTTTTATTGTCGAAAGGAGCAAACAACGCATCGTCAATTCCTGCCCGGGAAGCCACTATTACCTGACATAAGCGGGCAATCTCATCGAATCTGTTCCATTTATCAAAATCCTGCACTGTATCCGCTCCTAAAAGGAGAAAAAATTGATGATCGGGAAAATTTTCGCGAAGTTCTTTAATGGTATCGATTGTATAGGACGGGGTTGTTCTTTGTGATTCAATATTTTTAAGAATGAATGAGGGGTACGGTGCCAGAGCTAACTCCATCATTTGTACTCTGTCCTGCAAAGGGGCCGGCGGAGTATCAAGCTTATGAGGGCTGATTCTTGCCGGGATAAACCATATTTCGTCTAAAGCAAGCCGGTTTTGGAGTTGTCGGGCAAAATGAAGATGACCTAGGTGTATAGGATCAAAACTTCCTCCGAAAATACCGATTTTTTTATGTTCCAAAAGCGGCTCCCCTTTATAGAAAGGTTAAAAATAAAACTATATAATTTAGTTATATCTCTGCCATATAAGAGCTACTTTTACTATTGTCAAATTGATTAATGCAATTAACAAAGCGACAATTGTGACAGTAAGTAATATAGGAACCCAAATCGAGCCTAGGGGGACAATGCATGCAAAAGTTGCTGTTGCAATACTGATAATTGCCGATGTGATACCAACACTTGCTAACACTACCATCCCTATGGTGAGTGCGGGAGACCTTCTTGAAACATTACAACACATATATAACCTCTTTAAATTTAATTAATCTATCGGTGATCGATTTCTTTCATCAATTGTATTGGATACGGCAATCCAACGATTAGAAATATATCGCAAATAATATACAAAACTTGTCGTTAAACTATAACAAAAAATGATCATCCACGCATCGTCGGCACCGCCGCCGGCCACATACACCAGCAAAATAATGGGGACAATGTATGCCAGAACATTCAAAAAAGTTCCGGCATAAAGTAAAAATTTAGTATCTCCTGCCGCAGTGAGTTGTCCTACGAGGATACGACTGAATCCGTCAAAAAGGAAAAACAAGCACATCCAAAACAAGGCTATTCGAATTTGTGTCATGAATTTTTCATTGAGAATGATCGCTTCATCAGAACTGCTTAGAAAGAAATCAATAATAGGGGTAGAGAAACAGAGATATCCCCCTGCAATGATGATAAAAAATCCGATTTGCAGAATGCATGCAGAACGTAAAACATGTTTAATATTTTGAATTTGTTTTCCGCCGATAAGATTCGAACAAATTGTTGTCACTCCTTTAGATAGCCCTTCAAAAAGGAAAAATACTAAAAAATATAAACTTTGGACCAAAGCTGCAACTGTAAGATTTTCCTGTCCTGCATATCCGATGATTCTAAAAAAAATAAAGTGTGCCAGCACTTCAATAGAAATGCCTAAACCTGCGGGAAATCCTATCCGGATTGATTCTTTGAACATTTTTTTATCAAACCGGTATTCACTTGTACCGTACATCATTCTGTTTTCTTTATTCATAAAAAAAGCAAACAGAATCATACACTGAATTACTTCGGCAATTCCGGTCGCAAAGGCCGCTCCGAAAATTCCCAAAGCCGGTATAGGACCGAATCCGTAGATAAGAAGATAATCAAATAAAATATTGATTACATTTGCCGCTATAGCACAATAGGTGACAATCCGGACGTTCCCGGATCCGATGAAAAATCCGGCGATGGCAATATTGATAAAAAATGCGGGAGCAAACAGAATAATCGTGCGAAAATAAATGGTTTCCGAAACGGCATTGAGAGAATCAAAAAAAAGAAAAGAGGGCGCAAAGAGGGCTATCAAGCAAAAGATCGGTGTCATGATCACTGAAAAAATGATCATTTGCCAAACCGGTTTCCCTAATTCCCGATGCCTTTCTTCACCGTGAAAACGTCCGACAAACACTTCCGAAATAGCGGCAATGGATACAGGCAAAACAAGAAAAAGCCAAACGGCTGTACCTGAAGCGGCGGCGGCATTTAATTCAAGAACGGAATATCTCGACAAGAGAAGTCTGTCTGTAAATAACATAAGACTCATCGAAAATAAGCTTAGAATCAGCGGCCATGAGATAGTCCAGAGTTCTCTGATACTCCCCACAGGATATTTTGTAAGTTGATAGGAAGGATGTTTCATAATATTATTTATTCATTGAAATCTTCATCGGAATTTTCATCGAAAACTTCACCCGAATGTTCCTCTTGGGATTGTATATGCCTAAAATGTTCGAAATCTTCGAGAGATTTTTGGTGAAAATGCTTTTTCCCTGCCACTTTTTCTTTGTCTTTGAGGTGAATGATGATAGGGACCCCTGTAAACGCATATTCCTTTCGAAATTGGTTATAAAGATATTTTTTATAGCTGTCAAGCATCAGATGAGAGTGATTGACAAAAAGAACAAATCGCGGCGGAGCGATAGCGACTTGTGTCATATAATAGACTCTCAGCCTTTTTCCTGTCATCATAGGAGGATGATTCAATTGCATAGCGCGGCCGACAAATGTATTCAATCGATGCGTAGAGATACGTAAAATAGAATTTTCATGAACTTCTTTGAGTAATCCAAAAATTTTATTTACATTTCGACCCTCTTTTACAGACATGAACAGCTTGTGGCAATGAGCCAAAAAAGGGACCTCTTCTTCGATATTGCGGAGACAGTGCTCCATTCTAAAACCTTCGACTAAATCCCATTTATTCAAAAGAATGACACAACCCTTTCCGGCCTCTTCAATCATATTGGCAATTTTCTTTTCCTGCGTTGTCATTCCCTGAGTGGAATCCAGCATTAAAAGACAAATATCCGCCCGTTCGATCGCTTCTTTCGTCCGGATTGCAGCAAATTTATCCACTACCTCATGTTCGGAACCCTTTCTGCGAATCCCGGCTGTATCGATAAAGGTATACCTGGAACCTTCGTGATCGAAAGCGATGTCGATACTGTCGCGGGTTGTTCCGGGTATAGGACTGACTATGCAGCGATTATCATCTAAAAGATAATTGACGAGAGAAGATTTTCCCACGTTAGGACGTCCGATAATAGCAACTTTGAATCCTTCTTCCACTTCTGCTTCGTCATTTTCAGAACGGGTGAATCCTTCGAAAGCCATTTCCAAAAGTTCGGCAATGCGCCAGTTTTGGGTAGCGGATACGGCAACTTTATTTTTTATTCCCAATTGCTCGAATAAATGAGTAAGATATTCTTTTGAAGGATCATCAATTTTATTGACGGCAAGACAAAGAGGTTTATCGGTTTTAAGTAAAATTTTGCTGACTTCCAGGTCCAATTCGGTGATGCCGATTTTTGCATCGACAACCATGATGATGGTATCCGCTTCTTCAATCGCAATTTCAGCCTGTTGCTTTACCTCTTCATTAAAAGGGAGAGGAGACCTCGGGTCTATTCCTCCTGTATCGATGACTTCAAAAGGGAGGCCGAAAAAATCGGATTTTGCATAGAGTCTGTCTCTTGTGATCCCTTCTGCTTCATCGACAATGGCGATTCTCTCTTTGCAGATACGGTTAAAGAGTGCGGATTTCCCGACGTTCGGTCTGCCGACAATCGCTAATTTTGGATATTGAATCATTGTTTTCCGGAAATA
>JABDBB010000041.1:0-100 GCA_013288845.1 Chlamydiota bacterium | reverse complement strand
TTAAAGGTAATACTACCGGATTTTGCTATTAAAAGAAATGAAATCCCGATTCTATGAAATAAAAAGAGGGTTGCAAAAAAATTATAAATGATTACTCTGA
>JABDBB010000040.1 GCA_013288845.1 Chlamydiota bacterium | reverse complement strand
TTTAAAGACTCTTTTTTCGAGACCCGAAATGAGTAAAAAAATGGACAAAGGATCGGAGCTGTTAAAAACAAGGGACAGCCTTTTGAAAGAGGCGGGGAAAGGGACAACAAAAGAGATGTCCGGAACGGAGATTTCGGAGAAAGACACCGCTGATGTCATGGAAAAAGCTTCTCAGTTCACTAAAAAATTCACGGAAAGCTTAAAAAATAGCGGATTGGATAGCAAAACCCAAAAAGAGGCTTCTGAGTTATTGACCAATGAAAATAAAGAGGCAAGTCCCGAAGCTATGCAGGCATATAAAGATGCCTATGACAGTGCTATGGGTGACGATAAAGAATCTTTTTCCCGCAATAGTTTAACAGAAGCCCGCGGATTCACTGAAGGGATGAATAAAGCCATCGAGAATTTAAAAGACGTCTCTTCATCGATGAAACAGCAGCTTTTTGGTTTAGCAGGGAATCCCGAAAGTGCCCGGGCGAATCCGGCATCTCCCGAAGCGATGAAAATATTTACAGAAATCGCAACGACCCAAGGTTTGGTCGGAATGCTGGGTGAACATACCAAACTTTTTGCTGAAGGCAGAAGTTTGGGAGATTCCCTTAAACTCATTTCATCCCTTCAAAAAGCATTAAAAAAATCCGGCGCTTCACCTGCTCAAGCAGAAGAATTTATTGAAAAGCTGATGAACGGTGAAATCAGCATGAATCATCCGATCGTCCGAAAAGCCTTAGGACAAACATTATCTGATCGAGGATTGCCCGATGATTATTTACCTGATCCCGCTTCTTTAAAAGAGGCGGGGAAAGCCTTAAAAACTCAAAAAATTCGATTGCCGCTGCAAGCTGCAGAATATATCGATGATCTTTCCGAAGTCATTAAAAATTTAGATCTCGGAAGAAAGCCTCCGAACCCTAATAACGATGATGATTCGCCGCATTTCAATACTACAATTTCAGGAGCACAGTATGTAAATATCATGTCAAATTTATCTCTAAAAATAAGCGATGCTTCGGAATATGCAGCCATCACAAACTCACAGACACAAACCAAACTGATCACTGCAATGCGCACCTCTATGAATGCGATGCAGTCATCAGAGCAGGCGGCAGAGCAGGATCAAAGTGATATCAATAATATCGGCAGTTATATTGTCAATAGCATTACCGTAGCGGTTTTGTTTATATTAAGTCCTATTCAAACAGTAAACAATATCATGGATGCCGGCGGCGGATGGACAGGAGTAGAGTCAGCTATCAATAACAGCAAAGTCGGATCCTTTACGGAAAGTGTAGTACAAAAAACTTTGGACGCCATTAAAAAAATTGTGAGTATAGTGGCGAATACCATAAAAGCAGTGCTTATTGTAGTACTTTCTCCGCTTTTTTTGGCAGGATTTATCAGCAATGTTCAGAGTGAAGGATTCCAAAAGGCAATTAATGAGAGCCTTTTGGATACATTTAATGCGACATTGGAATTTTACGGAGTGAGTGACACGAGCAGTTTGATGGCGACTTTGGATACAATGTATGAAGTTGTCCGTGATGCCATTTTGAGTGTGGGAATTGTCGTGGGAGCTGTTGTAGCAGTTATTGCTGCGATTCCTTCAGGCGGTATGTCTTTGCTTGCCTTTTCGGCCCTTATCGGAGTTGCGTTTGTATTCGCCGCTTCTGCGATAGTCATGACCCTGGCAACTTCGTTAGAGCAGGTTCTTCCTCAATATCAGCAATCCGATTGGATCACGCAAAGCACTCAGGAACAGATGATGAAGGTGCTGACTATCATCACCCTTGTAGCCGGAGTTACTGCATTTGCTTCGGGAATTGCTATGTTGGCCATTTCTCTTCCTAAAATTCTGGAGAGTGTCAAACAATTGACAAGACAAATGAAAATGTTGGTGAAATCGGTAGGAGGTGCATTGAGTTCGATGGATAGCATTTCGGATTTACCTGTTGTGATGAAGGCGTTAGCTAAAGACATTGTTTCTAAAGACACTACTTTTGCTGATATATTGGCAAAACAGGATGCGAAATCGATAGGAAAACAAGCTGATACAATGGTGAAGGATGTAGAGAAATTTATGGAGGGTATTCCTGAAGAGCATGCCAATATTTTACAGGAATCAACACAAAATATTAACAATCAAAGAGTTAAGATAGATAAATTGCAGGAAGATTTTAGTGAAGGTTCCATTTCAGATGCACGTGAAGGGATGGTAGAGATACAAAAATCGCTTGATGAGATCACGAACTTTTTAGAGACCCCTCCGGAAGGTCTTACTTTTACACCAAAACAAACGAAAGCCATCGAAAAGTTGAATGCTTCGGCAGAATCTCTCGGAGAAGATTTGACCTCCTTAGATGAAACTTTTTCGGAAAGAAAGCCGGTATCAGGAAAAACCGACGCTACATCTACGGATCCGACTACAGATCCTACAACTGATCCGAGTACGGATCCGACTACAGATCCTGCTGATCCTCCTCCTACCGATCCTCCTACGGATCCCGTTACACCCCCCCCCTCCGGCCCGCCGGTCAGTAGCACCACACTTTTAGATGCGAACGGAAAAATTACCCGATCGAATATCAAAGATTTTTTCAGCGATAGAAAAGACAGCGCCATTAAAAAAATCAAACGCATGGTAAAAAAAGGCGAACAGGCCGATGACATATCCGCTTCTATTGAAGATCTGAGCAATGTGAAATCCTCTTCTAAAGCTTCAAGGAACAGGAATCTATTACGGAAAATACAAGCGACTGCCAATTATGTGGGAGCGTTAAGTCATGGAGCGCAAGGATTAGAAAAAATGTATAAAAACACTTTGGATATGATTATGGCACCTTTTCAGGAAGATTTATCGGAAATGGAAGCGAATGCACAATTTTTCTCGGAATCGTTTGAAGGATTTCAAACCAATATCAATATATTACAATCAGCTTCAACTGAAGACAGTACAACGATTAAAGAGGCGATTGAATCTTTTATGTCATTTATGAATAGCCTGACGAGCACTATTTCAATGATTGCCGGAATTCGTGCACCGGGTAGCTAATCCATATAGGAGAATATAATATGAATGCAAAAGAACTTGCAGATGAAGTGATGAGTAAATTCGGCTCTACATTTGATAAAGATGTAGCCGATCATTTGTATGAATTTTTACTCTTAAACGGCGATAAGCTCATTCAATGGGCAGGAACATCACAATCCGATCGGGAAAAAATATTGTCCGATATTGAAGAACAAATAAAAAACAGCCCGGAAAAACTTTCAGAAGAAGAAAAAGAACATCGCAGACAGTTTTTAAAAGAAATTTATTTAGAAGGAAAATCAAAAGCAGAAGCATTAGGAATCGATCGTCAGTATCTTGAAGGATTGTATTCTCTGGGTTACAACTTTTATAAAAACGGAAAATATGAGATGGCGGCCAATTTATTTTGCAATCTTGTCCTTCTTGATGACAAAGAGGCCCGCTATTTTTTTGCTGCCGGAGCTACATTCCATCGATTAAAAGATTACGGATCTGCAATAGGATTTTACAATCTCAGTACTACATTGGATTGGTTCAATCCGATTCCGTGGTTTCATTTAGCCGACTGCTATAATCGCATAGAACACTATCCCAATGCATTAATGAGTGCAAAAAACGTACTGAACAGAACGAAAGATCAATCCAAGTACTTTATATTACACCAAAAAGCAGAGGTACTTTATGACGCCATTGTTGATCGGTATGAACAATTTCTGAAAAAATGGGAAAATGCTCCGGAAAAACCTTGGGAAAAACATCTTCAATCTCAAGAGGAGAAATTATGACAGGATACGGAGGTGCAGACAGAGCTTTCTTTTGGTCGGGAATTCCTCCTTATACGGAAAGAGCTATCTCCACTGAATTTGAAGGGGGCGCATTAGTCAATAAAGCCTTATCGAATTTAGCCGGCCCGTTAGATACTTTGGATGCAAACATAACAGCAGGAATGCCTTACGGAAGGAACAGAGGTGAACCGGGTAGACCTGTCCTTGATTTTCCGGCAGGTTATTTGCGGATTGCAGGGAGCAATGTTCCCGGATCCCGAGCTGCAGAAAAAAAACTTTTCGATGAGCTCAAAAAAACTCTTCCCGATGATGTAAGAGAAGATCTGGAAGAATCTTTAAAACAATCCCCCAATCAAAGAGAAGCGGTGTTTGTCGCTTTGGAAAAAACCTTATCCTATATAGCAATAGGACTTCTTCGCTTAGAAAATTTACCGGAAAATGCGCCTGTTACCTCTCAAAAATCGGTTGAAGAGGCAATATCTGCCCTTCTTCTTCAGGGAGAACGAATCGTAAAAGAAGGATTTGCTCAGTTGCAAATTATGGGGAGAAATCACAGGCATTTTGATACTCTCCTCCATTTTTTGAAACAATTGGCCAATATGTGCAAACTGCTACAACGCAATTCCGATGAGGAAGAAGAAAAAAATAAGGAAAAATCCGACAATGAAGAGGATTCATCCGAGGGAAAAAAAGATAAATCTGCCGCTTACCTAAAAAAAATTGCATCCTATATAGAATCGATCCAAAAACTCTACGATAAAAATCGAGAGGTAAGCGATCTTCGGATAGTAGGCGCCTTTTTTCAAGGCATCAACCACTTGAATAATATACAACTTCTTCCTCCGGCGCTTCGAGGATTTTTCCACGGATTGGTCCTTTCGGATATCGGCAATGATCGGACGATCAGCTCAACAGCAACTTGCGGATCCGAGACGAAAAAATTTCTGACAGGATATTCCGACCTAATAGTCAATACTCTGTCTGATCCGAATCCGGGAGAGAGACAATTTTATCGATTATTCATGGAAAATTGTTGCTTATTTAGCCTATTTTCCGGTCTCAGCTTACTTCAAAATAATCTTTCTGCGACAAATCGAGACAAGGATGTGACCAATCTGTTTGTTTTACAGAATGCCGTTATCCTCACAAGCTCTTTTGATCATTTCACACCGTTCATCGATGCAAAAAAAATCAAAGTCCCCTTTTCGGCTTCCGACATTTCCGCAGCCATAGAATTTTTGCCTTTAACTCTGTTAATCAAAGTATTATCGCGTCGGCACAATCGGGATATCGCCGATTTTTTTGAAGGGACGGCAGATGTTTTACTCAAACGATTTGAATGTGTAGAAAAGATTTTTCGGATCGCTAAAGAAACCGGGAATGCGGTATCGGATCTCTCTCTTATCAATTTAGCCGATTGCCGGAGGTCCTTAGAGGCAAATGATTACGATCACTATATAAGCTCATTCAATAAATTTTTGGAATCTTTCGGTTGTAATTCGAATCTTTTTGATCAGGAGCTTGAAGAGTTTTATGCTATCTCCAGTACATTTAAAAGCTCTTTTTTACCGGATAGTTCAGAATTAAACAATTCTCTCAATGAGATTGTCCGGATTTAATAAAATACAATAATGATAAATAAGGAGAACCTTATGTCAAGCATTAGCCCTCAACAACCTCCTCAAGCTCCTTCTCCCCCTCCTTCATCGGGAAGTTCAAAAACGTCCGGAAAAGGAGGTTCAAGCGGAGGTACAACGGATAAAACGGCAAAACAACAATCTTTGATCGCTTCGAATTCGGGAGACTCCGATCTCGGCGATCTTCCTTCAGCGAGTAAAAAAATTAAAGATGAATCTGTTTTGTATAAAACAAGCTCGATGCTGACACAAAATTTAAATGTAAAAAGTGCCACGCAACAAAATGCTCTCAATAACCTAACGGAGGATGCTCCGGATCTCAATACTTTTGATTCAAAACAAGTCGATGAACCCACCCCAAAAATGATCCAAGGATTGATGAGTGCCTTCCAAACGATCAATCAAGGGGGAATACCGGGCCCGGGGATGACAGGAGGAAAACCTTCGATACCGGACAGCCTGGATTTCCTAAGCGATGAACCGGATCTGAATGCCTATGAAAAAGGCGGTGCTACGGGAGTAAAAAAAGGGGAATTTATTGCGGGCTCCGATCCAAGCGACACTCCTGCTACTTACGGAGACGGCGCTTCTTCTTCAAATGTGACTTTTTATATGAGCACCTCATTTTTTGCGGTGTCTATGGAAAAATTAGGATTAGACAATACAGCTGCAATGAGAGACCAAACAAACGCCGCCACAAAATTGGTGGCGGAAAGTCAACAGGCCTCTTGGAAAGATGCAGTAACGACATTGTCACAAAGTATACAAAGTGCGGAAAAAAAGATGACGGCTACATTAGTAACAGCCTCCACCTCCACTTTAAGCGGCGCCATACAATTGACCGGTGCTGCTTATCAAACTGTCAGCTCTAAATTCAGAGACGGTGATTTGAAATCAAAACGGGATGCTGCGGGAGTAGACTTAAAAAGTAAAGAAGATGCCCTCCCTCCTTTAGAACAAGATGCTGCAACCAAAAAAACAGATATGGAAGCAGATCCGGAAAATCCGGATAAAATAGCTGCGTCAGAAGAGGCAGATAAAAAAGTGACCGATTCTAAAAAACAACTCAAAACTGCACAAAATTCATACAACAGTCTTGCCGGACAAGTCACGGAAAGACAAAATATCTACGGAATGCAAAGCCGGGCCTGGTCAGAAGCTCTTGCAGGGATTACCAACGGTATAGGCCAAATGGCGGCAGCTCCTATCAGCATGGCATCCGATACGGATCAGGCACAGGCACAAGCTTTATCTTCGGCAAAACAGGTGCAGGATCAACTGATCCAAACCGAAATGAAAGCGGTACAGGCTGTCGGAGACAACTCTCAAGTCTACCAAATGCTGTCTTCTGTCTGGCAAACACTGCAAGCAGGAACAAGGTGGTAAAATCCGGCACGGTTCAGGCTTTATCGTAGATAAATACCATAAAAAGGAGCTGTCATGTCGACTCTCGATCGTCTCATAAAACAAATGGAGCAGCAGGAAGGGCTCCCCCCCATCCCCGCGGGAAAAAAGGGGGAATACAATCTCCCCATAGAAGAGGAGATCTCCGTTCGACTTTACACGAATCAGGCAGGAGGAATCTCTATGGTATCGGAAATTGACGCGTCGCAGACAGCGAAAAAAGGGGAGTTTTTTACACATCTTTTAGGGGCCGATCTTTTTTTCCAAGGGACCTCCGATGCGGTAATCGGATTGGATAAAACAGGAAAAAATATAGTGATTTCCCGGCATTTTGCAGATAATATAACTTATAATCAATTTTTAGACGTTTTTGAAGATTTTGTTAATACAGTCACCCTCTGGAAAGATGAAACAAAAAATTTCGTATAAATTATAAAAAACTTATTAATTTAGGACCTACCGGAAAATCAACAAATGATTGGTAAAAAAGAGATGATGTGACATCATAGTAGTGTGCGGATGGGCGCTTCTTGAAGATCAATAGGAACCGTCCGGTTTTTTATTCCTAAAAATCATTATCAATCTTAGAAGAGAGAACATGGCTGCCAAACTTATTGCGGAAGAAGGTACACTTAAAGGTCTCACTCTTTCTCTGGAAAACGGAGAGCAATGGATCATAGGTCGCGATCCCGACTCGTGCCAACTTTTAATTGAAGATCCTACCGCTTCCCGTCGACATCTTCTATGCCGCACCTCTCCCCAAGGCATTATTGTTGAAAATCTTAGCGCTACCAACCCGATTGAAGTCAACGGAGAAGAGGTAAAAAGAAATCCCCGCATTTTAGAACACAGCGATTTAGTCAAAATCGGCGGAAGCTTGTTCCGCTTCTACGAAGAAACCGAAGCCCGCCTCTTTAATGAAGAAGACCCTAACAAAGAAAAAGAAAAAGAAAAGCCGGCAGCGGAACTACCTAAACCGGAAGAAGAGGAAGTAGAAGAGGAAAGCGATTTTCCCGATGACGATATTTCTTTTGTTGAAGAAACTTCTATACATGAAGATGCGGAATCTGAATCTGAATCTGTACCGGAGCCCGACACATCTCATGAAGAGGCAAAGGAAGAAGTAGAAGAAGAACCTGCATCTCCTAAACAAAAAGAACCGGAACATGAAGAGGTCTTCTCTGAAGAAAATCTTTCTTCCCCCGAACCCAAGTCCGGATTTTCCCGTCATGACTCCATTTTCGAAGATAAACACCATGAAGATGATCTTTTCCCCGAAATCAATTTCGATGTCCTCGACACGGGAAGATGGCTGCTAAAAGTAATCGGCGGACCAAATACCGGCGCTGAATTCACTATGAAAACAGGATCCTCCTATATCGTAGGAACTGACCCTCAATCCTGCGATGTGATTTTCAACGACACAAGCGTCTCAAGACAACACGCAAAAGTCAATATCAGCGAAGAAGACATCATCACCATCGAAGATCTTCAAAGCCGAAACGGAACTCTTGTCGACGGAAATGCTTTAAAAGGAAAACTTGCTTTAGATCCGAATCTGGTCGTCAACTTAGGAACTTCAGCCTTTGTGATTTATGATAAAGAAGGCGAAATGCACACCATCATATCTCCCCTTCTCCCCTCCATCGTCAAAGTCCTGCAAAGGGAAGAAGTACCCGTGCCGCAAAAAGCACCGGTAACTCCGGAACCGACTCCCGAAGAAACACAGGCAAAAGAAGAAGCGGAAGAAAAAATTTCGGACGAAATCGTCAAAGAAATTAAAGAGAAAAGCAACAAAACTCTCACAGCTTTTATCCTGATCGCCATCATCACCGGAACATTCGTCCTCACCGGCATAGGGATGATCACCCTGTTTCAAACAAATCCTATCGAAATGCAGGACAACGCCGACAGCAGCAAAATTCTCAAAGAAGCTCTTAGTTCGTTTCCCGGAGTGGAATATACATTCAATAAATCCACCGGAACCCTGATGCTCATCGGACACGTCCTTACCGATAACGGAAAACGGCAGATTCGTTACAACCTTCAAGGCCTTCCCTTTATCAAAAATGTGGACTCCACCGGAATCATCATAGACGAAAAGGTATGGCAAGACCTGAATCCGACACTGGCAAGAGATCCGGCCTGGCGGGGTATCACTCTGCAGGCAAATACTCCGGGTAAATTTGTCCTGAAAGGGTCGTTAAAAACACGAGCCCAAATGGAATCTTTAATAGAATACATGAGCCGAAACTTTCCTTACCTCGACCTTTTGGAATATAATGTTCTGGTTGAAGAAGATGTCATGACAAAAGTAAAACTGGAACTTGCCGAAGCGGGCATTCCGAATCTCAATGTTTCCATGTCTAACGGCGATTTAGTCATCAGCGGCGTCATTCCTTCGAAAGCAAAAGAAGATTATCAAGCGGTCATCACAAAAGTGGCTGCGACTCCGGGATTGCGCAATATCCGAGATTTTGTCACGGTAGTCCGCGAAGCGAATTCCACGATCGATGTTTCAGACAGATATCTGGTCACCGGCGTATCGCGATCGGGCGGAAAATTGAGCGTTCTTATCGACGGAAAAATTATCTTCCAAGGAGACATATTGGACGGAATGAGAGTCACCTCCATCACTCCGCATGAGGTCCTCCTCGAAAAAGACAATATCACCTACAAAATAGAGCTCGGCACCAAATAATCACTCTTGCAAGAGGTAATTGAACTCGCGCAGCGTTTGAAATTTTCCTCACTCAACAAATTAATAAATAGATGCTTACGCATAACATAATATCGGTGAGCACGCTATAGCGACTTAAATTCCTCTTTCATATTAAATAAATGATTTACCATCGGGACGGCTTGGATTTTTTGCCGTGCCAAAAATTCTATTCTCCGCTATAATTCCATATCTATACAAAATTAGCCGGGAATAAATTATGTCGTCTGTTCGTGTCCGTATCGCCCCCTCTCCGACCGGAGATCCACATGTGGGAACCGCCTTTATCGCTCTTTTTAATATGATTTTTGCACGGCATCATGACGGTAAATTCATTTTGCGGATAGAAGATACCGACCAATCCCGAAGCAAGGAAGAATACGAAAAAAATATTTTTAAAGCTCTCTACTGGTGTAATTTAAAATGGGATGAAGGTCCGGATGTCGGCGGCAATTACGGTCCTTACAGACAGTCCGAAAGGCTGTCGATCTACAAAGAACATTCGGAAATCCTCCTTTCGAAAGGCAAAGCCTATAAATGTTTTTGCACCTCCGACGATCTCGATGAAATGCGCGAAATGTCCAAAAAAAACGGAGGCAGACAAGGCTACGACAGAAGATGCCGCAACCTCAGCGAAGAAGAGATCCGGGAAAAAGAGCAAAAAGGTCTTTCCTACACTGTCAGATTGAAAGTCCCTCTAACCGGCGAATGTGTCTATGAAGATGCCATCAGAGGAAGAATTACATGTCCTTGGGCAGATGTAGACGATCAGGTGTTAATGAAATCGGACGGATTCCCCACCTATCATATGGCCAATATCGTCGATGATCACCTGATGGAAATTTCTCATGTGATCCGAGGTGACGAATGGATGAGCTCTGTACCTAAACATGTTCTTCTCTATGAGTCTTTCGGATGGACCCCTCCGGTCTTCATGCATATGCCCCTTCTTTTGGGTGCAGACGGAAAAAAACTCTCGAAAAGAAGAAATCCCACCTCCATTTTCTTTTTCCGGGATAGCGGCTATCTTCCCGAAGCTCTTCTCAACTTCTTGAGTCTTATGGGATACAGCATGCCGGGCGACAGGGAAATTTACTCTATTGACGATATCATTGCAGAATTCGACGAGAAACGCATCGGAATTTCCGGCGCTGTATTCGACAATAAAAAACTCGATTGGATTAACCAGCAATATCTCATCAAAAATATTCCCGAAGAGAATTTGTGGAATCGGATAAAAGAATGGCAATTCAACGATGCTTTCATGGCAAAATTGGTTCCGTTGGTCCATACAAGGATTAAAACATTTGCCGATTTTATGGATATGTGCGATTTCTTTTTTATCAACGATTTGAAATATACTCCGGAACTTTTTGCCGTTCCTAAAGCCTCTCCTTTATCGGCATGTCTGATCATTCAGGCAATCATTTGGATCCTCGACCAAAAAGAAGACTGGGGCAGCGAATCCCTCAACGAAACTTCCCGCGTCGTCGCCGAAATGTTCGGAGTAAATCACAAAAAAGTCATTATGAGACTCCTTTTTGCCTCTATCATGGGCAAACAGCAAGGTCCGCCGCTGTTTGACTCTGCTGAAGTCCTTGGCAAAGATCGTACCCGAGCCCGTTTTTTGCGATCGATTGAATTTTTAGGCGGAATCTCCAATAAAAAGATGGATATCTTAAAAAAATCTTTTGATTCGGGAGATTGCAAGGCTCTCATAGAAGAAAACCTATAGGAATAGGAATGTGGAATACCGTAACAGATATTTTCACCGAAAGAAATTGGGCGTCAGAGATCCTTATGGTTCTCTTTGTAGTCCTATGCTTTAATCTTATTGTAAAAAATATTCTTAAAGCTGTGGAACAACGATGCAGAACGAAACAAAAATTTCGGACGGCCGATTTCTTTAAAGCTCTTTATACTCCTTTAAGTCTCTTTGTATGGATCTTTGCAGGTATTCACACCGTAAATTTTCTCAATAATACAGTCTTTTTTTCACAAAGATTTTCCGGCCATTCCGATTTCATTCTCACCGTCACAGCCGTTTTGTGTACCGGATGGTTCCTCTTACGGGTAAAAAAATATTTCGTCCTCTCCCTCCAAGACCAACATAAAATCGGATCTTTAGAATTCAATACTCATCGTATTCACGCACTCGATAAATTGTTAACCATAGTCATTGTTTTCTCTATCCTGATTATCCTCCTCGATGTATCCGGAAGAGGCATAGGTGCTCTTCTCACTATCGGAGGTATCGGAGCGGCTGCTATAGGTTTTGCCTCCAAAGAATTCATCGCCAATTTTTTCGGCGGATTCATGCTCTATCTCAATACCCCTTTTTTCGTAGGGGATCTCATTGAAATTCCCGATCGAAAAGCAAAAGGGTATGTAGAGGAAATCGGATGGTACCTGACACGTATTCGCGATTTAGAAAAACAGCCTATTTTTCTCCCCAACGCGCTTTTCTCACAATTTGTTCTCATCAATTTATCAAAAAGAACGGGAAGGCGCATAACAGAAACTCTCGATCTGCGCTACAAAGATTTCTCTCTGATCAAAGATATTCTGGAGGGAATCAACACCCTCCTCAAAACAAATCCGGATGTCAACCAAAGGCAAAGTCACCGGGTAAATTTCATTGCTTTCGGCGAAAGCTCTCTACAAATTGAAATGTCCTGCTATACCCGTATCACCGATCAGGGTGAGTACAACAAGCTGAAAGAAACACTCCTAACGGAAATCTATCACATTGTCCGAAATGCAGGCGCCGATTTTGCCTATCCTACCATCACCATTGATTCTCCTCCGGACACGAAAGGGAAAAAGGATTTGTAAAACATGGAAACATTCTTTAGTTCCCTTTGCGATTATGCCGACCATGCTCATCTCATCTTTTTTGCTCTCCTTATGCTTGCAGGACTCAATTTCCCCTTCAGTGAAGACATCATTCTTTTAACGGGAGGTGCAATAGCTTCCACGTGTATTCCGGAACACACTATGCGTATGTATCTCTGGATTTATTTCGGATGCTGGATCTCCGCCTGGGAGGCATACTCTCTGGGAAGATTCGTCGGCCCCAAACTCTACCATATCGCCTGGTTTAGAAATATCGTCTCCGAAGCCAGAGTGGCAACGGTTTCGGGTTATCTGGAAAGATTCGGAATTTTTGCCTTCATAGTGGGCCGATTTATTCCGGGAGGGATGCGCAATATACTGTTTATTTCCTGTGGTCTTTGTAAAATGGTATTTCTAAAATTTATTTTACGCGACGGATGTGCCTGTCTTATCTCTTCTTCCATACTTTTTACTTTGGGATACCAATTCGGAAAAAATTACGACACTCTCGTAAAATTCTTTGCCGTTTACAGAACCGGTGTTCTGATCCTTGTCGTCACCGGATTAGTTTTAGGCCTCACCTTTTATCTCTATAAAAGAGCCGAAAGGAAAAAATCGGATCCTTCTCAATAGAAAATAAAACTGCATGCCAATTCAATGCGATGTACAATTGTGTGTTTTATTTTAATTAGTAATCTATAGTGTACTTTTTATTGACCGAAATTATTTTTTTACTATAATTATACTATTAACCAACTACCAAAATTTTAAATAGAGATTATATTATGGAACCGTTACAACCGAGTTCACCCACTGTAAACCCTCATTTATCTACATCAGCCTCGGCTAAATCAGATAGAGAAGCTATTATTAAGACCGGTCTTACCATCGAAAATATGACAAATAATATAAGCTTTTATGGCGAAAAAGACGAAAATATGGATGCTCAAGGAAGCAAAAATCTTGAAAATAGAGTCACTGCTCTCACAGATCTTTACACACAAAAGAAGGGTATATGGGCTAAATTTATCAATATATTGCGCAGAATATTCAATTTCCTTAAAACTTTTGTACCTTTTGCAGCACTTTCAGTTGAAGCCAAAACAAAAAAAGCATTGGTTCATACTAACTTGGTAACCACAGTTGTCGCAAACTTCACACAAGACAAGTTATCTGACGGAAGTTTATTTATATATTACAAAAAACTCTTAAATAAACAACTTGCAAAAGAGTATGTTAAAGCAACCATTGCTTTGGCGAAAGTTAATCCTAATGCAACAGATAGCGCCACACAAAAAGAGAAAATAGAAGACGCATTTAAGGAGAAAGTCAAAATAATTGCTGATAGCACTATAAATTCTTTAATAAAAGAACAGAAAGCATTTAAAAAAAAAATTGCACTCTATAAAAAACTAGAGAGAAAGCTAAAAAACCGGATAAAAATCACTGAAGCCAAAAACCGGTCTAAGCTCTGAAGACACTCAAGGAAAGAATCTTAAAACAAGAGTTACTGATCTCACGAATCTTTACGAACCAAAGATCGGTTTTAGGCCTAATTTGAAAAATCTATTACTCAAAATACTCAATTTCTTTAAAAAATGTGTACCCTTCGCAACACTTTCGGTTGAAGCAAAAACAAGACAAGCATTGGTCGATACTAACTTAGTAACCACAGTTGTCACAAACTTCCCCAAGGAAGACAACCCCGGAAATATAATAAAATCACACGAAAAATCTTTGAATAAGCTACTTGCAAAAGAATTTGTTAAAGCAAAAGTAACTTTGATGAAAATTAATCCTAATGCAACAGATAGCGCCACAAAAAAAGAGCAAGCAGAAACAGCATTTAAGGAAAAAATCCAAATAATAGCTGACAAAGATAGAAAGAGTTTAATAGAAGAAACTACGGCAAATATCCATAAATTAATGAAGCCGGAACAGAAGATACAAGTACTTAAAGATCAAATAGCTACAGAAAAAAA
>JABDBB010000039.1 GCA_013288845.1 Chlamydiota bacterium | reverse complement strand
TTACGACGACATGGTCGAAGCAAAAACAGCGGGTCGCCAAAGAGCGGAACAGGACGCTAAATCAAAAGAAAAGAAAGCGCAGCAACTTCAGGAATTTATCCAAAAATTCTCGGCAGGAACAAGAGCGAGTCAGGTGCAATCGAGAAAACGTGAGATCGAAAGACTTAAAGGGGAAGATCTAAAAGCGACAAACATTCAACGTCCTTATATTCGCTTCCCTACTCCGGAAAAACAACCGGGTAAAATGATTTTTAAAATCGACCGGCTTTCCAAAAATTTTGATGACACAAAAGTAATCAATAATTTTAGCATAGAAATCCATCGGGGCGATAAAATCGGGGTCATCGGAAATAACGGCAGAGGAAAATCCACTTTCCTCAAATTACTGGCCGGAGTTTTGGAGCAGGATCAGGGAACAATCGAGATCGGCCATCAGGTAATTCCTTCGTATTTTGCGCAAAATCATTCCGATATCATCGAGAAAAAAGACGGAATGAACGGATTTGACTGGTTGAAACTGTGCAAACCGAATTCATACGATCAGGACATTCGCGGAGTGATGGGAAAAATGCTTTTCGGCGGAGACGATGCATTTAAAGCCGTCAATAAATTGTCGGGAGGAGAGACTGCCCGATTGATTATAGCGAATATGATGCAACAGGACCACAATGTGATCATCATGGATGAGCCGAACAATCACTTAGATTTGGAAGCTGTATCGGCGCTTGCTTGGGGGATCAATGAATACAAAGGAACGGCCATTGTAGCCAGCCATGACAGAAGTCTTTTAGAGGCGGTTGCCACAAAAATTATTGCTTTTGAAGAAGACGGCATTCATTATTTTGAAGGTCCGCTCGACGAATATTTTGAAAGAAGAAATGCTAAATAATGAATAGAAACGGAGCCGGACCTGAATTTACAAAAAAAAAATTTCTATCGCTCCCTCCTGAACGCAGGCATAAAAAATGTGCCGATTTATTAAAAAGAGCGTACGAAGATTTATTATCAGGTAAGGATATACAATCTATTTTAGAATATTACCATACATTGGATGATTGGATGGCCGGTCCGGGTACTCTTTTACCTGACCCTACATCCTTATCGGATCGCTATCATCTGCATTTACATGAGGCGCGCAGTTTTCTTCGCGAGCATAATTTATTGCCTCGAGTCACAAAAGATGACCGGGATAATAGCGAGGAGATCCTTCCTATTTCTATTTATTTAGATAATATTCGCTCTGCACACAATGTAGGAAGCATTTTGAGAACAGTAGAAGCTATGGCGTTAGGGAAAATATTTTTTTCCCCAAATACACCTTTTATCGACAATAAACAGGTTCGGGATGCCTCTATGGGAATGCATCTTCATGTTGAATGCATAAAAACAGACTCTATCGAAGCACTACCTAAACCGATTATTGCGATGGAAACCTCTCCGGATGCGGTTTCCATTTATGAGTATATTTTTCCGGAATCTTTTACTCTTATTATGGGAAATGAAGAATACGGATGTTCCGAAAACACGATGAAAGCAGCAGATGAATTGATTACTATTCCTTTAAGAGGGAGAAAAAACTCTTTAAATGTGGCCAATGCTTTTAGCATTGCCGCTTATGAAATAGCAAGACAACGTAAAGGAATATGTTTATGAAAAAAAATGATGCAATTGACGTGATGAACGAAGAGCTTTTGGCCGTCGCCGTTAAAACCGGATTTCCTTCTCCCCTCTCTTCGAACCCTTCAAATTTATCCGATGAAGAGAAAATTGAATCGATTGCCGAAAAATTTCGGGATATCATGGTCATTCTCGGACTGGATTTAGAAGACGAATCCCTGATGCGCACTCCGAAACGGGTAGCGAAAATGTATGTGAAAGAAATTTTTTCAGGACTTAACGAAGATAATTTTCCTGAAATCCGCTTTTCTGAAAATAATTATGACCATGAGAAATCGGGAAATATGGTTTTTGTAAAAATTAATGTGAACAGTTTTTGCGAACACCACTTCGTTCCCGTTATCGGCACTGCTTATGTCGCCTATATCCCGCGTAAAAAATTGATCGGACTCTCAAAAATACCGCGTATCATGAAATTTTTTGCTAAAAGACCTCAATTACAAGAGAGATTAGGGGCTCAGGTCGCCGATTGTTTGAGCACTTTATTGGAAACTCCCAGTGTGGCTGTTTCTATTACGGCGCAACATTACTGTATGATTGCGCGGGGAATCGAAGATTTCACCAGCCATACCACTACAAATGTTTTGAAAGGTGAGTTCCGGGACAATCCGGAAATGCAAAAACAATTTTTTGAAGCGATCAACCGTGCGTAATACGTAACAAGGTAAGGTGAGTTCTTAATAGACAATTAAGAGATTCCCCGGTATAATTCCAATAGTTTTTTTTGAGGAATTATGTCGGACAAAGATTTTTTACAGTTAGTGAGTACTTCCGGTCGCCCTTCAGCTTTTGATTATGATCTATCGGATTGGAAAGCGTGGTGTATTGCGAATAAGTTGCCCCGATTTGTTGCAGGCCAAATTTACTGTTGGATTTTCCAAAAAAACACTTGTTCGCCCGAAAAATTTTCCAATATTCCCCTTTCAATTCGAGAAACATTAATTCGCGAATTTTCTTGGGATCTTCCTATTGTCGATTCAAGACTTGTCTCTCTCGATACAAGTGAAAAATTTCTTTTAAAAACTCACGACGGTCATCTCTACGAAATGGTGCTGATGCCTTATGACAACAGAGCAACTCTTTGCATAAGCAGTCAGATCGGATGTAAAATGGGCTGTACGTTTTGTCAAACCGGTAAAATGGGTCTGACCCGAAATTTGACTTCCGGAGAAATTTTAGGACAGATACTGCTCGCCAATATATCCATGGCGGCTAACGGATCGGACAAAACCGTATCGAACATTGTGTTTATGGGAATGGGAGAGCCGCTCGATAATTTTGATCATGTGGTAAAAGCCTGTTCTGTGATGATTGATCCGATAGGATTCGGTTTATCTAAATCGCGTGTAACGGTTTCTACCAGCGGACTTATTCCCGAAATACAAAAGCTGGGCGAGGTACTTCCTGTACGATTGGCCATCTCTCTACATAATGCCGATGAGGTAAAAAGAAGTGCTATGATGCCGGTCAACAGAAAATACAGTTTGGCTGAACTAAAAAAAGTATTGTTGACCTATCCTGCTCCTGCAAGAACAGGAATCACGTTTGAGTATGTGATGATCGAAGGCGAAAACGATTCGATTGCCGATGCAAAAAAATTAGTAAAATTTCTTCATGGAATCAAAGCGAAAGTCAATTTGATTCCTATCAACCGTTTCCCCGGAATCGAAATGGAAGCTTCGAGTGCAGAACGTATTCGCGCTTTCCAGGAGTATTTGAGTCACAGGGATATTCCGGCACCTGTCAGGTATAGCAGAGGGCAAGACATCAGCGGCGGCTGCGGACAATTGGCAGCAAAGCGTAAAGAAGAGCTGGATGTTGATCCAAGGCTGATTCATCAAACACGACGCAAACACAAGCGTGAATCCATAAGTGAAGGTGTAAGAGGAATTTAGTTCGCGCAGCGTTTGGAGTGCGGTGACTTGTCACCCACTCCAAACGCTGCGCGAATTAAATTCCTCTTACTGATAATAATCTACAATCCAAAAGGGTGAAGATAGGTTAAAAAGACGGTATTTACCTCTTTTGGACAATTGGCAGCGTGGACTCTTCGGGAATAACCAAATGTGAGTGATGATCCGTTGCATACAAAAAGTTGTTTATAGGAAGCCCCTACATCGATAGCCTGTTGTCGGATGGACCCGTATCCGTTAAAGGGACGTGACAGATGAAGATCATGATGCCCTAAACCATAAATCCCTTGAGCAAACAGTTTAAAAAAATCCGTTTCACACCAATTTTTTTCCCAACACACTTCCCCTTTGATCCAGGGGGAGCCGTGATCAGCGATGCCAAGTGAGCAATCGGTCCATGCTCGGGAGGTCCACATGCTTTCCCGGGAAAATTCTTTGCCGACAGAGAGGTGAAATTCTCCTTCGATGCCTCCGTGATAAAAAACAGTGATGTTTTTTAATCCCGGATCAAACACCTGTCTTACGGTGGCCCCTACAACGACAGAAACCGGATCTCCGATGACATCGTCAAAAACCTGATAGCGTAGAGTACCTGAGAGGTCATTTGTGACAAAATTTTTGTAATTTTCGGAGCAGAAATTTGCTTCAATCTCTCCACAGAAGGCATCATACGCAATTTCTACGCTTCCGTTGAGAAATCCGTCCCGCGTTTTTTTTCGACCGTTTTTTTTTCCTTTATCGACAAGATTATATTGCGTGTGGAGAAAAGTGACCTGAGGTTGAATTTCCAAATAGCGTGGAAACCAAGGTTTCAGGTCTGTTGCGGATAAAGTAAACGGAATAAAAAAAAGGGGAATCCAAATTTTTCTCATGATTAATCGGCAAGACCCCTTGCTGAAAGTTCCCTTTCTGCATCGATTGCTGCCATACATCCTGTTCCGGCAGCTGTGATGGCCTGACGATAAGTGTGGTCCATCGCATCACCGCAAGCATATACAAGAGATTTATTTGTTCTTGTGGTGCCCGGTTCCACTTTGATATAGCCTGTGTCGTACAAATCGATTTGCCCTTTTAGGAAATTCGTATTGGGAGTATGTCCTACAGCAAAAAACAGACCGCCCGCTTCTCTTTTGGATACTTCGTTTGTCTGTAGATTTTGTATCGTCACATTTTGGACAACTTTTTCCCCTTCTACTTTTATGACGGCGCTGTTCCACAGAATTTCGATTTTCGGGTGATTGAGAGCCCGGTCCTGCATAATTTTTGAGGCACGCAGTTCATCGCGACGATGAACAAGGTACACTTTTTTGCCGAATTTTGTCAGGAAGGTCGCCTCTTCAATAGCCGAATCTCCGCCTCCGATGACGTAAAGATCTTTGTTGCGGAATATAGGCATCGCTCCGTCGCAGACTGCGCAAGCGGTAACCCCTTTTTGCCATAATTCACCCTCATTTGCGCCCGGAATATCCAATCGTTTTGCAGCGGCGCCTGTGGAGATGATGACTGCATCGGCCAATACTTCCCGCTCTGCAGTAGTGATTTTGTATGGATGAGAAGAGAAATCCACTTTGATCACATCTTCATAGATCATTTTGGTGCCGAAACGGGCTGCCTGCTTATGAAAATGTTCTACTAAAGTAGGACCTGAAATCCCTTCGGGAAATCCCGGAAAATTTTCTACGTCGGTAGTCGTTGTCAGTTGTCCGCCTGAGGGGAATCCGAGAAACATGACAGGGTTAAGATTGGCTCTCGCGGCATAGATTGCAGCTGTGTATCCGGCAGGACCGGATCCGATAATCACAAGTTTTTCTTTTTCCATTATTTACTCCCGGATATGAATCGATTAAAGTATATCACAAAAAATTCAGTTTAAGAAAGACATTTTCCAAACAGAGGGAAAATGAGCCCGAACGTTGCATGGCGAGTTGTGCTTCGCCGATAATTTTTTCAATTTTTTCGATGCCTGTAGGTTCTCCCGACAAAATTTTCTCTTCCATTTCTCCGTGGAAATCTTTGTTAAGGAGGAGGTCATGATTCCCGCCGCAATATAAAAGATGTAGATCTCGAAACCAGCTTAGAATCAATTTAAAAATACCGGAGGATTCTTGAGTTTGCTGCAGAGAGACAGCCCCTTCGACCTCTTTTTCGATCATTTGTTTTTGTACGGCCGTCAGATCCGAATCGGACAATCCCTGCATAAAAGCCTCTCTGATGGATTTGTCCGAGCCTTTTTTTGTCGTTTCCATGTCGGCGCAAATTTCTTTGACAAAATCAGTCAGTTCGAAATAGGTCCGTACTTTGCCTTTGCTCATGAATTGCAGGATTTTTTTTCTTAGATCATTGCCTTGTTCATTGTAGAGTTTCAGAGCTTTTCCTAAAGAGCCCTCAGCGAGTGCTGCGTAGTGACGCGCTTCATCCGGATGACATCTGTATTTTTCTGTTAGAAAATGAGAGATTTCGGTTTTGGGAATCGGTTGAAAAGACAACGTTCTGCAGCGGGACAATACTGTGGGGAGGAGCAGTTCTTTTTCTCCTGAAAGTAAGATAATGATACTATCGGGAGAAGGCTCTTCAAAAGTTTTGAGAAGAGCGTTTGCACTGACCGGAAGCATTCTGTGTGCTTCGTGGATAATAAAAAATTTCTTTTGCGCTTCATAAGGTTTTAGATAGACCTCGCCGATAAATTGACGAAGAGATTCGATTGTATGTGCGCCTATTTTTCCTTCAGGTCTGTAGTGTTTGATATCCGGATGAGTACCCGCCTTGATTTTCCGGACATGAGATTCGCCGGCCGGTTCTTTGGCCAAAAGAATTTTTATGAATTCCAAAGCGAACAGACTTTTCCCTATCCCTTCAGGACCTGCAAATAAAAAAGAGTTTCCGACAGAATTTGAGTCGGACATATGGAGTAGATACTGCCTGATATGGTCGTTTCCGATAATCCCTTCAAACATTTGCCGTGATTCCCTTATTGAGCAAAGTTTCCGTTATTTTTTTGAGGGCGACAGTAAACACCTCTTCTGCCGGCCGTTCCGCATCGATGGTCAGGATTCTTTCATGTTCTTTCACGGCGATTTGTTGTATTGCCGATCGGACTTTTTGATGAAATTGCATTTTTTCTGCTTCGATTCTGTCTACCGTTCCTTGGGGAGCTGAGTCTTTATTTATTTTTTTTGTCCTTTCCAGACCTATTTCAGGATTGAGATCTAAAAAAAAAGTCAGTTCCGGCAGTACACCGTGACACGCCAGAAAACATTGCTGTTCCACTTTGTCGACACCTAAATCTCGCGCTGCACCTTGGTAGGCGATTGTGGAGTCATTGAATCGATCGCAAATGACAATTTTCCCCGCTTCCAGTGCCGGTTCGATCAGCTCTTCAATATGTTGCGTTCTTGCCGCCAGAAAGAGCATCAGTTCCGTATAATTTCCTATAGAACAGTCGATATCCCTGTTGAGCAATATTTTGCGGATCATATTGCCTAATTTAGTTCCGCCCGGCTCTCTTGTGGCCACTACTTCGTACCCCTTTTCAGAAAGAGCCTGTTGCAGCTTTTCGAGGAGAGTGGTTTTTCCTGCCCCCTCTCCCCCTTCCAATGTGATAAAGAGCGAATTTTTTCTACTCATCACCCGACCCGTTTGAGTCAGAAGCATCCGGTGCGGCGATAGGATCTCCGACCAAAATCGGATCCGATGTAATTTCCGAGCCGTTGCCCTCAACATTTTCCAATTTTTGGATGACCACTAATGTATCGCTGTCTTTTACATTGACCAGACGTACACCTTGCGTATTTCTTCCCATCACACGCACATCCTGCATGCTGATACGAATTGTTTGCCCTTGTGTGGACATCAGAACAATACCGTCTGTGTCGACAACTGTGGAAGCCCCGATTACTTTACCGTTTCTATCGGAAGTGATAATCGATTTCACGCCTACTCCGCCACGATTAGTCTGTCTGAAATCGTCGACGAGAGAACGCTTACCGTATCCGTTTTCACAGACGACGATCACCGATTCATCCCCGTTTACCACTTCAAGACTCACCACTCTGTCGTCTTCTCCGCGGAGGTTGGCCCCTTTTACTCCCCTTGCAGTTCTTCCCATCGGCCTTACTTTAGCCTCGTCGAAACGCACAGCCATTCCGTTTCCTGTAAACAGCATGACTTGCTGACCTGCATTGACCAAACGGGCTGCCAGAAGTTCATCGCCCTCATCAATTTGCAGAGCCCATATCCCTTTACGACGCGGATTAGAGAATGCGGACAGTTCGGTTTTTTTGACAATCCCCTTTTTTGTCGCCATAAAGATGGAAGATTCCGCTATGAATCCCGGAGTTCTCAAGATTGTCGCTATTTTCTCTTCCGGTCTTAGATCTTCCAGTAGGTTGATCAGAGCTTTTCCTTTAGATTTACGGCTAGCCTCCGGAATCTGCCATACTTTCAGCCAGTAGACTCGGCCTAAGTTTGTGAAGATCAGGAGATAGTCATGAGTGGACGCTACATATAATCCTTTCAGAGCATCATCTTCCCGTTTCAGGTTGACACCCGAAACACCCTGTCCGCCCCTTCTTTGTTCTCTAAACGTATCGAGCGGCATTCTTTTGATGTAATCGTCGGTAGAAATGGTGATGAACACCTCTTCGTTGGCGATCAGATCTTCCATATCCATCTCATTTTCCGCCGCCACAATTTGCGTCATTCTTGGTGAGCGGTGATTTTTCACTACATCAAGAAGTTCGTCACGAATCAGTTCTTTTACAAGGGCTTCGCTGGCCAGGATAGCTTTCAAGTGTTGGATGGTATTGAGGAGATCATTATATTCCGCCTGCAGTTTACCCTGTTCCATACCTGTAAGTTGGTAGAGACGTAAATCCAGAACCGCATGAGCCTGTTTTTGTGAAAAGGAGAATCTTGAAATTAACTCATCCCGTGCAATTTCTCTCGTGTCACTTTCCCGGATGACCTTTACCACCTCATCCAAATTATCGATCGCTTTTAAAAATCCTTCCAGAATATGCGCTCTCGCTTCCGCTTTATTCAATTCAAAGCGTGTGCGACGACGGACAACTTCTATTCTGTGTTCTATCCAGAAGGATAAAAACTGCTTTAGATTCATCGTGCGGGGAAGTCCCTTATCCAAAGCGAGCATATTGCAGCCGAAGGTCACTTGGAGGTCGGTAAATTTCAACAGTTGGTTGATGACAACCTCTGCAATTTCTCCCCTTTTCAATTCGATCGCAATTCTCATTCCGTCTTTATCCGATTCATCGCGCAGATCGGAAATACCCGTGATTTGTTTATCGTTGATCAGCTCTGCGATATGTTCGATAAAACGGGATTTATTTACGTTATAAGGGATTTCATCGATAATGATTCTTTCGCGATCCGGATTTGAATCCCAAGGTTCGACTCGGTAGACACCTCGTAGAATCAATTTTCCCCGACCCGTATGGTACGCCTCGTGAATTCCTCTGTATCCTGAAATGACTCCGCCCGTAGGAAAGTCCGGTCCCGGAACTTTTTCTATCAACTGCTCGATAGTCGCATCCGGTTCTTCCAAAAGAAGGATGGTCGCGTCGACAATTTCTTTGAGATTATGAGGAGGGATGTTAGTTGCCATACCCACGGCGATTCCTGAAGAACCGTTGCAAAGAAGATTGGGAAATTTTGCAGGGAAAACGACCGGTTCTTTTTTGGTTTCGTCGTAGTTGGGAACCAGATCGACCGTATCTTTTTCCAGATCTTCCATCAGATATACAGCCGCATGCGTCATACGCGCTTCGGTATATCGCATTGCAGCCGGAGGATCGCCGTCAATAGAGCCGAAGTTTCCTTGTCCGTCAATGAGGTTGTATCGCATGACCCATTTCTGCGCCATCCGGACCAGAGTAGGATAGATGACCTGTTCGCCGTGCGGATGGTAATCCCCTGAGGTGTCACCGGAAATTTTGGCACATTTACGATGTTTGGCTGCGGGGCCCAGATTAAGCTGTCGCATAGCAAAGAGGATACGCCGCTGAGAAGGTTTCAGACCGTCTCTTACGTCCGGTAGAGCTCGAGAGATAATCACCGACATTGAATAACGGAGATAGCTCTCCTTCATTTCGTCTTCGACGTTCCGGTCAATAATTTTTTCGTTTTCCGTATATGACATGAAAAGACTCCTAATTCGTCGCTAAAACTTTATATATCGAGATTTTCTACCGAGAGCGCATACTTCTCGATAAAATTACGTCGGGGAGGAACATCTTCACCCATCAGCATACTAAACATCTGATCTGCCGCAATTGCATCATTCAGCGAGACCCGTATGAGAGTCCGGACTTTAGGATCCATAGTAGTTTCCCACAGTTGATCCGCGTTCATCTCACCCAACCCTTTAAAACGTTGGATTTCTATACCCTTTCTTCCGTTTTCCCTCACATAAACCAACACCTCTTTGAGAGTGCTGTATGGCATAGTGAATCCTTCATCACCGATGATATCGATGAGGGGCCGCGAGGCAATCAGGTAATCTTCCAGAGAAAAATCGAATTCGTTTAATCGAACGTTCAGTTGAGCGAGGCTATCCTCTTCATATAACTCTATGAAATTAAGGCGCTTAGGTCTAAAAACCTTCATCTCTTCCGTCATTTCTTCAGAAGGAACAGAAGCAATTGCCTCTTCGTGACGTTTTTGTTGCTCCGTTTCATCCGCTCTTCTCAAAGCTTCAAATTCGTCTGCTGAGTACACAAAACGGGGACCGTCAACCAGTTCAAGTCGAAATTGCGGAAGGTGACCCTTCGCATTTTTTGCTTTCATAAATTCGCGGAACAGCACACCCTTTCTTTCGATTCTGTTCACAAGATATTCCGTATCCAGAATGACACGAATCAGCTTCTCCCGCTCTACCGGATCCATTTACGTTTGACTGCCTGCAAGACGAATTTTGATGTCGCTTGTTCCCAATTCCATTAGGTAAGCGTCCATCTCTTTTTCGCTGTGAATATAGCGACTCTTTTTCTTTCTCATCACACGATAGAGAGGAGGTTGTGCGATGTAGATAAAATTATTTTCTATTAAAGCCGGCATATTTCTGTAGAAAAATGTAAGCAGAAGAGTACGAATATGGGATCCGTCGACGTCCGCATCCGTCATGATGATGATTTTATGATACCGCAATTTTTCGATATTGAATCCTTCACGACCGATACCGCAACCTAAAGCTGCGATCATTTTTCCCACTTCCTGATTTTTCAGAACCTTATCCAGACGCGCTTTTTCGACGTTCAGGATTTTTCCCCGAATCGGCAGGATAGCCTGAAAACGGCGATCTCTTCCCCCTTTTGCGGATCCTCCCGCGGAGTCCCCTTCGACGATATAGATTTCGCAGAGAGCCGGATCTTTTTCCTGACAATCTGTCAGTTTTCCGGGGAGTCTTGCGCTATCTAAAGCCGATTTTCTTAAAGTCAGATCGCGCGCTTTTCTTGCCGCTTCTCTCGCTTGTGCAGCGAGGATGGCTTTATCGGAAATTGCTCTGGCGATTTGCGGATTCTTTTCCAGGAATATGTTCAGTTCTTCGCCGACAATCTGTTGTACGATAGAAGCGACATCGCTGTTTCCCAGTCTTTGTTTTGTTTGCCCTTCGAATTGCGGATTCGCCACTTTGACTGAAACGACAGCCGTGAGACCCTCGCGCATGTCGTCGCCGGTGATTGCTATTTTATCATTTTTCAGAAGATTATTGTTTTTGATATAGCTATTGAGGACCCGGGTCAGTGCCGCGGAAAATCCTGTCAAATGGGATCCGCCGTGTTTTGTGGCGATATTATTGACAAATGTATAGGTCGTTTCATTGAACGTATCGTTCCATTGCATGGCCACTTCCACTTCGATCGGCCCGTCGTCCCCTTCCCCTTTGCCTTGAAAATAGACAGGAACGGGAAAGAGAGGAATTTTTGTTTCATTAAGATATGAGACAAAAGATCCGAGACCGCCGCTGTAGCAGAAATTTACATCGTCTTTTTCCGGAGTACGCTCGTCATGAAAATAGATATTGATCCCTTTATTCAGGAAAGCCAGTTCACGTAAACGTTTAGCCAGAGTATCGTAATTGAATTCCGTCACATTCATGACATCGGAATCCGGCCAAAAAGTCAGTTTTGTTCCCCGTTTTTCCGTTTCGCCTACAATTTCCAGATCTTTGATCACTTTTCCTTGAGAAAAGGTGATTTCATAAATTTTCTTTTCTTTGTACACCTGTACGATCATTTTGACAGAAAGAGCATTGACGCAGGAGACCCCTACGCCGTGTAGTCCGCCGGAAACTTTGTATGTATTTTTGTCAAATTTTCCTCCGGCATGAAGAATGGTCATGACGACCTCTATTGCCGTGACTTTTCTGCCTTGTCTGTGCGATTCCTTTTCATGAATCCCTACGGGAATTCCCCTTCCGTTATCTTCGATGGTAGCGGAGCCGTCTTTATGTAGAGTCACCCAAATTCCGGTACAAAAACCTGCCATAGCTTCGTCGATACAGTTATCCACTACTTCATAAACAAGCTGGTGCAATCCGCTCGTAGAGGTATCCCCGATATACATACCCGGGCGTTCTCTTACCGCCTGAAGTCCTTCAAGAACTGTTATAGAACTCTGATCATAAGTTGTATCTTCTTGCTTCACAGGCACATCCTCATTTGCATTTAGAACTTCGGCATTTAACATTTCGTTAGGCATTTTACTCCACCTTAGTTAATCCGTCACCCCATTCGAAAATAAATATTCCGAATGTTATGATTAGGGAATTTCTGCTTCAAACCAAGCAATAATTTAGGTTTATCATGTTGATTCAACAAACTAAAGAGCGTCGAATTTTTGACCGTCACAGTCAGTATTCCGTCAATATAAGAGACGGGTTTGGTCATAGCTGCCAACTGCGGTCCGATAATATCGGGCCATGCAGCAAAAATCAGATCAGGTCTTTCATTGTATGCATCATCGATACGACCCAAGACATGGGGAATGATTTCACTTAAATGATGCGTGGTCACCCCGGTTCCGTCGTAATTTTTAGGTGTTCTTCTAAAGGTTTTTTTCACAAATTCACCGCCGCTAACAAGTCACTATCATATCGCATTTTACCCCGAATGATCAAGTGATTTAATGACTAAGAAGTCCGATTTATAGAACCCGGTTGAGAAAGTCAAAACACTTGGGTCAGATAAGCCGAAAAGGCAAAGGAACGCCAAAAAACTCCGTTATAATGCGCAATGATTTCCGCCGGCCCTATCGCCGGAAAATCCACCGTCACTTTATGTCTTCCGCCGTCGGCATGCCAATCGCTGTATTCTCCCGTCAAAGTCAAAGCCAGATTATCAATAACAAGATAGCGGAATCCCAATCGAAAGAGAACTCCGTGTCCGGTAGAATTTTGAGAGAAATCGGAAATAAAATCGGTACGTAAATTCCAATGACCCCTCCCTTCATATTCTACGAAATGATATTCAAAATCTCCAAAGAAATCCCACAGGCAATTCAAATCATAGGCGCAGGAAAATCCGACCCAAGGACCGAACCAGGAGGCGTGGTAAGAGCTGTTCAGGCCTTCAATTTCCTCTTCAACCGGAATGATTTGCATGCCGTCAAAAAGCCACAGATGCTGCACGTTCCAAGCATAGCCGCCCGTCAAAGTGAGATGAAAATAGTCGATATAATTCGGTAATTCGTATCCTAAAGCACCCGACAGATTGAAAACTTCCCCTTTTCCCGCATTGTTAATCGAACGGGAAAACTCCTCTTCTCTGTCATTTTCCCAATAGTCGGAGTCTCTGTTTTCTCCTGAAAAAATTTTGCCGTAGCTTCCGGAAAATTTTATATAAAAATAATCGCAGCTATACGCATCGAGATATCCTGTCACTTCGTTGATTTTCAGATCTTTCCAAGACAATTCCGAAAGGACGTTCGGGGTGTTATCCGGACCTGCAATACTCCAATGCAATTGATCCTGCCGGTAGGCATATCCGATATTAGACGAACCGTCTCTCAATGCTAAATGGTAAGAATAAGCAGAGAGCGGAAAGAACGTGACGAGCACCGGCAAGAAGATATATCGTAGTATAAACATAATTTTTTTTTAACTTAATGAAGAAAGCTCCAACTTAGCATTAATGATTTCTTTTGGCAACTGAAAAAAAATATCTTCTTTAATGTGTTCTACATCCCGGACATCCTTCACTCCCAGCTCCTTCAAACGTGTAATACATTTTTGAACAATCACCTCGGGAGTCGAAGCTCCGGCAGTCAATCCGATGACCTTTACCCCTTCTAACCATTTCGGTTCGATCTCATCTTCATTGTTGATCAGATAAGCCGGGACTCCCCGATTTGCCGCTACTTCGCGCAGTCTGTTGGAGTTAGAGCTTAACGGATCACCGACCACCAACACCAGGTCCGTCTCATCGGTAATTTCACGCAGAGCCATCTGACGGTTAGTCGTCGCATAGCAAATAGAAGAGGTGGGAAGAGTTTGTATATGGGGATATTTTCTCATTAAAGCTTCGGTTATGTCTTTGACATCGTCGAGACTAAGAGTTGTCTGTGTAATATAAAATAATTTTTGTTCGGGAGAATAGTGCAATTTATCGACATCTTCGACAGTTTCCACAATCGTCGTCACATCAGGAGCTTCGCCCGCCGTTCCGACAACCTCCACATGATTTTTATGTCCGATCAGAACAATCTGACAACCCATAGCCGCAAAACGCTTGACCGCCGAATGTACCCTCGTGACCAATCCGCAGGTCGCATCGATCTCTATCAAATTTCTTCTTTTTGCATGCTCGCGTATGGCAGGTGAGACTCCGTGAGCGGAATAAATGAGACGCGCTCCCTCCGGAACATCATCCAAATCTTCGATGAATACAGCCCCTTTTGTGCGAAGACCGTCGACGACATAACGATTGTGTACAATCTCATGTTTTACATAAATAGGGGCTCCCCATAATTGAAGAGCTTTTTCCACCGTCTCAATAGCCCTTTCCACTCCGGCACAAAAGCCTCTCGGCTTTGAAAGATATAACAGCATCGTTTCCTCCATCATATGTCATTATCAATGACCGGAAAATATACCGGCCTAACCGGATAGATGGAAGGAAAAAATCAAATTTACAGGGAAAAAAGAGGAAAA
>JABDBB010000038.1 GCA_013288845.1 Chlamydiota bacterium | reverse complement strand
ATTAAAGATACAGATGAATTTTATGATCGCCTGCAAATGGATATCAACGACAGCGAATTGAAAAAAATCCATCGTCAGGCACTTGCCGGCATGTTATGGACAAAACAATTTTATTTTCTGGATTTATGGAGATGGCTAAAAGGAGATCCCGGTCAACCGCCCCCTCCGAAATCCAGAAGAGAAGGGAGAAATGCCGACTGGACACATCTCTATAACGAAGAAATCATTTCCATGCCGGACAAATGGGAATATCCCTGGTATGCCGCTTGGGATCTTGCTTTTCAATGCCTCCCTTTTTCTCTCGTAGACGTCGATTTTGCAAAAGAACAACTCCTTTTGATGACGCGGGAATGGTATATGCACCCGAACGGTCAATTTCCCGCTTACGAATGGGCTTTCGGAGATGTAAATCCTCCCGTCCATGCATGGGCTGCGTGGAGGGTGTATCAAATCGATAGAAAATATCATTCGGGAGTCGGTGATTTGATTTTTCTCGAGAAAATTTTTCATAAGCTCATGATCAATTTCACATGGTGGGTCAACAAGAAAGATGCTGAAGGGAGAAACCTCTTTCAGGGGGGATTCCTCGGATTGGATAACATTGGAGTCTTCGACAGAAGTGCCCCTATTCCTACGGGAGGCTATATCAATCAGGCTGACGGGACTAGCTGGGTGGCTATGTTTTCCTTGAATTTGTTGCGTATCGCTTTAGAACTTGCTCAATCAAAACCGGCTTATGAAGATATCGCCTCTAAATTTTTTGAACATTTTCTTCATATCGCCCAAGCAATGACAAATATAGCAGGAATGCATTTCGGATTGTGGGATGAAGAAGATGAGTTTTATTACGACGTATTAAAATCGCCTCGGGAAAAACCGGTTCCCCTTAAAATTCGATCAATTGTAGGATTGATCCCCCTTTTTGCAGTGGAAATTTTAGAACCGGAGACTTTGGAAAAACTTCCGGAATTTCGAAAAAGAATGGATTGGCTTCTCAATCACAGACCCGATCTTACCGAACTGATTTCCCATTGGAATGTTCCGGGAAAAGGTGAAAAACGGCTTTTATCGCTCTTAAGAGGGCATAGAATGAAATCCCTATTGAAAAGAATGTTGGATGAAAATGAATTTCTTTCCGACTACGGAATAAGAGCTCTCTCGAAATATCATGAAGATCATCCTTTTAAATTAATGTGCAACGGATATCCCTATACAGTTAAATACCAATCGGCTGAATCCGATACGACCATGTTCGGAGGAAATTCTAATTGGAGAGGTCCTATATGGTTTCCCATAAATTATTTGATCATTGAATCGCTACAAAAATTCCACCACTATTACGGAAACGATTTCAAAGTAGAATGTCCCACCGGATCGGGTCAATATATGACGCTTTTAGAGGTTTCGGAAGAAATTTCCCGACGTCTCATGAAAATATTTACACCGGATAAAGACGGTCGAAGACCTGTTTTCGGCGAAAATGAAAAAATGCAAACCGATCCCCATTTTAAAGACTATCTCCTTTTTTACGAGTATTTTGACGGCAACAGCGGAAGAGGGGCCGGAGCTTCTCATCAGACCGGATGGACCGGTCTGATTGCAAAATTGATCCAGCCTCGAAGAGGTCGAAGTATCAAACATGATGAATTTTTAGACAAATCTTCGGAGTAAACATATGCTCATTACACGACAAATCGGTCCTCAAGATGATTTGGCCCACATAAAAGAATTGGAGTGGATAGAAACGAACGGACTGGGAGGTTGGTCAGGATCGACAATTTGCGGATTGAATACACGAAAATATCATGGAGTTCTTGTGCCGAGTCTGGATCCTCCGGTTGACAGACGGGTATATCTTTCCAGATTAGATGAGACAATTCTATCCGACAATGTAGAGTATCCCTTTTCCACACGGGAATATCCCGGAGCAGTGTGGCCTGAAGGATACAAATATTTACGTACATTCGAAAAAGGCTTTTTCCCTTCTTTTATATACGAAATCCTAATCAATAATGAACCTGTACGCATAAAAAAAACCGTAGCCATGCTGCATAATAAAAATACAGTTCTTATCTGCTATGAAATTCTTTCCGATACTCCCCATATCACTCTGAAATTAGAACCTTTTGTAGCAGCGCGGGATTATCATTCTCTTACAACAGCCAATACTTCTATTAACGGAGAGGTTCTCAAGAAAAAAGATTCTGTTTTTATTCAACCGTATGAAGGATATCCCCCTTTAAAAATCATTGTCGACTCCGGAACTTATCATCATGAACCGGGATGGTACTACCAGTTTGAATATGAAAAGGAAAAAGAAAGGGGATTGGAATTCAGAGAAGATCTTTTCAGATACGGCTATTTTACACTGGATATGAAACCCGGCCGAAAATATTTTATTACAGTCAGCACAGAAAATACAATGGGCAATCCTAAAAAAGACTTTGAAGCAGAGCTGGAAAGACGAAAAAAATTGATCTCTCAATTGGTGTATAAAGATCCTTTTATTGAATCTCTCGCTTTAGCCGCCGATCAGTTTATTGTTCGCCGGGGAGACTCCGGCTCTTCAATCATCGCCGGTTACCCTTGGTTTACCGATTGGGGTAGAGACACGATGATTGCTTTACCCGGCCTCTGCCTTTATACCGGAAGAATCGCCGAAGCGAAAAAGATTCTTCTGAATTATGCCGAATTTGTGAGTGAAGGCATGCTTCCCAATCGTTTTGTAGATGTACACAACGTTCCGGAATACAACACAGTGGATGCCACTCTTTGGTATTTTATAGCCATATACCAAACGTATAAAGCTTCCGATGATATAGAACTGATAAAAAAACTTTATCCTACTCTGCTCGAAATCATCAATTGGCACTATCGAGGCACTCGTTACAATATTAAAGTCGATAAAGACGGTCTCCTCTCTGCCGGAGAACCCGGCACGCAACTTACATGGATGGATGCGAAAATCGGCGATATTGTAGTGACTCCCCGAATAGGCAAAGCGGTCGAAATCAACGCTCTCTGGTATAACGCTTTAAAAATCACCGCAGAATTTGCCGAATTATTGGGAGACCATAAAAAATCTAAAGAAATTCAAAGCAAAGCAAAAGAAACCGCTGAAAGTTTTTTAAAAAAGTTTTGGAATCCGGACCAAAATTGTCTCTACGATGTTCTGGAACAAAATAAAAAAGACGGATCTATTCGGCCCAACCAAATTCTTGTCCTCTCTCTTCCTTTTACCTTACTGCCTGAAGACAAAGCCCTGACTGTCCTCGATCTGGTCGAGAAAAAATTATTGACTCCTTACGGACTCAGAACATTGAATGTCGAAGATGAAAATTATCAGGGAAAATATATAGGCAAACAATCGGAACGGGATCATGCATATCATCAGGGAACTGTCTGGGCATGGCTCATAGGACCTTATATAACCGCTTGTGTCCGTTATCGTAAAGAAACGGGTAAACAAGAGGCTTTACAGATTCTTGCGGGACTGACAGAGCATCTAAAAGAGGCGGGCATCGGATCTGTCTCCGAAATTTTTGACGGAGATCCTCCTCACACACCAAAAGGATGCCCGGCACAAGCTTGGAGTGTCGCCGAAATTCTCCGGGCATATATCGAAGACATCATAGAATAAAGAAGAGTTTCATTCGCGCAGCGATTTAAATGCCTGTTCTGTGATTATGGCATCAGCACATATAACAAAACTATTCCTACTATTATGACGGGGATCAACGGAATTATGAATACAGCAAATAAAAACCATTTAATTATGAATGACAGTGATTTAATCATGCGAATTCTCGATTACATGCGGTTGTATATAGATGTGGGGAGAAACTTCATTAGCCAGGCGATAAGACGCCATCTCCGGGTAATGTATACATGATTCTTTTTATTTTTAATAGCTCTATAAATTTGTTCCGCAGCGACTCTTGGAGAGGCTACCCAAAAATGCCCTGTTCCCCTCATCATCTCGGTCTCTACGAATCCCGGTTTGACGTCTGTGACGACTAAATTCAAGCCTTTTTTAAATGCTCTTTTCCGAAGTCCCTCCAAATAATTAGAAACAAACGCTTTTGAAGCGGTATATGCCGGAGCTTTATCATAACCTCGCAATGCTCCGATCGAAGAGATCCCGACGAGATGCCCTTTTTTCTTATGACAAAAATACCGAAAGGCAAGAGAAGCCATCGCACAAAATCCATAGACATTCACGTCCAATGTTTGCTTTTCACTTTCCCAACTCAATATTTTATCAGAAAAACTTGCTCCGGAATTGACCACAATTAAATCGACATCCCCCATTGCCTCCAGAATCTCTTTTACCGATTCTATCGCTTCTTCAGGTTGGCTGATATCGAGGTATCCGATATAGGTTTTGGTGGGAATTTGTTCCTGCAGCTCTTTTAGAAGATGGAGGCGCCTTGCCATCAATCCTACTTCGTAACCGTTTTCTGCAAGAACCACGGCCAATTCTTTTCCGATCCCTGAAGAGGCACCGATTACAATTGCTTTTTTCGTCATAACAGTAATGCCGCCGGATTTTCCAAATATTTTTTTAGAGTACTTAAAAATTCAGCTGCGGCCACTCCGTCAACAACTCGATGATCGGCTGATAATGTTAAATTCATGATTTTCCCGGGCACAACCACCCCTTTCTTCACGACAGGAACATCTAAAATTCCTCCGACAGCAAGAATACAGGATTGGGGCGGATTGATGATCGCCTGAAAGTCGGTCACACCATACATTCCCAAATTAGATACGGTGAAAGATCCGCCCTGATATTCGTGAGGTTCCAGTTTGCCGACCTTTGCCCTTTTGGCCATGGACCGGATTTCAGCCGAGATTTCTCCCGGATTTTTACAATCAGCATAGCGAACAATCGGAGTGATCAGTCCCTCTTTGAGGCTGACGGCGACGGCCACATCAATCGTCTGATAATGAATGATCGTTTGATTCACAGAGTTGAATCCGCTATTCACATTCGGATGTTTTTTTAATGCAAGAGCGCATGCCCTGACGACACAATCATTGAAAGAGATGAGAAGATCTAAGTGGGTTAACTGCTCTCTAAAGTCTGATAAAGGTTTTGCATCAATCGTCTGTGTCACATAAAAATGAGGGATATAGGCTTTTGCCTCCTGCAAACGTCGTCCGATAACTTTTCTAATCGGAGAGAGCGTTTCTTCTGTATAACTTCCCGGCGGAATCGAACAATTAGAGCGCCTACCGAAGGAGAAGTCCCCTGCAGGGCGAGCCGATTCCAAATCCTTTTTCATAATTCGGCCACCCGGACCGGTGCCTCGAACGGAGTGAATATCCAAATTATTTTCTTTTGCAATTTTCTTTGCGAGCGGAGAGATTTTGATTTTGGCTGCAGCAGAGAATTCTTTGTATTCCCCTTGTTTCAGAGGTTCTACCGGAACGAATTTAGGTTGCGTTTGTGTAGGTGCCGATGCCGGTTGTTCCCTGTCCGATTTTTTTTGTTCTCCGGTCGAGTCATCTTCCGATTGAGGAGACTTTTCTTTTTCAGGCTTTTGTTTTTCTTCTGCTTTCGAGCCGGTCGGGATATATCCCTCGATACTTTCGTCTTTTTTTTCGGTAAAGACGGCAATTGCCCTATTCACAGGCGCCTCTCCGGATTCAGGAACTAAAATTTTCCTCAGGTATCCTTCATCGAGGGCGTTGTACTCTACAGTCGCTTTGTCTGTGGAAACCTCCATCAGCAATTCGCCCGCTTCAACAAAGTCCCCTTCTTTTTTGTGCCATTTTGCTATAGATCCCTCTTCCATTGTCGGTGACAGCTTCGGCATAGTAAGTGTGAACGGCATGATTTTTCCTTTTACAAACGATTCAATGTTTTTCGTATTTCATAGATGATCCGTTCCGGTCCGGGAAGAGTTTCTTTTTCCAAAACTTTCGAATAGGGCATCGGAGTCTCTTTTTGGCATACTCTGCCTATCGGAGCATCTAAAAAATCGAATCCCTTTTCCTGAATTTGGAATCCTACCTCCGCGCAAATTCCCCCAAACAGATGTCCCTCTTCTACCAGGACGCAAAATCCGGTTTTTTGTATAGAGGCCAATATTGTAGAGATATCGAGAGGGCGGATGGAACGTAAATCGATCAACTCCACTTTAATCCCCTCTTTGGCCAAAGATTTTACAATAGACGCACAAATATGCACCATATGGCCGTGAGTGACAAGAGTGATGTCCGTTCCGTATTCGACGATTTTTGCTTTTCCCAGGGGAATGAGATACTCTTCATCGGGAACCTCGCCTTTTACTCCGTAATCCAATTCCGATTCTAAAAAAAGGACCGGATTGTCATCTCGGATAGCCGTTTTTAAAAGCCCTTTAGCGTCGTAAGGATTAGAAGGGACAACAATATGAAGCCCGGGGAAATGACCGTAAATAGCCTCTACGCAATGAGAATGCTGACTCGAAACCTGAGCCGCCGCACCGTTAGGACCTCGAAAAACGATCGGCACAGCGAAACGATTTCCGGACATGTAGTGCATTTTTGCTGCGTTAGAAATGATCTGATCTGCAGCGACAAAAGAGAAATTAAAACTCATGAATTCGATGATAGGTCGAAGTCCCGTCATAGCAGACCCCACACCAAGACCTGCGAATCCTAATTCTGCAATCGGAGTATCGACAATTCGTTTAGGACCCCATTTTTCCAGCATCCCTTTTGTGACTTTGTAAGCTCCGTTGTATTCCGCGACCTCTTCACCCATTACAAATACGCGGGGGTCCCGAGTCATCTCTTCATCTATCGCCAGCCGAATGGCTTCCCGCATTTCGATAATTTGAGCCATTTTTCCCGCCTAGTTTTTTTCCGATTTAAAGACATCTTCTTCAAGAGAACTGATATCGGGCCAAGGACTTTCTTCTGCATATTGAAGAGAGTCCATGCAAATTTGTCTATATTCTTTGTCTTTTGCTTTGTATGTTTCTTCATCGATCATTTTCCTCTCCGTCATTGCAGAGAGGAGAATGTGAATAGGATCTCTTGCCATACTTTGTTTTAGCTGTTCTTTGGTCCTGTACAGGCCCGGATCCGAAATGGAGTGTCCTTTGAATCGATCGGCAATCACCTCTACCAAAACAGGGCGGCTCGTTTCCAAAACCTCTTTGAATACGTGAGAGAATCCGGCATAGCAACTGAAAAAATCCATTCCATCGAAAGTATAGCTCTTCATTCCGTAACCCGGCGCCTTGGCCTCGGCAATTTTATTTACGCTGATAGCACGATTGACAGCAGTGCCCATGCCCCATAGATTATTTTCAATGACATAGATACACGGTAAATTCCAAAGAGCGGCCAGATTCAAAGATTCGTGAAAAGCACCTTGCGCTACGGCGCCGTCTCCTATAAAACATACGGCCACTTCGTTTTTATTGTCGTTATATTTGATGGTAAAGGCAGCTCCCGTTGCTATAGGAATTTGTCCGCCGACGATACCGAATCCACCGAGCAACCTCTCTGTATAAAGGTGCATCGATCCTCCTCGTCCCATAGCATTTCCTGTTTTCTTTCCGTAGAGCTCTGCCATGATTTCGTTGGGAGTCGCACCTAAGAGAAGGGCCAACGCATGGCATCGGTACGTGGTGACCCACCAGTTTTCCCGGCCCATCACTCCGACAGCTGCTACCTGAATGGCCTCCTGTCCGATGTAAGAGTGGAAGAAGCCACCTACATGTCCTTGTTGATAAGCAGCTTCCGCTCTGGTCTCAAAATTTCGTATAAGAAGCATTTGTTCCAGATAACTCATTAATTTTTCCGGCCCAAGAGCGTCTATCACTTTAGATTTCTCAAAAGGGAAAAAATTATAGTCAGGCGGGGAACAGCCGGAATTTCCTGTAGTCATGCAAGCCTCTTATTCACATTTACATAGAAGAAAAAACAGGGAAACTCCGAGCCTCTCCTCTCATTGAGTGCATTGTAACAACATTATTTATTTTTTATAACCGGAGTTTTGAGTTTTCCTCAGAATAAGAGGAAATTACGTCGCGTTAGCATTTGAAGTTTAAGTAAGAAGAAATTGAGCGCGCGCAGCGTTTGCGCGACTTAAACCCTTCTTACTTAAGTGGTTAGAACTAAGGATCGAGACACACTTCCCGTGATTCGGGAACAGGTTCGGATACCTCGCGGTCTACGAGAGCCGTCACACAGGAGTCGGACCATACATTGATGGCGCTTTCCAACATGTCAATCATTCCGTAAAAAGGGAGGATGACAGCTAAAATATTCAAAGGGACATTCATCGAAGCCAAAAAGGCACTCGCCAAAAAGTAGCATCCCATAGGAACTCCGGCATTGCCGATGGCAGCAACGGTCGCGACAAAAATCCATGTGATCATTTCCAACGGACTAAACGTCATCCCATAACTCATAGAGACAAAAAGCACCGTCGTCAAAATAAAGGCCGCACAGGCATTCATATTGATCGTCGTGCAAAGAGGCAAACTGAATCCGGAAACTTTAGGCGAAACACCCATACGCTCTTCGGCACATTTCATCGCCATAGGCAAAGCCGCACTCGAAGACTTGCTGAAAAAAGCAACGGAAAGCGCCGGCAACATTGCTTTAAAGCAACGAATAGGGGGGATTCCTTTTGCTTTCAATAAAAGGGGAAGAACCACCACAGCCTGTATGATATTTGCCGCCACAACCGTGACCAAATACCACACCAGATTGCTCATCTCTATTCCGTTATGGAGATCGCTGATAAAAAGAGCGGTGAATCCCCAAATTGCCACGGGCATCAGAACAATGATGCCGCTTGTAATTTTCATGACGGCGGCGTAGAGACTTTTGAAAAAAGAGTGGAGAATAGTCCGATTTTCATGAGGCAAAACCAAGATAGAAAGACTTAAGATCAAAGCGAGAAAAAGGACTCCGATCACATTATTTTCGACAAAAGGCTGTAAAAAATTCGAAGGGATGACCTGTAACAGATAAGTGAGATAGCTCCCTTGTGCCGGCTGTACAATAGATTCGACTCCGACTATAGTAGATCTAACCGGATTGATCACAACAAATAAAATAAGTGCAACCGTGGCCGCGATCACTGTTGTCAGGATCGTGTATTTGACTACTTTTTTGCCCAGATTTTTCACTTCGGTGATATCGTTCATTCCGGCTGCGGTAGAGATAATCGAGAGGAAAATGATGGGCAGACTGACGAGTTTCATCAAATTAATGAAAATATCGGCAGAAATTTGCGCTCCGGAAAGAAGAAAAGGTATTTTCAGGTAACCCGTGATTACACCAAGAACTACCGCTATAGGAAAAAGAAATTTACTTGAAAAATTTATAGACATACAACCGTTTAAATAAATAGATAAAGATTAATTATGCCGGATAAACTATTTATTTGTCAAAAAAAACCTAAGCAATTCCTTTTATGAATAGAAAAGACATAACTAATACGATTCCGGTAATTTAAAATAAATTTTTACCTGATTTTGGTAACTCGGCGTGATTTAGCACAGAGAGATACCCAATCGCCCTTTTTACTCTTGATATGTATGTAAATCAATTTGCCTGCATCATTCACACATATCGTGTACTCTTTTCCTGCATAAAAAATATGAAACGCATATCTTTTTTCCAATTGTTGTTGCTCCATAAAGATATCAATATCATCACATTCTTCGAGAGATCGCAGTGGACACATGCCCGATTTAATTTTTAGCAACTCACAATTTTTCAAGTCGATATTTTCACTCAATATTTTGGATAAATATATCAATGCTATATGAAGACGTTCCATAGAATAAGGTTCAAAATCCAAATCGATTGTTTTGCAATGATTGCCGTCCGGAGTATGGACATGATACTTCTTCCCCTCATATTCAAAAATAACGACAAATCCCGGATACGTATTAATAAAATCGTTCCTTTTTTTTCCGGGAAATCCCCAAGAGTTGCTGTCAAATATTTGAGGCTTTATTCGTAACATTATCACCTCTTCGCGGTGTATTTCCCTCAAAGGAAATTTGAGTCGGAGAGCATCTAAAGCAAAGGAACCTGTTGTTTCAATGACATTTTCTAAAAGTTTAAAATCATATTCACCATAACTCAAATGACCTCTGTTTTCACTGATCCCGATCATCCTTGTCAAGTTGCCGGTATCTTTTTCTGCATTCATTTCCGGGAGTCTTTTTTCAAATAAATACATGCTGCCGTAATATTCAAAAGCTGTATAAAAAGAATTCTCAAAATGAATTTTTGAATTCCCTAAACTGTTTTCTAATTTAACTCCGTTCACAGTAATAGCATTTTTCTTAAATGCAATGATTTTATTTGTGTAGTTGATTAAATAGATGGTGACGCTATCGTACGAACGAAAAATAATATGAGAACTCAGACTCGATAAGGCTTTTGAGGCAAGAGAGGGAATCAGAGGATTCACAGCATCCCTCCACTTTATTTTTTTCACGATTCCCGGATTTTTTTTTATAAACTCAGAAGAATAATCCTGATCTTGATAAGTGTACTCAATAACGAAACCGGTTTGCGTAATCGATTTTTCTCTATATCCGGTTTTAACCCAACCAAAATCCTTATTGAAAACAGTCGGATATATCTTAGTAATTTTTATATCACCTTTGGAAATTTCTTTATCAGGGAATTTTAATTTAAGTTCTTTTGATACAAACTCATAGCTATTTTCTTCAAAATGCACAAGATCTTTCAGTTTTGGTATTTCAATATAATCATCTGCTTCAGCGGAATACGCGAAAGCAACATAAGGAAGAGACTTTTTTCGGTGATCGTCTTGAAAAATATTTTGAAATGCGAGATATAAAATTCCGTAGTATTCAAAAGCAATGAGTTGCCCTTCTCCCTTTTTTACGAACTTATGTCGAAAGAGATTATGCCGGTTCCCTTCGATTTCTAAAGACAGCTTTTCATTAAAAAGGATTGTTTTATCGGTAAAATTAAGAATATCTAAACGAAAAGGAAAATTATCGACTATCAAAAGTTGTTGACGTGTATTTTTTGGAATTTTATTTCTTCGCGAAGCTGCCGGAATCAATTTCAAAAGAGGCAAAGTAGCAGGATCAAACTCTCTTTCCACTCTCGTATCGAAAGAAATTTCAATTGTTTTATACTCTTGTACACCTGTATCTATGTAAGCATCTGTGTTCTGTACCAATAGCCGTTTTTCTTTATCGTTCAGCTTCACTACAATGTCATAACTTATTTTCTTATAAGGATTGAAATAGTGCTCAAAATTCGTTTGATCCGGATTTATTTGAAGGGTGTACCAAACATTCCGTTTTACTAACAGTACTTCAATATTTTCATATGTGTCTCCAAAGAGTTCTGAAATCGCAGTTTTTAAGTCTTCTTGAGGATATTTTTCAATATGCGGAACTTTTCCCGTAAATTGATACGGCTTTATTTCGGCAAATTCCTTTTCTGCGGAGTAAAAAATATCGGTTGTTTTTCCGTTAAAGCTATATGTGATTTTAAAAGGAGAAGCAGTAATATACTCGCGATAAATGACCTTGTCTATAGAGACATTTTCTATACAATCAAAAGGAAATTTTCTTTTCAGCTGCTCTGTAATATAGTCTAATGATTTAATCGCCACCCCTTTCACCTCTTCTATGCGAGAGGGGAAAGCGGTAAGTTGTCCCGATAGTTGAGCTACACAAATATGTTGTTGGTTGGAATCTTCATGCATCCGGGAAATATAGATCTGTCCGAAATGTTTAAATATGACGATTTGAGCATTTTTAGGAAAAAGACAAAGTTTTGAGGATTGTTTTATCGCTATTCCCTCTAAATGGATTGTAAGCTTATCTGAAATACATTCATCTGAAACATAAAATTGAGTTTCGGTATAATTGACGATCTCGAATCGGATAATTTTTCCCGGATTGTTCGGATCAAATACATCCTGTATTATCACAGACGGTATTGAATCATACATTTCCATTGGAATAAGAGAATGAATCGTTTCATTCAAATCATTGAGAGTAAAAATTTCCGGCAAAGAAATCGTATCTCTATCTATATTACCTTCCGGAACATGACTAAAAGTAATTTCAAAAGGATGTGTGGTAAAAGGATGTTGATACACAATTTTTTCAATGCAGATATCTCTATCCTGAATAGAAAGAGAAGAATATTTTTGATGCAGATGTTCCTTTATATGAGGAACCGCTCGCAGAGCAATTTTGGGAATATCCTCTTTCCGCGAAGGGAAAGGGAGAAGACGACCGTCAATTTCGGTTATACAAAGATGTTGTTCCTCCTCGTCTTTCTGTCTCAATGAAATATACGTTTGTCCGAAATATTCAAAAATGGCGATCTGACCGTCTTTTGGAAGTACAGAAAACTTTTTAGAGTCACCTATTGGTCTGCCGTTCAAAAAGCATCGAAATTTTTCTGAGATATAAAAAATTGATTCTGTACGATTGATGATCGTAAAACAAACCTTGTTTTCGGCATTCTCCGGATCTACAATTTCCTCTCGCAGAATAACAGAATTAACGAATTCGTCCGAATCGTATTTAACGGAAGAAAATCGGGTTCGGCAAGTGGCAATAGCAAACTCCGTCATCCAATCAAATATCGCCGGAAATTGAAGCATTATCTTCGTATTTTTCGATTGGGAGAGTTTAGAAACAAAATGCTTTCTTGTAATTTCGTCGGAAGGATTGTTCGGTTCAAACCTAATCATTTTTTTGAACAAAATATTCCCGGCAAGTTCATCTGTTATTTGTTGTCCGGTTAAATCAACTTCAGATTGAAATTTGTTATATAAGTCTTGTATCGCCCGGATTCGAAAGATTTCGTCATGAATTTCTTTTGAAACACCTCTATAACAGGGATTATCTTTTATTCTTTCATAAAAATCCTCTACTAAAGAAGATATTTTTTTAAGTGAAATGTTAGGCATATTCATAAAATTCTCATTTCAATATAGTTTTTAACCTATCCGGAGATCAATATTTTTACTCAAAACATGTCAATCCCTCTTCAGGATGTTCGATAGGATATGGTTCAAAATCCAAATCGATTGTTTTGCAATGATCGCCGTCTATTGTATGGACACGATATCTCTTCCCCTCATATTCAAAAATAACGACGAATCCCGGCAGCAACATAGCAACATCGAACTTTCTTCTTCCGGGGACACCCCAAGAATCATCTTCAAATGTTTGAGGTTTTATCCGTAAAATTTTCACCTCATCCCGATCTATTTTCTTTAAAGGAAATTTAAGTTGAAGAGTATCTAAAGTAAAGGAACGGGTTTTTTCCGCAACTTCATCGAGAAGTTTATAATCATATTCATTATAGTTCAAACGACCTGCTCTTTCACTAATCCCAATCAGCCTTTTCGAAATAAGAGTATATCCTTCCGAAACTTTGGGGACTTCTGTTTCCCATAAATACAAGCTGCCGTAGTATTCAGTAGCGACATAAACAGAATCTTCAAAATCAATTCTTGAATTTCCGAAACAGTTTTCTAATTTAACTCCATTCACTGTGATAGCATTTTTCTTAAATTCAATGGTTTTATTTGTGAAGTTATGTAATTGGATGATAAATTTTGGATAGAGCGAGTTAAATATCCCGGGATTCGAAACATCCTTGGACCTGACTTGATAATATCCGGTGCTTTTTTTTCTAAATTCGGAGGAATAGTCTTGACCTTGATAAGTGTACTCAATAGCAAAACCGTTTTGTGTAATAAATTCTTCCTCATATCCGGTTACAATCCAACCAAAATCCCTGTTGAAAACTGCCGGATATACCTTAGTAATTTCGATCTCAGCCGGGGAAATTACTGTGTGCGGAAATTTTGATTTCAGCTCTTCCAATACAAATTTAGCACCTTTTTTTTCTATATGGACAAGATCTTTCGGTTTGGGTACTTCAATAAAGCTCCGGCTTTCAGAAGAATACGTCAACATCTGATAAGGAAGAGCCTTTTTCAGGCGATCGGCTATAGAAATACTTTGAAAAATCAGATATAAGTGCTTGCGATATTCGAAAGCAATGAGTTGTCCTCCTTTACCTTGCAGAAGCTTTTCTCGAAACGGAGTATGCGATTTCCCTTCGATTTCTAAATACAATTTCTCACTAAAAAGGATCTTTTTTTCGGTAAAATTGAGGACATCTACACGCAAAAGAATCTCGTCGGGTATCAAAAGTTGTTGGTGTGTAATTTTCGGAGTTTTATTGATTCGCGAAGCTGTCGGAATCAATTCCAAAAGTGGCAAGGTGGCAGGATGAAGCTCTCTTTGCACTATCGTATCGGAACAAATTTCGATTGTTTTATATTTTTGTATACCGCTATATATGTTATCACTTGTGTTTTGTATCAATAACCGTTTTTCTTTATCATCTAACTTCAATACAAGATCATAAAATATATGTTTTTGAGGATTGAAATAGCTTTCGCAATCCTTTTGGTCGGGGTCTATCCGGAAGGTATACTCCGTATTCTTTTTTGCTGATATCACTTCTATATTTTCATATGTGCCTTCAAAAAGTTCGGAAATCGCAGCCTTTAACTCGCTTTTAGGGTATTTTTCAATATCGGGAACATTTCCGGTAAAAAACTGATGTCGGTTCATTCCGGCAAATTCGCTTTCTTCGGTATAGAAAATATCGGTTGTTTTTCCTCTATAAGTAAATGTGATTTTAAACGGACAATAAGTAACATATTTGCGATGAATAACTGCTTCTATGGAGATATTTTCAGTACCGATACAATCAAAAGGAAATTTTCTTTTCAACTGCTCTGTTATATAAGGCAATGATTTGCCCGCCACCCCTTTAATATCTTTTTTGCGGGAAGAGAAAGCGGTGAGTGCATCAAATAATTCGGCAACACAAACATGTTTTTCTTCCTCACCTTCTTGTTTCCATGAAAGATAAATTTGTCCGAAATGTTCAAATATGACGATTTGCGCATTTTTTGGAAGAAGAGAAAGCTTCGGAGATTGTTTTATCTTTATTCCGTTTAAGAGGATTGTAAGTTTATCGGAAATACATTCATCTGAAATATAGAATTTTGTTTCGGTATAATTGACGATCTCAAATCGGATAATTTTTCCCGGATTCTCCGGATCAAAAATACTCTGTTTTATGACCGTCAACATTGAATCATGCATTTCTCTTGGAATAAGAGAATG
>JABDBB010000037.1 GCA_013288845.1 Chlamydiota bacterium | reverse complement strand
CTTTCGCCTGAATATCTAAATCGGTCGCCTGCCCCTGGATCACTCCGCCGAGAAGAGGCTGATGGATCATAATCCGGGAATGAGGTGTGGCGAAACATTTTCCGGGAGTCGCGCAGAGGCTCAGAATGGATCCCATTGAGGCTGCGAGTCCGGTGATTAAGGTGATGACCGGAGAGGTGATCATTTTCACTTGGTCCCAGATGGCAAATCCTGAGTCTACTGATCCGCCCGGACTGTTGATGATGAGAAGAATCGGTTTTCCGGGATTGCTTAATTCGAGGAACCATAATTTTTTTATGATTTCGTTCGCTGTTCTTTGATCAATAACATCGCAGATAAAAATTCGTCTTGCTGCTAGAATTGATGCATCGATCTGATCGTTCAGTTTTCCGTAATGATGACTTGACTTATCTGCCATTTTGCTCTCCGAATATTCGTTATTGAAATTTTTTTATGCACTACAAGGAATATCTACACAACACTCTTCAAGGAAAATTTCAGGGTAAAGAGGATATCCCTGTAAAAGTTCCGCCACTTGAGAACGTGTGTTTTGTAGTGCGTTCTTTTCGATTGTATAATTTGCTTTGCTTTTTTCTCCGTTCTTTTCTGTCGGAGTGATATTTTTCAGAATGGAATAGATGATTTCTCCGATCTGATCCATTTGCGGCTCTGCCATTCCGAGAGTTGTCATTGCCGGGGTTCCGATTCTGATTCCGGAGGTGTACCACGGACCGTTTTTATCATCCGGAATCGCATTTCTATTGACCGTGATTCCTGCATCGCGCAGAGCTTTTTCCGCTTGCCTTCCGTTAATTCCGAAAGAGGAGAGATCGACAATCACCATATGGTTGTCGGTACCGTCGGTAAGAAGTTTTACCCCTTTTTTCATGAGGGAGGCGCCTAAAGCCTGTGAATTTTTGACGATTTGGTGTGCATATTCTTGAAATTCCGGGGTGTTTGCCTCACGAAATGCGACCGCTTTTGCGGCCATGACGTGGGGAAGAGGGCCGCCCATTACGAGTGGGCATCCTTTATTTACAATTTCGGAATATTCTTTTGTACAGAGGACCACTCCGCCTCGCGGACCTCTCAGAGTTTTGTGCGTTGTCGAGGTGACGATATCTGCCCATTTCACCGGATCGTAATCGCCTGTGAAGACTTTTCCTGCTACAAGACCTGCAAAATGTGCCATGTCGACCATGAAGACCGCTCCGACACTGTCGGCAATTTCGCGCATTTTTGCAAAATTGATGAGGCGGGGATAGGCGGAATATCCTGCGAGAAGGATGAGAGGTTGGACCTCTTTTGCCTGAGCCAGGATAGTACTGTAGTTGAGTTGCCCGGTTGTTTTGTCCACTTCGTAGGCGTAGGCCCGCATCATTTTCGATGAGATATTATGGCGGAATCCGTGAGTGAGATGGCCGCCGGAATTGAGAGACATTCCTAAAATTTTTTGTGATCCCAGGAGTTGACGGATTTTTTCGTATTCGTCGGGAGTCAGTTCTTCTAATGTTTTTTTACCTAGTTTTTCGATCTCTTTTTTCTGAATTTTTTGAGAGAGGATAGACCAGAATGCGATGAGATTTGCATCGGCGCCCGAATGTGGTTGGACGAAAGCATGGTCACATCCGAACAGTCGGCATAGTTCTTTGCCTGCGAGATCTTCTATATTGTCTACGTTGTCACATCCTGCATAAAAACGGTGAAAAGGGTAGCCCTCTGCATATTTATCGGTGAGTAGATTTCCCATGGCCAATTGGACGGCTAGGGAAGAAAAATTTTCCGAAGCGATCAGTTTTAAATGAGTTCGTTGATCAATCAGTTCTGCGATGATACTTTTTGCCACTTCCGGATGCAGTGCCATGAGATGATCTAAAGAGGCCAGATAGGCAATGGCTGCTGATGATTGTTCCGATTCCGGTATTTTTTTTAGATAGTTGCGTAATAGAGCAGACATTTTGATTCTCCCGTGTCGGCGAATAGCTTTAATTCTTATTTATTTTGGTCGATTTCCGATAAAATGTAAAACATATTACCTGCGATCCCCGGTTTTTTTCCGCATTTATAAGAGGTAATTGAACTCGCGCAGCGTTTGGATCTTTTAAATTGCCGTTAATTATATAAGAGGCAATTGAACTCGCGCAGCGTTTGGAGTGCGGTGACTTGTTCACCGCTTTGCCCTCGACTCGACTTGTCGAGGCGTTTTCTTAATACTTCCGGAATATTAATTAATTAAGTTTTAACCTCCTCTTTTAAACACAAAAAATCATAAAAACGCATCGACAAGTCGATGCGAGGGCAAAGCGGTGACAAGTCACCGCACTCCAAACGCTGCGCGACTTAAATTCTATTTACTGTAACATGTTAATTATCAATTACTTACGCTTATTTTTCTGTAGTTCGATTTTGATGACTTCACCATCTGTAACTTTACGCGTCAACGGACCTATTCCCTTGATGTGAGCACCCGGCAGAAGCTGCACCGATTCAATAACTTTCTTTAAAGTAGTGTCGCGAGGAACGGTAATTGCCCCTTTTTTTGAAACGGCCCCTTCGAGGTATACTGTTATTTTTTTTATCGTTTTGATGTGTAATACAAGATCTTTGAGAATTTTTCCTTTGATGTGTAGGTCCGAGAGGTCTGCCTCTTCACTTACTCCCGCTTCGTCCAGAATTTCTTGTAACACCTTCCCTTTTTCACAAATATAAACTCCCGGACAACTGACAGCTCCGTTTATGGAGACATGAACAGAATGCACACGACTTTCGTTTGGGTCTCGAAAAAATTCTTTTTCTTCGGCACGAATGTTTACTAAAAGTAAAAAGAGGAGAAAAGCGCCTGTTACTGCAACGGCCAGCCATTCATGAGGGGGAAGGGCGGGAGAATCGGGAAGTTTCATGAGAATGTCCTTACACTTATTTTATCATCCCGGAAGGGGTACATGTATCATCTGCTCCGGTTTATATAAAATATTGTAAAGTTCTTTTGATAATCCGAATATTTTTGTAACTGTCCATCCTACAGACATGAGCAAGATAAAAAGAGGATCGAAGAGTATTCCCATAAAAAATCCGACACAACAAAGAATGCCCAAAGCGATGATGCCGATGTGATTGACGATTTCCAACCGGTTTCTTTTTTTTTCGGTTTTTTCATTTTTTTCTGCCGTTTTTACATTCGGGGACCATACATTCAGTATTTTAAAGTTGCAATCATTCATCAGAGAACAACACGTAGTCATACACCCTTTTTCATTAAATCCGGATGTCTCCTCTATATATCGATTCCATCGGTCGATTTTTTTTTGTTTGTCGTTTGTGTAGTGTGCAATTGCCTCTTTTTCTTTCTCGGGAATAGTTTCTAGTGACATCCGAAATTTTAATGCATCAATTTTCTCTGTCATACGACTTTTCTTTGTCCCGTACTTTTGCAATAATTCCGCTTTTCCGATCTCTTTTCTATCGGTCCATTTTCGTTTTTTTTCACGACAATTTTCCGTGTATTTTCCGGCCATCCGGATTTTATAAAGGGAGTCTATAATCCCCAAAAAAGAGCAGGGAATATAAAACATATGAACCGCAACGCTCAGGATTATTTTTGCAGCCCCTAAAACAAATACTCCGATACAATCAAAAAATTTTATAAATTCTAAAATATTGGCTATAGAGAGTAAACAGGCTCCGGCGGTTTTCATGAAGGTCCAATAACCGTCATCCTGAATAAGATTATTTCGTGTCTTTTTCTTATGGGCAATTTCGTCAATCGAGTGTACTTTTTTTCCCATCGGCCTCCAATCGTCTTTCATCCAATCGTAGGCAGTGTTTTTGCAGTTTTTTTTCCAAAATTTCCAAGGATGGTCATCGATTCTATTATTCACACAAAGAAATTCGTACAGTCTGTCTACTAAATAAAATCCGCTGATGAAGCAGGATAATCCGTTTAATTTAACGACAATTTTTGTGATGGGTTCAAACCATGAATCCTTCACTATAAAACAACACGTTTTGATTGCGGTCAAACTGTTCAAAAATATTTCGACTACTTTGTTAAATGTTTCCGTATTATTTTTGATGATATTAGTAATCTGTATCGACTTTTGAATAGCAGAAATCATGATCACGTTCCCGGGTAACGAAGAGTCTCAAAAAATACGGAATTTAGAAAGAAGTTTTACACAGAAAACTCTACTTTGCAAAGATAGTCCGGGGAATATTTTCGACACAAGAAAGATTTTTTGAAAGTCCGGATAAGGGAAAAAGAAAAAACCCCGACGAAGGTCGGGGTTTAGAAACTTTATGCGGCGGAGGTCACAATTTCTGTATAGTGAGGTTTATTGATGACCTTCGATTGATGATAGACTCCGTATACCTCTTTCAGCAATCCGAAGAGTTCGGTAGCGGCCCATCCGATAGAGAACACAAGTGCGAAGACCGGATTGACAAAAATTGCTAAGAGCAATCCGATGAATCCGATGATCCCGAAAACAGTTTTTCCTGTGCAATTGGCGATATTCAGAAGATTTTTTCTTCTTTCAATTTTTTCGTTAGATTTTGCTATGACGGAAATGCCGGTCCAAGCTTTTATTTTATATGCAGAGGTGGCAGCGAGAGAACCTTTTATTTCCTCTCCCTTTGTACTTGCATCGTCTATATCTGTAAGATAGGCGTTCCATTGTTCGATTTTTTTCTCTCTTCCTAAGCAATAATTCTCTATCGCAACTTTTTCTGCCGCGGAAGTCTTTTCATTAGCCTTTCTGACTTCCAAAGCTGTGATCTTGTCAGCCATCTGAGCAATTTTTGCATTGTATTTTTTACGGAGTTCCTGTTTTGCCTCATTTTTTTTGAGATCAGCAGTAAGGCTATCCCATTTTGTAACTTTATTTCCGGTGTTCTTCGTAAACTGATGAAGTTTGTAAATTTTATAGCCGGAATCGCTAATTCCCAATAATGAAGCCGGGATATAAATAGCGTTTTTTATCGTCCCTAAAATTCCGCCTGCAACTCCCAGAAAAATCAGTCCTATAGTATCAAAAAATTTGACAAATTCAATTCCGTGAGCAACTGTCAACAATGACTGCGCTCCGAGTTTCATAGGAGTCCAATATCCGTCATCCTGGAATTGGTTGCGCTTGAGGTAACTCGAGTATTCAACTTTTTCTTCTTTAGTAAGTTTTGCATTGTCGGGTTTCCAATCGTGGCGCATCCATGAGTATTTAGTAAGCTCTGTACTTTTTTTCCAAAGTTTCCATGCATAATCCCCGTTTTTCGTAGGCAATACAAATTCGCCGATACGGCTGACTAAGTTAAAAGAGCCGACCAGTCCGGTAAATACTTTTAATTGACCGGCCAATTTAGTAAGGGGAATCAGCTGATTGGAAGAAACGGCAATGAGTTCCCAAAATGCTTTGACTGCACCGATGACATTGATGAAAACCTTAGAGGTTTTATCGGCCATATCAGTACTGCTTTTGATAGTATTGGCAAGCTTAACCGGCTTTTGAATGATCCCTGCGGATGATTTAAGGACTGATGTCAAGGCTATCTCCTATGTTATTATTTTTCTGCTAATGCAACTTTATTGAAGTGTTGGAAAACGAATCCGACAACACCCATTCCTTTTGCTGTTATTCCTAAAAGGACGATAACGGGAACACTGATTACAGGTGCTATAGGGAAGATGATCGTTGCTCCTATTACAGTATAGAGGAAGACGTGTGCGGTACGGCTGATGAGATCGATTCCCGATTTAATGATTTGTTGTGAATTATTTGCTTTCGCCATAGATTGCAATGCATCTCCGACAAGAAACACATAGCCTATAGCAGCAGCGCCGCAAACGATAGGGGCTAATCCGATGGTAGCAATGGTTCCGAAAAAAGGGACAGAACCGATGAATGCAGCAGCTTTATCGAGGCTATAAAATCCCAATTCTGCGAGCCAGAGGACCGCTCCTCCGATAGTTGCGCCTGACAAGAAGAACATAGCCAAGATATTGCAGATTTTTCCGCCACTGCCGTCTTCAATAAAGTCGCCGCTGATCCAATAATAGGCAATCCCAACCAGATCTCCAAAAAAATCGATGACAGCAATCCCGCCGGCCATTTGAAGCAACGTCAATGTAAACGGTTTTGCAGCTCCAAAAATGCCTTCTAATCCCATGACAAAATAATACACTGTTTGAATAACGGAATAAAAACCGTCAGTGTCTTTTTTAAGGGCGTCGGCGACCCCTACTATGCGTTGAGCTCCTCTCACGGGAGCGGTCAAAATAGTAGGGATAAGACCTCTATCAGGTGAGATCGTTGCGGCACTCATTACACAACTCCTTGATATTTAAAAACTATAATTGTAAAGCAAAAGGTTTTTTATGTAAAGATAGAATAAAGTAAATGTTTATTTTAAATTAAGTCGCCGTGAGAATATATAATGTCATATAAAATTTTTATTCCGCCGAATAATAATCCGAAGAAGGCAAACAATAGAATAATAATAGTGGGGCCCCCGATAATAGTGAGTCCCAATCCGAATATATAACTCAAAGCAGAGATAATGGAGAGAACAGCGGATCCCTTTACAAATTCTGCATTTTCTTTTTCCTCAGCTGCAGAATTCCATGGGATTTGCGATGCTTTTTTATATATACGAATATTTTGCGCTAAAATAAGTAGATTCCCCATAAGGAAACACCCGTTTCCTAACAAAGTAGCAACCGGAAGAAGAGTCGATCCTAAATAAAGCAGATTGGTATAGTGCAATCCTAAAAATAATTCACTTACTCCCGCTAAAATCAAAAAAGTTCCGTGAAACACAGGATAAGAAAAAAAATTTTTTACAGATTGCACTATCCGGTCTTTTAGAAGAGACGTAATATTTTCACGAAAGATTCCATATAAAATCTCCCTTCCCCCGCTTAAAAAAAGATACCCGCTCTGAAGCAGGTGAAATATTTTTGTAACAAGCATCGAAATAACGGAGATTGGGGATTTGATTAATCCGCTTACCACATACATACCTTGGAAAGTCCCGGAAATCACCCCTTCTATGCACATATGTTATTCCTTCTTAATCGCGACTTCTCCGGACTTTGTACGTAAATAATATGTAAGAAGAAGAGGAAGACCGGCAGTAAGAATAATCTGCGGTAAAGTACAATCGACCCTGAAATCGGGAAGAACAACTGATCCTATCGACGCAGGTAAAAAAGATTCCGTTATTTTAAACAATCCGGGTGCTAAGTAATACGTATCGAATATAGGAGCCGCAACTATAAAAACAGTGCCGGCCACCTTGATTAACAATTTTACATTTTCATTGGTTTTTTGGATCACCTCAAAGGTATTCAGCATCCGTACCATTTTATCACTAACGGAAACTCCGAATCCTACATAAGCTCCATAATGAGAACCGGCGCCCGTCAACCGACCGAAACCGGCTCCGACGGCGGTAAGACCTACACAGGGAAGAAGATCCCACGGAGACACTTCTTTAAAAACTTCAAGGAACGGATTTTGTGCAGACATCATTATCTCCTGAGGTATAATCTGAGTATATAAATTTATTGAATGAAAATACAGAATTCGATTTTTTTCCGCAACTTGAAAGAGCATAAGAAGATTTAAAATGTGTTTAGGCGTATATATAAGCAGTAATTATAAGGTACGAAGCACCTATACATAAAAGCCGGGGCGATGCATCCACCGGTTAATTTAAGGAGTAAGTAATTGATAATTAGTTAATTATATAAGAGGTAATTGAATTCGCGCAGCGTTTGGAGTGCGGCGACTCGTCGCCGCTTTGCCCTCGACTCGACTTGTCGAGGCGTTTTAAGCTATGTTTTGTGTTTATAGATATCCGGAAATTCGTTCAAAAATTAGTCTGTAAATTTTTAAGAACGCATCGACAAGTCGATGCGAGGGCAAAGCGGCGACGAGTCGCCGCACTCCAAACGCTGCGCGAATGAAATTTCTAATACGTACAAGTCATTAGTTAACAAGGACTTACCACTTATACATCGCACCAAGAGCAACACAGGTAATGAACGAAGCCCCTGACAACAGAACAATTCCGGGTACTTCATTTTGATATAAGGAAGCTCCTAATAATAAAGTAGGCGGTACTAGGATAAATACACTTTCTATATTATATACCAACGTTTGTAATACAGAATTTGCAGCATTTGCGGGCCATTTTGCTATACGGGGGATATCTTTCTTCAATTGCAAAGCGGTATCTCCAAACTCCGGTACTTTGGGAAACACAGATGGATAAGGTGGATTATTGTTTATTTCACACATTTTTTACTCCTTGTTAGTGAATAATTATAATAATTTAAAGGTACGGAAAGTTTCTTCTGAGAGACCTCGGAGAAAATCTTTTCCGGACATTCTTTTTTTCCCTTCCGGCTGCAATTCTATAATTTGCAGAGAACCCTCGCCGCAACCGATAAAGAAATCTTTGGATGAATCGATGCCGGGTTTTCCGACCGGAAGGGTTTCCGAACTGATCCGAGTCCGGAAAATTTTCATCCGTTTTTTTTGTCCGTTGATTTCCATATAGGACCAGGCACCGGGCTCCGGATTTACCCCTCTTATCAGATCATGAATTTTTGAGGCGGGGAGGGTCCAATCGATTTCGCAATCTTCCAATTCAATTTTATGGGCGAATGTGACATTTTCTTCATTTTGTGAATAACCGGTAGCCGTTCCTTCGGCGATTTGTCCGATGACTTGTAAAAGAAGATCGGAGCCGATATTGCACAGTTTTTCGGCGATATCGCCGTAAGTCTCTTCGGGACCGATGGGAACTTTTCCTTCAGCAAGAATATCGCCGGCGTCCATTTTTTTGATGAGGCGGATAATCGAAACTCCCGTTTCTTTTTCCCCGTCGATGACCGCATGTTGTATGGGGGCAGCTCCGCGATATTTAGGGAGGAGGCTTGCGTGTAGATTGATGCATCCGAATTTAGGGAGGTCTAAAATATGTTGTTTGATGATTTCTCCGTAGGCGACTACGACAAAGAGATCGGGTCGGAGATTTTGTGAGACCTCTATGAAATCGCTATCGGAAATTTTTTCGGGTTGGAAGCAAGGGATAGAGTATTTCTCTGCCATGATTTTCACGGGAGTGGGCACCGGTATTTTAGAGCGACCTTGCGGTTTATCCGGTTTGGAGACCACAGCGACAATCTCTATTTTATGAGAAAGGAGAAATTCGAGAACTTTTCCGGCAAATTCCGGTGTTCCAAAAAAAATAATTTTCAAAGCGATTTCCTCCTTCCGGAATTGCAATTGAATTTTTACTTAAAATCCGGATGATCTGATATTTAGATCGATATTCTCTCGAACTTTGTAAATTTCTGTCAATATTGATTTTATGGAAATGAATAGATCCGCAGTTGAGAGAAATGCGACAGAGCCCGGGCCGTCACATTTCTCTTACGCTTTAAGTTTTTTAAGAAAGGACAAACAACTCTTTTTCTTTATTTAATCCCGATTCTGATATTTCCTCTTCCCTTTCTTCTTTTGCATGGTGGGATCCCGATTCCTCTTCATCTTCCTGTTCTTCTTCGAAAGATTCTTTAATAGCGCCTTGGAGTCCCATCAGGCCTCTTTTGGAATTTCGGCAGAATTTAATCCAATGTTCAATTTCCGGTATTTTTTCGAGATCTTCATCGCATTTTATCATTGCTTCATCAAATCTAAAGGGAGAGCGACAGACAAGTCTAAATGCTTTGGCTAATTCTTTTCTGGTGTCGAGAGGAAATTTGTGTCTTTTTAGTCCTACAACATTGATTCCTCCGTATTTGAACGGGATGCCGCCGCAAATGATATAAGGGGGGATATCGTGAGAAATTCGGCTCATTCCGCCTACCATGGCATAGCAACCGATATTTACAAATTGATGTACACCTGTCATTCCGCCGATAATAGCAAAATCCTCTACAATCACATGACCTGCGAGGCTTGCCCCGTTACTCATGATGACACAATTTCCCACTTTGCAATTATGTGCAATGTGGCAATAGGCCATGATGAGGCAGTTGTCTCCTACTTCAACTACGGAACCTTCCTGACAGGAAGAATTGATTGTGACAAACTCGCGAATTTCACAATTTTTTCCGATTCTGACGAAAGTTTTTTCTCCCCGGTATTTTAGGTCCTGGGTTTTAGTTCCTATGCTGGCGGAAGGATAAATAATGGTGCCTTCACCGATCAGAGTATTTCCGTCGATGTAGGCATGTGATTTGATAATCACTCCGTCTTCCAGAGTGACTCCGGCTTTAACAACTGCATAAGGCTCGACAGTAACGCCTGAGCCTATCCGTGCACCTTTTTCGATAATAGCGGTCGGATGAATGTTTTGCTTACCCATAATTTTTCCACACTGGCACGGTTCATCATATTTGCTCTCGATCTGCAATAGCAAATCCCATTTCAGCCTCGACAGCAAGCTCTCCATCTACAGTAGCGATAGCGCGTATACGTCCGCCTTTACTACTAAAATGAAGTCCTTCGCATTCTAACATGATTACATCACCCGGACGTACGGGACGACGAAATTTCGCATTTTTCACATTGATCAATAAGGCTATAGAAGAGTCTTTATTCTTTCCCTTCAGATAGACTAAAATCCCTCCTGCCTGCGCTAACGCTTCGAGTATCAATACTCCCGGCATGATAGGCAGTTCAGGGAAATGCCCCTGAAAAAAGGATTCATTGATCGTCACATTTTTTTGGGCCAGAATTCTTCCGTTTTCAATATCCACCTCGTGAATTTTATCTACAAGGAGAAAAGGATAACGGTGAGGAAGAATTTTGGTTATATCACGAATATCTAAATTTTTGTGTCTATTTTCGTTCATACCATATTTTCCGAATTTATCTCTTCCATAATTTTTTTTGCAAACGCAAAGTTCGGTCCGTGGCCCGAACGGATGGAAATAAAGTGTGCAATGAGATCAAAACCGAGGAGAGAGAAGTCCCCGACCATATCCAACATTTTGTGCCGCACAGGTTCATCATCATAAAAAAGACCCCCTTTGCTGAATATTACTTCATCGTGAATGATGACAGCATTGGCTAAACTTCCCCCTTTGATGAGACCCTTATCCATTAAGGCTGAAACCTCTTTATAGAGGGAAAACGTTCTTGAGGGGGCTAATTCCTTTTTAAAGGAGTTAGGATCGATAGCAAAAGAGCGATATTGACTTTTTAGTGCAGGATTATCAGGATAGCTCAGTGTGTAGCTGATACGATATTCATGGTAAGGAAGAGCTACCAGGTGAATATCCCCTTCGGATTGATATATAGGGGCTTTTAGTTGCACAATAGGTTGTTCTGCATCTTGTGTAAGGAGACCTGCTTTTTCGATCATTTCGACAAATTCTATAGAGCCTCCGCTTGCGACAGGAGGTTCGACGTTAGAGATTTCTATGTATAAGTTATCAACTTTATAGGCGGCAAGGGCGGCTAATACATGCTCGACGGTATAGATTCTTACTCCCCCGATGCCGATAGAGGTGGAGCGATTTGTATCGATTACATAATCGAGAGAAGCCGGAATTTCCGGCGATCCCGGAAGATCGGTTCTTCGAAAGATACGTCCGGTGTTTTCGGGAGCCGGGATGAAACGCATGTAGACACATTGTCCGGTGTGTATGCCAATTCCTGAAAAGGAAACTTCACTTGCCAGTGTATTTTGTTTTCTGGAGTAGATTTTCAAAGGTGAATCAGAAGAGGTCAAGCTTTCTCCGGTGAGATAATATTTAAGGAATAATGATCGAAACACAATATAATATGGATCATATTTTCTATCAACCTCTGTTACATTTTAAAGTCATCGCCTAAATAATATTTTCGGACTTCCGTATTATTTACGAGCTCCGGCACGGTTCCTGAGAGGAGAATTTTTCCCTCTCTTACGATATATCCCCGATCGACCACTCCAAAAATTTCTCTTGCGTTGTGGTCGGTAATCAGGACACTGATTCCTTTATCTCTTAAAATACGGACAAGTTCGATTACCTCTTTCACAGAAATCGGATCGATATTGGCAAAAGGTTCGTCGAGCAGCAGGAAAGTCGGACCCGTCACTAAAGCCCGGGTGATTTCCAATCTGCGCCGTTCACCGCCTGATAAAGAAGACGCCGTTTTTTTTGCGAGATGAGTGAGATGTAATTCTTCCAGGTGTTGTTCTAAGCGCTCTTTTTTTTCTTTTTTTGTGAGGGAAAGATTATCTAAAATACATAAAATATTCTCTTCTACAGTGAGACGCCCGAACACCGACGGTTCCTGAGCCAGGTATCCCATTCCCATTCCGGCACGTTTATGAGTCGGTAAGTCGGTTATGTCGACACCGTTAAACAATACCCTCCCTTTTTCCGGCCGGATCAACCCTATTGTCATATAAAATGCAGTTGTTTTGCCCGATCCGTTTGGTCCGAGTAATCCGACAATTTCCCCTTTTTTTACTTTGAAAGAGAGATCAGAGACCACTTTACGACCGCCGTAACTTTTCACTAAATTTTGTACATCCAGCTGAGACAAATTCGCATCATCTTTCATTTTCTCTCCTCCGATAAATTAAACCGCTTTTTTAAAAGGTCGAGTTCCCGTTCCATAAATCGAAAACGGACATTTCCCGATCCTTGAATAATGTCTTTTTCGAGTCCCGTCCCTTTTTTATACAAGACACCCGGAGCGCTCATTTGCATGTTGTTGATTTTATCGTAATACAGAACTTTTCCGTTCGATTTCGCCTGCAGTTTCCATTCTCCGGTTATTTTTGAATATTCTATGAGATCTGCCAGAGCAAATTGTTTAGCATTGTCCGGACCCATAAATTTTACATTATCGCGGATCAGAATTTTTTCGGGGATGAAACCGGCTTCTCCTAAAGAGTAGTATAAAGAGAGGTAATCGCCGGAAACTTCTCCGATATTTCCCTTAAATACTATTTGATTCCGGGTACTTCCTATATTTACGCAACCGAGACGATGGTCTACGCATATGTCTCCTTCCGTAATAAAAAAGCAATCGGACTGCAATTTTTTATTGCCTAAGAGCCTACTTTTACCCGCAGTTTTTATGGAAGTAAGTCCCTCTTTATCGTAAAAAAAATCTATGTGATCGTCGTTAAAAAAGATCATTTTTTCTTTTTGTTCCAGTCGACTATATCCCGAGAAGGTGAAAACAGAGGCGCCTTTATCCCAGACAATTTTGTCTGCCCGGAATTCAGGTTGAATCGTATCGGTAAAACTTCCGGAACCTGAACCCGAAAGAAACGTCATTTTCTTTTCGGGAAAATTCCACTCTACAAGAGAAGCTCGGGCCTGAATGCCGTGCATTCCTGTGATGACACAAAAAGATTCTTCCGAAGGATAGATAGACAATCGATCATCAGGTTTATATACCGCTCTTTCTCCTTTTACGGTAATTTCTTTATCGATTTCTAAAAATGTGCCTTGAGATACCTCTACGAGTTCTATTTCACCTTTAGAATCCAAAGAAAAAGTAACCAATCCGCCGAGAATCATAAATTTTTCGGCCGTAATTTCAGAATCATCGATCGAACCCGAATAGCGCACCGGATGTTCCTCTTCCGAGTAGAGGAAAATTTTATTTTGCACAAAATCTATCATACCCCGAGCACATGATACGGTGGAATCCGGTTTCAGAAAAAGCTCTATGTTATCTTTTAGGCAGATTGAAGCAGGAAGTTTTTCTTTTCCCTCTTCTTTTCTTTCTACTATAGCCGAATCACACGTGATTTTCCCGAGCCGATGCAATATAGAGACATTTCCTGTCAGAGTAATCGTTTTTCCTTCCGATCCGATACTGTCAGCTTGAAATTCGCATAAAGAATTCGTTCCCGATAGAGGAAAAAAAATTCCTAAGAAAAACAATAAAACCTTTGCAAAATCAATCTGCTTCATAACTACCTAAAGAAAAATTCAGCTTTCCCTGTACTTCACGGGCAAAAAATTCCAATCCTTTTTCTCCCATTGCAATTTTCATTTCGCCGATATAACTTTTCTCTTTCGGATCCGGAAGTATGTGCCCGATTTCCGGTAAAATATGTCCGGGAAGTTGCAAGAGAGAGATATGGGCTTTATTTGCCGTGAGAGCATTGTCGGTGATTTTATAGACGGCATCATCCGCTTCGATATAGCGCACTGTCTGCATCGGAATCATGGAATTTGTATCGACCTCGATCTCTTCCTCCGAATTTCGCAAACGATAGCTTCCGTTTTTTTGTACAGCCTCTTGTCCGTCGGATAGAAGATAGTAAAGCTCCTCTCGAAACAAACAGCGAACATTTTGTAATTTTTCGATGATCCCCGTTCCTTCCGAAGATTGATCGTAAAAAAGATCGCTTTTTTCACTTCGAAGACGAATAACGGAAGAGACTCCTGTTCCTTGTCCGCAAATTTCTTTGCACACGCCGATTCTTTCCTGGATCGCCGTGACAGGCTCCCGGACTCCCCCTGCGTGACGAAGACCTACCTTCTCCAATAAAGCATGATATTCGGCAATATCGCCGACGCCCGATTGTAAAAGCGGGTATAGTAATAGGGCACATGCAACCAGCCAAAGGGCAAAAAAAGGAAATCCTCTTCTTGTTATCATCCTTCGCCGCCTATTGCCGCCCGAATTTTCAAAAGTCTATCTAAAATTTTCGGCAATTCTTCTAAAGACAATTGCGAATCGGCATCGCTTTTTGCCTTGTGCGGATCCGGATGCACCTCCATAAAAAGAGAATCGACTCCGACAGCCACAGCAGCTTTTGCCAGTATTTCAATAAACTCTCTTTGCCCTCCCGATGTTTGTCCGTGTCCTCCCGGAAGTTGCACCGAATGAGTGGCATCAAAGCAAACGGGCACGCCCAGTCTTTGCATAATCGGAATGGCACGCATGTCGCTCACTAAATTATTGTAGCCGAAAGAAACTCCCCGATCGATGAGAATAATCCGTGAATTTCCTGTGGAGCGGATTTTCTCTACCACATTTCCCATATCCCAAGGGGCCATAAACTGCCCTTTTTTTACACTGACTACCGCACCTGTCGCACCTGCTGCAAGGAGCAGATCGGTCTGCCGACAAAGGAAGGCGGGAATTTGGAGAACATCGCAAAATTCTCCGGCAACAGCAGCCTGCTCTTCCGTGTGCACATCTGTCGTGACGGCAACTCCGATTTTCTCTTTAATTTTTTTTAAAATTCTCAATCCCTCTTCAAGACCGGGACCTCTATAGGAATGTAGGGAAGAGCGATTTGCCTTATCGAAACTCGCTTTAAAGACATAGTTCACTCCCCGCTCCGCGCATATTTTTTGCAAAGCTAAAGCAATCTCCAAACACATCTCTTCACTTTCAATGACACATGGCCCTGACATCAAGGTCAGAGGCTCTCCTTTTCCTACGAAAAAATCGTTAATTTGTACTTTAGCTGCTGAATTTTCGCTCATTTTTCCTCCTCGATCGCAATCACAATTTCATTGTGCTTATTTTCGAAATTTTTTAGATAGAGCAATAACTCATAATTGACAACTTCCGTTTCCGATACAGGGACTAAAACGGACGGAGTTAAATCGAGCAGCGGCTGCAGCACAAATAATCTTTCAGACCACCGGAGATGGGGTACACAAAAATCGTCGATTCGGATATAAGAGGTCCCGTAAAACAGGATATCGATATCGAGAGTTCTCGGTGCATTTTTCCCTTTTTTTACTTTCCCCGCTTTTTTTTCAATTTCATTGAGTCGGGTCAAAAGAGAGAGGCACGGGATATCTGTGACGAAAGTGCATGCTGCGTTGACATAGTTACTTTGTGCTTCTCCGCCGACAGGTGTAGTCTGATAATAGCGAGAAACCGTTACATCCCGCACACCGGCAAGCTCTTTAATCGATTCTACCGCGCTCCTTAAAATAGAGAGGGCATCCCCTATGTTTCCCCCCAGACTCAAATACACCCTTTCCATTCCCGTTCCTTACAAAGTCTTAATAAAGAGAGATCATATAGAGGAGGAAAAATCTTTTCCGGGGAAATTATCGAGGGATAGAAGAGTAAAAAAATTTTTACATTGGAATTATTAATTAAAATTAATTTAATCTTTTTAAGAGAAATAAAAAACCAATCTATAATTAAGCATTCCTTCAAAAATACGTTGGGATCCTTCGTACTTACATGTGCCGTTCTTTTCCGGTGTCACGATATAAGTTCTAACGACAGATTGGTTAAGTTCA
>JABDBB010000036.1 GCA_013288845.1 Chlamydiota bacterium | reverse complement strand
AGGCAATGTGTTTCGAAACGGATTGTGTCAGCTTCTTTTTAAATAGCTGTAAGTACTTTATTGTAGAGGCTTCTACGTAAAAATTTCCTGAGCGGATAGATTGTTTCAGGCTGTTTTTTCTTGTTTTTAAGAGACAGTTGATTCGATCAATATCCCACAAAGAAACAGAAGGATCTTTTCTCAAATCAGGATCCACATTCCGCGGAACACATAGATCCATAATTAATTTAGGCTTAGTAACTTCCGATTTTTCCGATCGGGTAATCAGATAGTCGGGAGATTTCGTTCCGAAAATAATCCAATCGAAAGAAATCCATTCATTTAAATGTTCCCAATCTAATACTGATGTACCGTATTTTTTCGAAAACAGGTCACTGCGTGATCGTGTACGATTACAAATAGAGATGTTTTTGATCCCTTTATGTTGCAGAAAATATAAGATTTTTAAATTGATATCCGAAGCACCTACAAAGAGTACTTTTGCCTCATTTTCGTTCGAAAAAAATTGTTTTCCTATAGAAAAAATAGCCTGCTCAACGTTAGGAAGTCCTCTTTCTAAAGGAAATTGAGAACGCATTTTCTTGCCGACAGTCAGACATTTTTGAAACAAAAAATGCAAAGCTCCGGGAAGAGAAGTGTACTCACAAGCCTGTGCATAAGCAATTTTAACCTGTCCCTGAATTTCTGTCTCAAAAATGACAGCGCTATCAAGTCCGCATGTGACTCGTGCAAGATGTAAAAAACAGTCGTCATTAAAATAGGAATAGAGTTTTTGATCAAACTCTTCATTCAGATCATTTCGTAAAATAGTAAGGATATAAGTGTGCGTATCGGAAAGTGAAGAAGAGGAAAAATAAATTTCTGTGCGATTACACGTGCTGAGAAGGATAAAAGCATGATCTGAATGCGCAGATCGATCCGATCCGAATCGTCTGTGACAGGTCTTGGCAAGCCGATCTCTCAATCCGAGATCCGCGAGTTTGTGGTTGATTCCTACAACACCGACATGCATATTTCCGATCTCCGGTTGCGGGTTGAAGTGTTTGGAAATCCTTCATAAAGTTTAGATTTATAGAACATGCATGATTTTTTTGACAAACTATATGAAAAGATCGCTCGGCGAATCTCTCATAAGTATTTTCGGAGGTATTTTTTTAAATCACTCTGTGTCAACTGATTTGGATTGGTATCTGATTGATAGGAAAATCCGTCCGGCAATTCTTTTCCGGCTCTGTTTTTTAGATATTCTTTAAGCTTTTTGGAATCCTGAGAATAAGCTTCGGGAATAATTATATAATGGTTTTCATATTCCCTGCCGATCCGTGCATCTTCCTGACTGATCATCATTTCATGAAGCTTTTCCCCTTCCCGTATTCCCGAAATTTTGATAGGGAGGTCGGGGGCGATTGCCTTGGCGAGATCCATGATTTTCATTCCCGGAATTTTAGGCACAAAAATTTCTCCTCCTCTTGACATAGAAAAACAACCGAGAACAAAATCGACAGCTTCCTCAATCGTAATCCAGAATCGAGTCATTCGTTCGTCGGTGACAGTCAAATATTTTGCCCCTTCACGGACCGAAGAAAGCCAGTAGGGAATAATACTTCCGCGGCTACCGATTACATTTCCGTATCTTACAACAGAAAAAATAGGAAATCCTCTGTTTCCCACATAGACATTTCCGTTTACAAAAAGTTTATCGGAGCATAATTTTGTAGCGCCATATAAATTGACGGGATAGCATGCCTTATCTGTTGAAAGGGCGATCACCTGCCGGACTCCGCAATTGATGGCAGCTTCAATGACATTCATGGCACCGAGAACATTTGTTTTTACAAATTCGGTCGGATTATACTCTGCAGCAGGCACTTGTTTTAGAGCTGCTGTATGGATGACGTAGTCCACTTCGGAAAAAGCGCGCGTAAGTCGTTGAAGATCACGCACATCACCCAAAAAATATCGTATAGAAGGATGATTATAGATCGGATCACTCGATTTCATTTCCCATTGCTTCCATTCATCTCTGCTGAATATGATGACTTTTTTACATTGGTATTCGGTCAGTAACTGCTTTGCAGTCATTCTGCCGAAACTGCCTGTCCCGCCTGTAATTAAGACCGTGCTGTCTTTAAATAATTTTTTTGAGGACATTTTTTTCCTTTTTAATTATGTGTCATCTAACTACTCTATAATAGATGTGTTGTTTTTTCTGCATTTATATTATCAAACAGTGACGGGTTATGGCGAAGAAATACGATGAAAGTACAGTATTGACCCTCGACGCTCTCGAGCATATTCGATTGCGTTCGGGGATGTATATCGGCCGATTAGGCGACGGTTCTCATCCCGATGACGGTATTTATGTCATGCTTAAAGAGGTGATCGACAACAGCGTCGATGAATTTATCATGAAGCACGGAGATCATATCGACGTCAACGTCGACTTTGATAAAGGGATGATTTCCGTTCGTGATTACGGAAGGGGGATTCCTCTCGGCAAGCTCCTGGAATGTGTCAGCCAAATTAATACCGGAGCAAAGTACAATGACGATGTCTTCCGGTTTTCTGTCGGACTGAACGGAGTAGGGACCAAGGCGGTGAACGCTCTTTCCGAATACTTTTTTGTGAAAAGTCATCGGGAAGGAAAATTTGTCCAATACGAGTTTTCCGAAGGAAAGTTAAAGGGCCAAAAAAAGGGATCTACTACGGAAAAAGACGGGACGTATGTAGAGTTTATTCCTGACAGAACCATTTTTAAAAAATACAGATTTGTATACGAATACATCGAAAAACGCATTTGGCATTATGCTTATCTGAATTCCGGATTGGTACTGAACTATAACGGGAAAAAAATATTTTCCGACAACGGACTTCTCGATTTATTGAATGATGAAGTGCATCCGGAAGAGCAATTATATGCCCCTCTACATTACAGAGCAGATCAGCTCGAATTTGCTTTCCTTCATACACAAAGCTACGGAGAAACCTACTTTTCTTTTGTCAACGGACAGTATACAGCCGACGGCGGAACACACCTATCGGCCTTTAGAGAAGGAATTTTGAAGGGTGTTAACGAATTCGCGAAAAAAAATTTTCAAGGAGTAGACGTACGAGAAGGTATTGTCGGAGCGGTCCTTGTAAAAATAAAAGAGCCTATCTTTGAATCCCAAACAAAAAATAAATTGGGCAATACCGAAATCCGCGGTCCTATCATCCAAGAAGTAAAAGAAGCGGTCATGAATCTTCTGTATAAAAATCCGGAAATAGCCGGGCGGATTCTGGAACGGGTTCAATTCAATGAAAAATTGCGCAAAGAGCTTTCAGCCGTAAAAAAAGAGGCCAAAGAAAAGCAGAAAAAAATTTCATTTAAAATCCCTAAACTCCGTGATTGTAAATATCATTTAACCGATAAATCGGTCCATGCGGAACAAACGATGATTTTTCTTACCGAAGGTGATTCGGCAAGTGCTTCTATTGTCTCCTCCAGAAATCCCCTCACGCAGGCAGTCTTTTCTCTTAGAGGTAAACCTTTAAATGTCTATGGAATGAAACTGGATCAGCTTTATAAAAATGAAGAAATGTACAATCTGATGAGCGCTTTGAATATCGAAGATGACATTGAAAATCTTCGCTATAACAAGGTTATTTTAGCTACGGATGCCGATGTGGACGGAATGCATATTCGCAATCTTCTGATCACATTTTTTCTTACCTATTTTGAAGGATTGGTATTGAACGGCCACCTATATGTTTTGGAAACGCCTCTTTTTAAAGTGCGTAACAAGGTAAAAACCTATTATTGCTATAGTGAAGAAGAAAGAGACAAAGCGATTAAAGAGCTCAAAAAAGGGGTCGAAATCACCCGTTTTAAAGGTCTCGGAGAAATTTCCCCTCATGAATTCAAACAATTCATTAATCACGATATACGTCTGATTCCGGTAACAGTTACAGCGTTCTCCGATATCAGGCCGACACTCGAATTTTATATGGGCAAAAATACTCCGCAGCGAAAAAAATTCATTATGGAAAATTTGATCAACGAAGAAGAGGCCGCCCAACGCCAAGTGGCAGAGCTCAATTCTAAAGGACAATAAGATGAACAAGAAAGACGACAGAACTTTAGAAGATCTGAAATTTCTGATGAAAGACAATTACCTCAAGTATGCTTCCTATGTGATTTTGGATCGAGCCATACCTGCCGTAGATGACGGACTGAAGCCTGTACAAAGACGTATATTGTTTACCCTTAATAGAATGCATGACGGCAAGCTGCATAAAGTGGCAAACGTATCAGGACAAACCATGGCTCTTCATCCGCACGGTGATGCCCCGATTACCGACGCTCTGATCAATCTTGCCAACAAAGGCTTCCTTTTAGATACGCAAGGAAATTTCGGAAACATCTTTACAGGTGATCCTGCTGCAGCTGCAAGGTACATTGAAACACGTTTGAGCGAACTCGCCATCGAAACAATGTTCAATCCGGACCTGACCGAAATGATCCCTTCATACGACAGCCGCGCCAATGAACCGGTCACTCTTCCCGCAAAAATTCCTATGCTTCTTATGCAGGGTGCAGAGGGTATCGCCGTCGGGATGTCGACAAAAATCCTTCCGCATAATTTTACAGAGCTCTTGGAAGCACAAATTGCCATCTTAGAAGGAAAAAATTATTGTGTGTCTCCGGATTTCCCGACAGGGGGAATCATGGATGCCTCGGATTATCAGGCCGGATGCGGAAAGGTACGTTTACGTGCAAAACTGGATGTCGCCGATGCTAAAACAATTGTCATCAGAGAAATCTGTTACGGAACCACAACAGAGTCTCTCATAAAATCGATCGATGAGGCGGCAAAAAGGGGAAAAATCAAGATCGACTCCATCAGCGATTATACGGCAGAGCGCGTAGAGATCGAGATCAAAATGCCCAGAGGTCATTATGCCGGCGATTTGATTGAAGCTTTGTACGGTTATACAGAATGTGAAGTGTCTCTTAGTTCTAATATCGTAGTCATCAAAGATAATTTACCTTGGGAAACCAACGTCAACGAAATTTTGGAGCTCAACACAGAGGCTCTCAAAAATATTCTTCGTCGGGAATTAGAAATCGAAAGAGATCGATTAAATGAAAAAATCTTTCAAAAAACTCTGGAACAAATTTTTATCGAAAATCGACTGTATAAAAAAATTGAAACAATCAAATCATACGATGAAATTCATGATGTCGTGGCCAAAGGACTAAAACCTTTCCACAAAGACCTCATCCGTATTCCGAGTCATGACGACAGAGAAAAGCTTCTGAATATTCCGATTCGCAGAATCTCTCTTTTTGATCTGGAAAAAAACAACGATGATATCAAGGCTATTCTCGAAAGGTTCGGCGAAGTAGAAAAAAATCTGAAAAATTTAAAAAGTTTTACGATTAAATACCTAAAAGACCTACTCAAAAAATACTCATCGCAACATATTCGAAAAACTAAAGTAGAAGAAATTGAACAGGTTGACATGCGTGCCATAGCAACGAGACAGATCACTGTCGGAGTAGATGTGCATGCAGGATTTGTTGGGACAAAAGTAAAAAGCGATGTCTCGTTTGAATGTACAAACTATGATAAAATTCTTCTCATGTTCAAAAACGGCAGCTATAAGGTCATCAATATCCCTGAAAAACTGTATATCCATGAAAACAACAATAAAGTGATCTATGCAGGAGTCGCCGATAAAGAAACGATCTTCTCTGTCGTATATAAAGACATCAAATCCAACTACGGTTACGCTAAACGTTTCATCATCAAACAATTTATTCTCGATAAAGATTACTCCTTTATGGAAGAGGGTATGGAACTTCAATTTATCGGAACGGAAGCGAAAAATGTATTAGAGATCCTTTTCATTCCCAAAGCGAAACAAAAAGTGGCCAAAATTCTTTTCGAACCTGATACAGTTCCTATTAAAGGGGTATCTTCAAAAGGAAATCGTATCGCAACGCGGCAGATCAAAAAAGTGAAGGTGGTAAAAGAGGGGGAAAATTGAAGGTTTTCATAGAACCCTGCTTCGAAAGACCCAAAATCATGGTGATCTATATAGACGAAGAGCCTTGGCATGAATTTGATTCGTCTTTTTTCCCCAAACATTTTTCGTTCCCGGAACATCTCTCGACAATAGAAGACTTGGAAGAATTTTATTTCCGTACGGAATTCCAATCCGGCAATCGACTGATCATAGCAAAACTTGCTGTCCGGAATTATTACTCCGGGGAATTAAAAAAGCTTCTCAAAGAAAAGGGTGTTTCAGACAAAACAATCGCCCGGATCATAAAAAACTGTAAAGAAGACGGCTATCTGGATGATGAGGCTTGGATTGCAGGCTTTGTCAATAGAGAGAGGCGGAATAAGAACGGACCCGCCCTGACCCGCCTTAAATTAAAACGTATAGGGATTCCCGAGCATCTGATCGAAAATGCCTTGGCTCCGGTACAAGAGGATGAGGTGCAGGAAGAAGGGGTGCGTAAAATACTGCAAACAAAATACAGCTCCCGCAATTTGAAAGATATAAAAGAAAAAAATAAGGTCGTCGCCGGCTTAATGAGAAAGGGTTTTGATTTTGATATAGTTATCGAAATTGTCAATTCTTTATAACTTCTTAACACTTACAATTAATTATTTACTTTTTAATTTAAATTCTGTATAATATAATTTATTAAACCCTAATTTTAAGGTATTCATGATCATCGGCGATGTTATTGCTTCTTCCTCTACAATTCCTACTACACCCGAACCGCCGAAAAAACCTGCATCGCTCGAATTTATTGTGAATCTCATTCACAATAACATTCATGAAGAACAATATATGGAACCAAAATTCCAAAAAACAATGCAATCCTACGTAAAAGGTTGGGGAAAATCATCCGCATCCAAATTTCCCGGTTGCAGACAACTCATCTACAGAATCATACAAATCTTTAAATTTTTTATTTGTAGATCAGATAAACAACTCCTCATCCGGACAATTATACGCTCAAAATTCTATCCCGGAGGAATTCATAAACTATCCGATAAACTAAAAATGTTTGATGACCACCTTCAGGATTACAAAAAACGTCAATACAACATGACCCGTAAAGAGTGGAACGGAGGCAAGAAAGCTTTTAGAAAATTGCGCTCAAACTACGTGAGCAAATTATTGAAGTTATATGTAAGCACTACGTTCAAAACCGGTCCCGAAGAAAAAATAACCGCAGATTTTAAACTCGCCTACGCCAAAATTGAAGGGGAAGCCTGCACAGTCTACGAAAAAATGAATGCAGCACCGCTTATGGCAAAAATCCAAATGGATTATAACGAAGGATGCCAAAGCCCAACAGGATTGTAACTCTTTATAATCCCTTAATATACAACATAATTCTTCTTATTCCATAGAGAGAATAACCTCTTATATGCTATAATCATTACAGAGAGAGAATCCTCTTTAGAGGTATTGCATATGTCCACAGATGTCACCCCTGTTGAAGAAGAAAATCAACCTACCGGAACTACCCCTAGCAGTAGTACTACGGGAAATCCCAAGCCTACTTCCAACCCGGAAGTCAATATGAGCACCTCTTTTCACTCCTTAGATGAACTTCAAAAAAGAGCCCCTCAATTGTTCAGTAAATTTATGGAAGCCATCGCACAAAACGTCATTAGCGACATGAAAAAAGGTTCTGATCGTATCAGAACAGCAATGAAAAAAATGCGTCAGGATAATCAATAAATTTCGTCTACCTCTTCTCTTTAACCTTCATGAAAAAAAATAAATTCTCTATTGGCATTAAATAAACCCTTCTGTACAACGAATTATAAAGGTTTATTTTTATTGATAGGTTAGGTTTATGACAGTTCCTCAATATCGATTGTTTTTAGGATTTTGTGTAGATGAAAAATTCCAAGAATCTCTTGATAAAATTCCCGATGAATTAAAAATGATTTTTATCGGTGACGATGAAAATTATTTACAAAAAGTCATGATAAAAGAAAATACTTATCTAGGAAAATTTCCGGAAGATAAAAGCAATTTACAAAATCTACGCAATATAGAACAAAATATTTATAGCATCCTTTCCCGATTGGTTCCTGACTATCCTTGTAAAAACTTTCCTTTACGAATTTTCCCCGCAAAATTGCCTGTGGTTTCCGATGAATTTCTTTCGGAAAATCTCACTCTTTCTAAATCAAAATAAATCCCGAATTCACTTTGCCCCATTCATTTTTTCTTCTATAATAACTTGAATGTTTTATGGGAGAAATACATGTGTGAAAATTCAGAAATCGGAGAGCCGGAATTTTTTACCGTCGATCAACAAACGGCAAATCAACGGATTGATTGTATTCTGGCCGAAAAATATTCAGAAATCCGGTCCCGTTCCTATTTTCAATATTTAATTGCGAATGATTACGTGCTGATCAACGGAAATAAAATAAAAAAACAGCATAAACCAAAAGAAGGGGACATTGTCGAAGTAACTTTTGTCCTGACTCCCGAATTGAATCTCACTCCTGAAAATATTCCTCTCGATGTGATTTACGAAGATCCATACCTACTTGCAATCAATAAACCCCCCGGAATGGTGGTGCACCCCGCATCAGGACATTGGTCCGGAACATTCGTCAACGCCTTTCTATACCACTGCAGAAATTCCTCTATGGACCTCTCTTCAGAAAATGCACGCCCGGGAATTGTACACCGTCTCGATAAAGACACCTCCGGAATCCTCCTTGCGGCAAAAGACCAACTCACGCAACAAAAATTATCCGAAATTTTTTCTTTGCGAAAAATTCAAAAAGAATACTTTGCCGTCTGCTGCGGAAATCCGGGCACCGGAGAGATCCGTGTCCCCATAGGTAGACACCCCTATGAAAGAAAATTGATGTGTGTGAGAACGGAAGGGGGAAGAGATGCAGAAACGCATTACACCACCCTCGCATGTGACGGAAAAATCAGCTTAGTGAAGATAAAGCTCATAACAGGTCGCACACATCAGATACGCGTCCATATGAAGCATCTGGGCACTCCGGTACTTGGTGATGCTTTATACGGCAATCTCCAAAATAATAAAAAATACAAAGCTTCAAGACAACTCCTGCATGCGGGAATCCTTTCATTTTGTCATCCGATCACGCAAGAAAATATAAAGCTGACCGCTCCTTTTCCGGATGATATAAAAAAATATTTTACTATGTTTGAACTCGACGATATTCCGATGTAACAAAGGATCCGATTAAAAAAACGGATCTTTTTTGTACTTTTCTTATTAACGATTTAACGATTGATTCTTTTCTTTTTTTACAAAAATCTCTTACGAAATAAAATCTCTAATAGATTATGTTTAAATTGTTTAATTTTTATCTGGATATATTAAACAGCCTATATTAACATCAGTCTAAGAGGCCTTTATCAAGACATTGTATCGACTCATGATTTTGAGCTCGCCTCGAACAATTCCTATTGATTGATCGATCGTATGGATTATTTAGAAATCGATTAGCAAATAAAGACTTGAAGCAACTTGAAAGAGGAACAGATCATGAAAGAGTTTGTAGCATATATTGTAAAAAATCTCGTTGACAATCCCGATAAGGTAAAAATCAACGAAATCGGCGGTACCCAAACGTTAATTATCGAGCTATCTGTAGAAAAATCGGATATCGGAAAAATTATCGGAAAAAAGGGCAAAACTATCAATGCCATCAGAACGCTTTTGATGTCAGTTGCCAGCCGTAACGGAATCCGTGTAAATCTTGAAATTCTGGAAGACGGTGAGCCGAGATCTGAAGAAGAGTAAAGAACGGACTGAGTAGGATTCGAACCTACGACCACCCGCTTAGAAGGCGGGTGCTCTATCCACTGAGCTATCAGTCCTTGGAAAAGTAATATCGTATCCTTTTCACATCTTAATTACAAGACGTTTCTTCACTATCCCAAAAGAAATCTTTCGAAGCATTTCGAAAAGCGCTTAATTACATAAGAAGTAATTGAATTCGCGCAGCGTTTGGTCTACGCGTGACTTGTCATTGCTTTGCCCTCGACTCGACTTGTCGAGGCGTTTTCTTAAATACTTCCGGAATATTAGTTAAATAAGCTTCAATCCCTCCATAAAAAACAAAAAAATTATAAAAACGCATCGACAAGTCGATGCGAGGGCAAAGCGGTGACGAGTCGCCGCACTCCAAACGCTGCGCGAGTTAGAATCTATTAAATATTTAATAATTAGGCATTTGCAGGTTTCGGCTCGGACAAGACATCAACAACCTCTTCGGCTACTTCGCCTTGAGCAAGTGATTTATCTTCCGACATCGTCATTTCAGCAAACTGTGCACCCAGTGAGCGCAAGGAATAGATCCAACCGACAATGACGCCGATAATAATGACAGCAACTATAGGAGCGCTGGCTGTGAGGGATCCGATAAAGAGTATCAGCCCTTGATGTATGAGAGAGCCTCCGGATTTACCGCATCGGGAACCGACACCGTCGATTGCCGCTTTTCCTCTCAGTTTCACTTCGTGTTCTAAAGGAATAAACGTCATCTCTTTGGTTGCATCGAATACCGAATATTTCATCGCTTTAGAGAAGCAATTTTGTGCTGCTCCAAAGAAAGCTGCAATAACGATGGGGGTAAGACCTGTGATGGTGAGGACTACCGGTCCCAGGTAATCTTCGAAGATTACAAAAGAGAAGAAGCCCATGCAGGTAATCAGCATCATGACCGGAGTAATCAGCGCCGTCTTAGTCCAACCGTATTTTGCTATGATACGGGACATGAAAATAGCAGTTAGAGTTGAGAGAATACCGACAGCTGAGGTCAGGTTATTGAGATATTTATTTAAGTCTGAAGGCTCGGGATAGAGTTCACGCAGACGATCCTTCCAAACGACCTCTGCCAAATTGATTGTGAGGTTGTAGCTCAGAACCATGAAGGCGATGCAGAGGAGATATTTTGAGTTGGAGAGATAAGAAAAGCTCTCCTTCATCGACATTTTGCCTTTTTTCTTCAAATTTTTCTTCGTCAGGTGCAATTGATCGAAACACGGATCTGTCAGTACATTTTTATTTACCCATCTGAAGGTAAACATCATAAGAATACCGCCGACTGTAACGACTAAGATGAGTAGCATCATTGTTTCATGCCAGGCATCTTGGGTAAGGATGGGAAGACCCAGTACAGTTCCTTCGCCGAAAGTGAGATAGTTGGCGGTTTGTCCTGCGGCAATCGCTGCGATATTAGAGAAAATCATAAAAACGCTATAAAAACGTCGCGCTTCGTGAAGATGTGTGACCTCGTTGGCAAATCCCCAAAAAATCACGGACATAATCATGCTTCCCCAAAGTTCGCACATCACGTAGAACAGTGTGTAACTCCAATTACAGACGGTCGCTATGAGACCTTGGAATCCCTGAGGGAGAATATCTCCGAGAATGACAGCAAGGAAATTGGGGTGGATATAGTCTCTTAAAGGATAAAGCACAAAAGTAAAGAGGAGGAAACAGGAGAGGAACATCGAAACCATGATGTAGAAAACCCGTTCCTGGCTATATTTCGATGAGAGCCTGGTAAAAAGCAGGGTCAGAAAAATGGCCCCGGGAAGCATAGCCCAAACTTTAATGAAAGGGATCACTTCGGCACCGGAGGTGGTGACGACAAGAGCATCTTTCATATTCCGAAGAATGCTATAATTAAAAACGACAAGAAACAGGATCGCGAGCATAGGAAGAAATTTACGCATTTCATGGCGATGAATGGGCCAGAAAAAAGAACGAAATCTACCGAATATTGAGTCCTCAGACATTAGTCAGCCTTTAATAAAAAGAAATTGTATCATAATTCTGAATTCAAATCTGCAGAAAACAGAATAAATGTAATAAAAACATTAAAAATTTAAATTAATAATTACTGCATCTTCATTCATTATGCCGGTTGCTCTTGTAACTCTATTTCTACGGACTTTCCCTCATCAAGATCGGGAGTAAACGCTTCCGGAGATTTAGATGTCAGCGCATTAAATTGTCTTCCCAACATAAACGTAACGAATATCCATACACCGATTACAGAAAACAGAACAACCGATAAATATGGCATGCTTCCCGTTATCGAGGCAAACGTGATCAGCAAAGATTGATGTACAAAAGATCCGCCCGATTTCCCCATTCTTGAACAAACTCCGTCAATGACCGCTTTTCCTTTTAATTTTGAATCGGCGGGAAGAGGAATCAGTGCCATTTCTCTGGTTTCATCAAACACCGTGTATTTTGCAGACCTGCTCAGTACATTTTGGAGAGATCCGAAAAAGACCACAAGAGTCAGCGGCGTCATTCCTGAAAGGGCGTATATTGCATCCGGAATAAAATCCTTGGCAAAAATTGATCCGAAAAAGAGGATGCTGGTAACAAACAGGATTGCAGGAGTCAACATTGCCGTAAAAGACCATCCGAATTTGCGAACGGAATTTCCTGCGACGAACATCGACATAAAAGTAGCTAATACTCCCATGATCATCGTGATATAGGACATATATAGATTATACGCCTGCTTGTCGGGATAGAGTTCATTCACTTCATGTTTCCAAACCACTTCTACCAGGTTGATCACAATATTATAGGTAATGACGATCATCGCAAGATAACAGAGGTAGCGCGATTTAAATAAATACCTGAAACTGTCGCGCATAGAGATTCTGCCTCTGACGCTTTGTGTGCTGTTGAAAGATTCGTTAGAATCCCGGTAAGCGGGGTCGCTGATGAGGGAGCGGTGAAGGATACGGAAAATCACCATAATTAGAAGGCCCACTCCGACGACTGTCGCCATGAGGAAAAACACGGATTGTTCCCAAGCGGTAGAGCCGAAGGGGATATTCGGATTGAAAATACTTTGACTCATTTTAACGGAGAGCCAGCCTGCAATAATTCCGGAGCTGTTGATTCCGACGCCGAATATAGCGTAAAATCTTGTGGCTTCTTTTAATTTGGTCACCTGATTGACAAATCCCCACATCAGAAGAGAAAGAACGATATTTCCCCATACTTCGGACATGACATAAAACAGAGAGAAGCTCCAATTGCGAAAAGCGGAGACAAGACCTTTGCATCCTTCGGGAAGCAGAGGTTGTAATCGATCACACAGTTCATTCGGATGAATAAAATCTCTATTAGGATAAAGGAACAAGGTGAACAGAGCGAAGAATCCGATGAAGAGGGAGATGATCGCATAAAAAACCTGTTCTCGAGAAAAACGATTGGAGAGGCGTGTAAAAAGAAACGCCATCAATACTGACCCGGGAAACATAAACCACACTTTAATAAAGGGGATGACCTCGGCTCCGGATGCATCGGCAGTGATCACCAATGTATCTTTCATGGTCCTTAGGATATTGTAGTTTAAAGTGATAAGAAAAAAGATCAGAAGCATCGGCAATAGCTTTTTAAGCTCATACCGATGAATGGGCCATAAGAAGCTTCTAAGCTTCCCGAATTCAGGGGTTATGTCCTGAGGTTTACCCATTTCACTTCCTCCCGTAAGGTTGCTATACATTTATACAACATCTTCCCATTTATGCTCATTAAAACTTACCCCTTATATCGGGTTGAAAGATAATTGCTACACTCATTGTTCTATAAACTTTCTGCTTCTTTGGAATTTCGATTATACTAACAACGACCGTTGTTCGCAAGAGAAAAAATAGGATTTAGCCCCGATCGGAATTTGCCAAAGCATCGATTCCGGGCAAAGTTCCGTATTCGAGGTATTCGAGGGTAGCGCCGCCCCCTGTAGAAATATGGGTTATTTTATCCGCATAGCCCGTGGCTCGAATCGCCGCAATCGAATCGCCACCGCCGACAATTGTGACGGCCGGAGTTTTCGTGATCGCTTCAGCTATGGCCTTTGTTCCCTTGGAAAAAGCCTCTATTTCAAATACCCCTAAAGGACCGTTCCATAAAATAGTTTTTGCATTTTGCAGTTTTTCAGTGAAAAGCTCGATCGTTTCAGGACCGATATCCGCTCCGCTTTCCCCCTTGGGAATTCCGGCTGCAACAGGGACAGTTCGGATCGAAGCTTCGGGAGAAATCTTATCGGCTATTACGTTATCTATCGGTAAAAATAGAGGAACCCCTTTTGATTTGGCCGTTTGCAGAATTTCTGCCGCTTCCGGAATAAGGTCTTTTTCAAAGAGGGAGTCGCCGATTTCTATCCCCTCCGCTCTATAAAAAGTATAGGCCATTCCCCCTCCGATAAAGAGAGCATCGACTTTTCCGAGAAGAGCCTTTAACACCCCTAATTTTGAGGAGATTTTTGCTCCCCCGATGATCGCATAAAAAGGCCGTTTCGGATCGGTCAATGTTTCACTGAGAAATCGTATTTCTTTTTGAAGGAGGAATCCTGCTGCTGCAGCGCCGGGAAAATAGCGTACAATATCGACAACCGAGGCGTGAGTCCGATGACAGGCTCCGAATGCCTCATTTATATAGCAATCGCCTAAACCGGCAAGTTGTTTGGCAAACTCAGGATCCTTATCCGGATGTTCCTCAGCCTGATGAAACCGTAAATTTTCGAGAAGAAGGACTTCTCCGGGACGGAGGGCTTCCGCAAGACGCTTAGCTTCCGAGCCTATGCAATCCGATGCAAATTTTATTTTTATTCCGATCAGTTTTTCGAGGTATTCGGCCACAGGAACTAAAGAAAATTCTTTAGAAAAAGATCCTTTAGGGCGTCCGAAATGACTCATCAGAATCACACAGCCCCCTTTTTCTAAAATATATTTTATAGACGGAATAACAGCGGTAATCCGGGTATCATCGGTCACATTTCCCCGATCATCGACAGGAACGTTGAAATCGACGCGCATAAGGATTCGTTTGCCTTTTATCGGCAGATCCGCCATAGAAAGAATATGCATCACGGTTCCTTCTTAAACCGATAACCGGTGTTGCTTAATTGATAAAACATCCGGATCCGGGTGTCAAGAATTATATTAAGGATGCCTCATGAAGGATATATTCCCGGTACGGAAAGAATATAAAAAAGGCTCTCTTAGTGAAAATGATTTGCCTGAAGACCCTTTAGATCTTTTTTTTCTTTGGTTTTCCGAGGCTATTGACCTGCAACTTCCCGAAGTAAATGCTGCAGCCCTTGCTACGGCAAATAAAGACGGATGCCCCTCTCTTCGCACCGTACTCATCAAAGAGATCGATAGCCGGGGATTTGTCTTCTATACCAATTATCAAAGCAGAAAAGGGCGGGACCTTGAAGAAAATCCGCGGGCCTCCCTCATGATATACCGGAGCGAAACAGAAAGGCAAATTACTGTGGAAGGCCGTGTAGAAAAAATTTCTGAAAAAGAATCCGAAAAGTATTTCGCCGGACGCCCGAGAGAAAGTCGCCTCGCCGCTATCTGCTCTCCTCAAGGTCAGGAAATTCCCTCCGGAGAATTTTTAAGACAACGATATCTCGATGCAGAGGAAGAATTTCACGGGAAAGACATTCCAAAACCCTCTTTTTGGGGAGGATTTCGATTGATTCCGGAGCGCTATACTTTTTGGCAAGGGAGAGAATATAGACTTCACGATCGATTCCTGTACCGGAAAATTGCAGGAAATGAATGGAAAATCTCGAGATTGGCTCCCTAAATTTCAATCTTGTGATATAAATATAAAAAAATATTTTTAATACCGACGGCTCAATTTTATGATTACTTTTGTGACCCACTACATCGAATTAACTCCCCTTGCTCTAAAAAAAATAGGGGTAGCTCGCGGTTCTTATGTCCGTCAAAAGATGTTCATGCCCAAAAATCCGGAAAAGATCTTGGATACCCTTTATCGCTCGATCAAAAAATTTCATCCTAAATCGGATTTAATCCTTCTCACAGATGCTACAACAAAAATTGCGATTGATCCGAGTATTAAAGTCATTCGCATTCCCATGGAAACAGAATGCACTGATTATGAGTCACTTAAGGCAAAAATTTATTACCTGAAGCACTTCCCTCCTAAGACACACATCATTTTTCTTGAATGGGATATGCTTCTGCAAGATAATTTGAGCCATATTTTTGAAAGCAATCAGGATGTATACCTAACTGTTCGCAATTTATATCCCATGCCTTTTAATGACGGATTTATTGCAGTAAGAGGATCTCAGGCAAGTTTTGCCCATACTCGAATATTTTTTGATTTCTTATTGAAACACTACAACAACTTTACTACCAAAAAATATTGGTATTGGTACGGATTGCAGTTAATTTTAAAAAAAATATTCCTACCGGTTTTCCTGAATACCCGTCCAAAAAAAATAAGTGACCTCACTATGGAATATAAAGGGGTAAAAATCGGTTTTCTCGACGGAAAAATCTATAACTATAATTCGCCCCTTCGCCTTATGGGAAAATTTTGTGAAGGGAAAAAAGCTGTGCATTTCTC
>JABDBB010000035.1 GCA_013288845.1 Chlamydiota bacterium | reverse complement strand
ACCATCCGCTAATCGTCATCGGTTTGCTTGCAAATCCCGCAGATAACGGTGTACCTGCCGGAGCACCATACGCATTTACGATCAATAATGTCTACTTGCCGGAAGTGGGCGGTAGTGCCGGCGATCCGCGAATGTTACAGATTTTGTTCGAATTCATACCGGCCACCGCAGACACACCTCCGTTGGTAGCCATTGGATTTGAGCTTTTGAATCCAAAAAGTGAGGGTTCTGTCCAAATTCAAAGTGATGACACTGTTCAAATAGCCGCTGTGAATGACGGTTTCTACCAAGATCCTGTAGATCTGGAAAACATGAAAAGTGCCATCAAAGTCTATATTCGCGCCCTACTGGAGCAACTGGCCCTTATCAGCCCTCCTTACTATCAACCCATTCTCGGAGACCCGATCAATCTGGTTATCCTCTCAGGCTACAACGATGCAGTGGTTGAGTCGTATGTGAGAAATAACACCAATACTGTAGGGGACGGACGCCACTTCACATCACATTGTAAAATGGCACCTCTGACTGAGGGAGGAGTAGTAGACGGTGACATGCGTGTTTATGGGACAAAGAACGTTTATATAACGGATTGTTCCATCTGCCCGGTGATTCCGGATATGAATACGACAGGACCGGCTATGATGATCGGATTACACGGTAGCGAAATTCTGAAAAAAGTCTTGAGCAAATGAAAATCACAATGTGAAAAACAAACATGAAGGTATTATGAAAAAAATTATTCCGCTACTTTTATTGTCACCCTTATTTTTCATCGCAACAGGTGCACAAGCTCAAGAATGTAATAATGAAGCCGGCTACTGTGTTGATGAGGCAAATTTCTATGCTAAAATTTTGGGTGGTGCTAATTTTTTGCAGACCTTTACAAGCGGAGAAGTCAGATCCGAATATCAGAGCGGATATATTATAGCGGGTTCAGTCGGTTATAATTGGCTTCATGGCTTGCAATTCGAAGCTGAATACGCTTATAGAAGAAATGCTATAAGAAAAATCCATTTCTCCGGACGCGATTTTTCCATGCAAGGACAACTCCGTTCTTCTTCTTGTATGGCGAACCTATTATGGGATTTACCTTCGTGTGAGTTTGCATGTTGGAATCTCCAACCCTTTATCGGAGCCGGGATAGGTTGCGATTTTCAACACATTCATGCCTCAAATTCCCGTTTTATTTATAACGAAAACAGGAACCGGTTTTCTTGGCAGATGATGGCGGGATTAGCCTATCCGATCCTCTGCAATACAGAGATGACTTTGGAATACAAATTCCATCAGGGAGGCTGTCATTTCTTTGACCATTCCCTCGGAATTGGACTCGTATATAAATTTGGGTTAAGATAGTATTGGAGTCAAGTCTGACAATCTGTTCCTAATAAGTTATCAGCCTGTCAGGCTTGATTATTCTGAGTTTACTAAATCCACTCCCGTTCCGACATTGGGACATTGGGGCCAGGCCTGACACTCTGACATTTGAATAAGATAAGTTCCAAGTTTTAAATGAAGCAAGTGTCATATTGTCAGGCCTGACCCCCATTTGGAAATATATGAAAAAAATTAGCACCCTATTCTTGTTTCTCTTCCTATTTGGATTTATCAATTCATATGGACTCGAAGCCCCAAGAAGTTATACGCAAAAAGAACGTCAGTTAATGCTTGATCTATATGAAATCGGCATTCTTAATTTTGAGGTAGGATCTTGGAAGAGTTATCTTCCTTTCTCCTCGCCTTATTATGTCGACCTCCGTCATATTATGTCTTATCCTCACATCTTTAAAGAAGTAATTCTCTCTTTTAAAAATAAAGCAAGTGAACTATCGTTTGATAGCATTTGTGGGGTGCCTTTTGCAGCACTGCCTATGGCCGCGAATCTTGCTTATGAAATTGAATCTCCTCTAATTATGAGGCGGAATACACGTAAAGAAGGTGGAACAAACAAAAAGATTGAAGGGCTTATAGTCCCCCATATGAGTTGTTTGCTTATTGAGGATGTTGTAACCACCGCTACAAGTCTGTTTGAAACAATTCAAGATTTGGAAGACGAAGATATTATCATTTCCGATTGCATTATTTTATTTGATCGTCAACAGGGGGGTGTGGAGTTTGCGAAAGAAAAAGGCTATAACGTACACACCATCTTTACCATCACGGATTTTATGTACATTTTGCAGAAAGAAGGGAAAATCAATTCTGATTTTGCAGAAGCCGTTGTCAATTGGACTCAAAAAAATCAAGTCCCCGGTGTAAATTGGAAATAAAATAGGGTCAAAATAGGGTCAGGCCTGACATTCTGACATTTGAAGAATATAAATTCCTAGTTTCGAATGAAGCTAGTGTCATATTGGCAGACTCGGCCAAAGTCCAATGAGAATAGTGTGTGGAACATTTTTCGTCTATTGTCATTTTTAAGTTTTTGTATGTTCAATTTGTTGCAATTTGTTGTAACAGAGACTGAAGATCAGTTTTATTTAAGTGATTGTATCGGGATGAGACCTAATCCTAAGCCTTATTTTCATTTAGGTAAAATATAAGTTTAGTTTTTTAAAATATTTTCTGTACAATATTTTTGGTATTGTGGTATAAGATATCTTAAATGTGCTTACATTTATCAGAATGAGGTCACTACTGTTATTCACTAAATCAAATAAAGGAGTTATGAATATGTCAGTATCATTAGAGAATCTTTCGGCAGCATTAACAAATATGTCTCAGAATTTGTGCGATAAAATACAAGATAAGCAAGAATATTGCATAGATAAATTAAATGTGATTGTAGTCGTGGAAATGTCCCGGACAAATCTGTTCAACGATGAAACAAACAAGTTTTTTGCATTCTGTGGAAATAAATCGGACAAAAATGAGGTAAAAGTAGCAATAAGTCCGCTAAATGAAGGAGTAGAGGAATTGGTAGCTTCTCTTTTTAAGAATATGATCATTCCTCCTATGATGGGGGCCGGTGCGGTACCCAAGTTTGACAGCATTGTGATAAATGATAGGACAATTAGATAATAATGGGGGTCAGGCCTGACCCCCGTTCTGTTCCGCTGATTAAATTTTAAGAGTTTTTGTTAAATTTAAGCTGTATTGCAAATCTTTGTTTGATAAAAAATAACATCCGTTAGTCTTTAATACATCTTCCGGGAACTAATCATCAGATATAAATTCTAAACTGTTATCGGGTGACTTAACGGAGAGATGGATTTGATTTAGACGTGACTCTCGGAGCATAACTCCGGTTATCGCCGAATCTTTAAATTCGGACGTTGTCTCTTCTATAAGTATTTTCGGAGTTTCCGAAAACTCATCTTCACCAAATGTATCTCCAAAAGGAAAAGGGACTCTGAGCTTTTCATGGACTATACTCCAATCTTCAAGCGCAGGTCTTTCTGTAATATTTACACTAACAAATATTCTCTTAAAAATAAATAATGGAATATTTTTTAAACAATGCACCCATTGTCCATCAGAAGTAGAATTATCCGGTATTGGAGGCATTGGAGGTAGTTGATATGGCAAAATCAGAAACAATCTCCCCCTTTTTTTGTCGAGTGCGATAAAGGGAAGTGAGAGGTCTTTTAGATGCCTAAATTTTTTAAATTTTAGCTCTTCGGAGGGGGATAGCGCTGAAAAGCTTTTGCAAAGCCTTTGTTTTAACTCTTTTTTATATTTTTTAATATCAAGATTAGGATTTGTTTCTTTGTAATCGTTGACATATCCCTTATACAAAATGTGCGCAAAATATTTTTTATATGGAAATCCGGGAAGATCATAAGCTTTTTGCAGATACTCCATTGCTTTATTGAAAGTCACAACTATTCTTTGGTCGTGATTTTCTCGAGTAATAGCATGTGCTTCTGAAAGCGAAACAAGGGTATTATTTTCTTCTAATTTTGAATGATAATCATAACAACTTAGGGATCCTCTAACCGGCATCTTAAAACCTTTTTTTATTGTTTCTTCTTGAGAATTAAAAGTCCGGATTCGCAGTACAAAGACTTTAATTTGTTTATATTATATATATTAGTTAATAACGCCTGTCAAGAAAAAATCGACGGAAAACTATGTTCAAGAATGATTCCGAGTTTTTTATCCGGAAATTCTTTTGGAGGCTATTTTGTTCAGGAACTTATTTAATCCGGTAAAAAAAGCGAAGGTGAATCAATATAAGTGAAATGACCGCAATAATCCGGTAACAGATCATGAAAGTAAGAAAGGGGGTAGTCTGATCCCGGCTCTCTGAATAGATTATTGATGAATAGATTTAATTCGGATTTTTAACTTAAAACATAATAATCTGGATTTTTAAATCGAAATATAATAACTTTAGTACAAGTTTTAAAACTAAATAAAAAAGGAGATTAAAATTGAAAAATAAAAATTTAATTTACTGTATATTTGCTTTTATTAGCTTGTGTGGTTTTCTGACTGTTTCAGCAGAAGATGTCAATGAAAGAGAAAAAAATACTCCTTATTTATTCCGAGGAGAAAGCATACAGACCGGTGAATCCTTATGTTTATATAGCGATAACAGCGAATGGGATAAAATAGAACTGGTCGTGAAAAGTAACGAAAGGGTTATTTTATATCTTCATCAAAAAGGAGAAAAAATCAGAGTATGGGACTCATCTGTCAAAATTTCAAGGGATCCTAAAGTTTTGATGACTCCTTCCGGAAAATTCGCAATCTCAAATGGGGCAGATTTAGATAATTTGTATTCTGAGCTTCTTGGATATGAAGCATATTTTTGGAAAGCAATACATAGAAATGTTCCCGGTTCTTTTTTAGCGATTGAAAAAACTGTAGATTCTGCAAGAATTGCCATTTATTCCCCTACGCATGAATTACTTTGGGATTCCGAGACCGGAGACTATACTTCTGTAGTTGATTATATGTAGGCAAATAGGGTCAGGCCTGACACTCTGACATTTGAAGTTCGCAACAATTGATCCACCTCTCGTTAGCTATGACTTGTTTAAGGGTTCTAAACGATCAAGTGTCATATTGTCAGGCCTGACCGCAAGCATTTCTAATCAGATCTGCTGTTTGCCGAAGTTCTTCTATAGGAGAAATTGCTCGACTTCCGGGACGATATAAAAACACCCTCGGTTCATATTCTATAATACCTGAATCTCCTTCTTTCCTCGGAATTACATGTAAATGAAAATGAGGAACTGTTTGACCGGCATTTTTTCCCATATTCCAAGCAAAATTAAAGCCTTCGGCATTAACAGACTTCCTAAGTGCAATACAAACCTGTTTTTGAAGCATAAGAATTGCTTGCCATTCTTGTGTTGTTAATTCTTCGCAGTTGTCTATAACGCGAATCGGACAAATTAATAAATGGCCGGGTACAATAGGCATATGAGTCAGAAAAGAAAAAGCCAATTCATTGCTTGCAACCAACCGCTCTTTAATTATAGGATTTTTTATATCAAAACTTTTCATAAAGTGCTCTTAATTTTTTTTTCCGGGATTGTTCTTTCCAAGACCCACTCAGCAATCAAGTTTAAAACTGACGGAGAAATCGTTTCTTCAATCTTTGCATATTCTGCGATAGATCCGGTTTCACATGTCTGAAAGAAATGATTGAGTTTTGGTAGTTCAATTATTGTGAAATCTTTGTTTCCGGATTCTTCCAATGCTTTAGAAATAACAGGAAGGTTTTGTTTGGAAGACACTTGTAAATCAAGTTCACCGTTGAGAACTAATACCGGAACTCGCAATTGTTTTAAAGTAGTCCTCGGGTCAAAAGTAAGAAAATAACGAAACCAATCGGTATTTACACGAGCTGCCAGTGATTTTAAGTGTTCAAGAGTTATTTTTTCTTGAGTTTCCTGCAGTGTAGCTATGTAGTTTTTGGAAATTTCCTGTAATTGTTCAGCAGCGATTTCCGGATCCGGTTCTCTTTTCACAATAGCGAACATTTGTTCTTGGAATTTTCGAGATTGATTAATAGTGTCTTCTGTCTCTCCGACCGCTCGTTGGATCAATGCACTTTGCTCATATAGAATTTCCTCTCCGGTTACACCGGTTCCTGCCATAAGTACAACGAAAGCCACATCTTGTGATTTTGCTACAACCTTAGGAGCAATAATCCCTCCCTCACTATGGCCAATCAGACCGATTTGATTTGAATTCACCTCTTTTCGTGATTTAATATATGCAATACCGGCAAGCACGTCATCAGAGAAGTCTTGAGTTGTCGCTTTGTCGTAATTGCCTGTTGATTTTCCACATCCACGTTTGTCGAATCGAAGTACAGCGATACCTTGACGAGTCAAATAATCTGCTAATACTAAGAATGGTTTATGGCCAAATACTGTTTCATCTCGATCGATTCGTCCTGACCCGGCAATCAATAAAACGACCGGAAAAGGCCCTTTTGCGGTAGGTAAAGTCAAAGTTCCGGACAAAGTAACTCCGGCCTCCGGGTTGTTATAGGAAATATGCTCTTCAGTGTAAGGAAACGGAAGTTTAGGTTCTTGGGGGCGGTTTGGAGCTTTTACCAATTTCATGCCTCGTTCAAATACAAGTGGGAACGATTGCCCGGCTTGAGTCCATTGACCGGAAATTTCGGATTCATTCTTCATTAACAACCCCTCAAATTTTGCCAAAGCTGTCTTAATCTCGAATCTTAACGACCCGTCATCGAATGCCGGTAAATCGATTAAAGTGCCGTTTATTTTTTGTTCCAAAATGTCAATAGTTGCGCTCAACGCTCCGTCAGGATTTTGTTGAATATGAAGAACCAAGGTTACCTTTGCCATACCGACATCTAAAACTCCCGACCAATCACCTACAATTAAGCCGGTTTTGCCGGAACAGTTTCCACAACCGACTAATGCGATGCTGCATATTGCCAAAGCTAAGATTTTTCTATTCATTGAGAGACTCTACCTGGGTAAAAAAGTAAGACAATCTTACTCTGTTACGAATTTTAGATCCGGAAAAAATCGGAATTGAGCGATATAAAGGGTCAGACCTGACCCCAATGTTTTATTTTTCTCTTAAAAAATATAAGACTGTGTCTTTTTTATTAAATCTTATAAGTAATCCTCTTATTTGACGTTTCCCTATTCGCAACAATTAACGCGGAACCGGGAACTTTCTATTTTAGCTTAAAAAAAAGTAATAATAGTTATTGAAATTAGTTGATAAATTTGATATTATTAATGGATAATTATATTTTTAATATTAAATATGGGGCATATTAATGCGAACGCTTTACGTAAATCAAATACAAGTAAAATTACAATATAGTCTTTATTCTAACTTGAATGATTTTTCTCAAACAAATAAAATTTTGGGACGTTTTTGTTCAATTCCTGTTTCTGTATTGGATATTGCGTTAGATGTACTCAGTATCCCACTGATTACCATTGAATATGTCGCCTGGGCGGCGATTAATCTAATTGGAGTAGTATTTTCTAAAAAATTTTCATTAAAAGATACTTTGATTTGCACTGAACTTGCCCTTGTATCAGTATTGTTTATTCCTGTTAAACTTGTTTTAGCTCCTTTTAAAATCACTTTTCAATTTTTTGCCATTATAATTAATCCTGAAAAAGTTATGTCTATTAACTGGATGAACCCGACTTTTAAAGAACCGCTGCCGGCCCTGCCCTCAATATGACCCCCATGCCAATGCTGACCCCAATGACCATCCGGGGAAAATAGGGGCAGTTGGACGCATTCAAAACTTTAGACCGGAAAGCTTTGTCTCTTTTCGCTATGATTTCTTCAAACAATCTACCCAAATCATAAAAGATTTATAATTTTGGACCGAAAGAGAAATCGATGAATAGATGGACAACAGGAACCTGTCAGGCAAATGGGATCAATATACACTATCTTCGAACCGGTGGTGACAAACCACCCGTTGTTTTACTGCATGGGCTAATAATGAATGGAGCGTGTTGGACTTCTTTGGCACGGGCATTGGAGAAAGATTACGATGTAATTATGCCGGATGCCGGAGGCCATGGAAATTCCGATGCTCATCAAGGCTATTCTTATAATAAACTTGCAACTGATGTCTTAAGCCTTATTGAAGCTCTCAGGCTTACTAATCCGGTGTTACTTGGCCATTCTATGGGAGGCATGACTGCTGCCGTTGTTGCCGCTCAGAATCCCAAACGACTGCGAGGGCTTGTCATGGCTGACCCGACTTTTCTAACGCCGCAACGTCAGCAAGAAGTTTACGAGAGTGATGTTGCAGCTCAGCATCGACAAATTCTCAATCGATCCCGAGAAGATTTTTTGGCCGAACTTCGAACTCGACATAGCCACCGCTCTCCTGAACTCATTGAACTATTCGTGCAATCAAGATTTCAAACCGACATTCATGCCTTTGACATTTTGACTCCGCCAAATCCTGATTATCGGCAGCTCATTCGCTCTATCACTATTCCCAGCTTGCTTATTATCGGTGGTGTTGGCGGAGTTGTCTCCCCGGAAGTAGCCACAGAACTTACTAGGCTCAATCATCGCTTAGAGATTGCACAAATCGAGGAAGCCGGCCATGGGATTCCCTATGATCAACCCGAACGTTTTTCGATCATCGTAAAAATTTTTTTACATACGACATGTTTTTAAGAACCGGGAACCGGGGTCAGGCCTGACTTGAAGAGAATTGCTCCGGTCAATTACAACGCGAAGAGGTTTTTGTTTTATGTTAAAAAAATGCTGCTATTTTTTCTCAATCTTATTTCTTTTTTCTTGTTGTTCTCAAACACGACAAGAGCATGCATATGTCAGTCAATTTTCTAATGATAAAAACATTAATCTTAAGACTTTATGCGGCATCACAAATCTTGCACAAGCCGCTATATGGTTAAATGATGAAGAACTGGTTATTGGAAGATGGGATGGAACAATTACCATTTTTTCCTATAAAGATTCTCTTTCCGTTTTACAAGCTCTTGTGACCCCGATGAAGCAAGGAATTACTATGTTGGAACGAATCAATGATTTTGTATTCATTTCTTCAAATGGCTCATCTTCAATTGCTTTATGGGAACGAAACGAGAAAGAGTATTTTTTGAAAAATACATATAACTTCAATTCTTGTTTTGGAGAAGCTGACAGCGCTAAAGTCATTGAAATTGAAAATCAACAATTCCTCTTGACAGGTCATTCTGAAGGATATCTTCTCATTTGGAAATTTACAAATGAAGGCTTATCTCTTCTTAATTTCATCAACCTTCGTTCCAATTATCTTCTTGATAGTCCTTATAAATTGTGGAATATCAGAAGCATTTTGTCTTGGAAAAATCAAATGATCATAACAGCATCGGAAGATGGGGATTTATGCATGGTTGATGTACTCAAAGGTGCAGTTGTTCTTCGACAAAAATACAATGAAAATGCCAAAAGAGGGATCAATCATATTTTTATATCGGGAGATTATCTGCTCCTCTCTAACTGTACTGTTGGACCTTCAGATCGAAATCTTTGGTTATATCAGATTGAAAAAGATAAATTTGTATATTTAGATTCGAAAAAATTAATTGCAAATGAGAACTTAGAGCAAGCATTTAGCTTTGATGTTGCAGCTATCACTCAAGGAGAAAATATCTATTTTTTCTGTAGCACAGAAGAAGGTCTTTTATGGTTTGGTCAAATTGAAAATGATTCTTTGCGTATTTTGAACTATAAGAAAGTTTCCCCTCAAGGAGGAGCTGCTTTGACAATACTTCCGATAAGCAATCGTATAGCATCGGTAGGCTATAATATCCATCTGCTGGAAGTTTCTGATGCCGGTTCAAGGAACGAGGTCAGGCCTGACCCCAAGTTAAATTAAAAAAATAATTTTATTCATTATTTATTTGAATCTTGATACTCTATCGCCAAAACACACATATTATTAAACTTTGAAGTTAAGGAATAGATATGCATTTTAAGGGCGTAGATAGATCTCAACAAGGAACTCTTGAAAATCAGCTAAATTGGTTGTCTTTATCTAAATATGAAGCTGAAGCAACAACTTCAGACAAAGTAAATCGCGTAGTGAATAATCTTACCTTTGGAGCCGGATTTGAAGCCGGTATGAAATTCTTAGAACGTGAAGTTAAGGCAACTCATATTATTATGCGGGGATTGTCTCTTGGTGGCGGAATGATGGGAGAGGCTATCCTCAATCATGATTTTACTGCGGGCATGAAGAAAGATATTCGTTATTTATTCATTGCAGACCGTTCTTTTAGTCGTTTATCAACAGTTGCCGTAGCACTGGTAGGTCTAGTTGTACAGCCAATTTTTTATATAACAGGAACAGAACCGGACGGAGTTGCTGCAGCGTGTAAACTAAGTCAATTAGGAATTCAGCAAATCATTATCCAACATACTTCTGAAAGGGGAAATGGAAGTGATTATGTAATTCCTGATAACGCCTCTTTAGCCTATGAACTACATAAGAATCCATCACGCATAATGGTTCCCTTCCGCGGAACATAGAGGATAGTTTAAATCATAAAATTCAAGAATTTATAGCAAGCTAAACTTATTCACAGGGGGCAGATCTGATCTTAATGGTATTAAATTAATCGTAAATATCTATTTATTAATTGATTGAGTTAAGAAAATTTTAATTCGCGCAGCGTTTGGAGTGCGGTGACTCGTCACCGCTTTGCCCTCGCATCGACTTGTCGATGCGGTTTTAAAAATTTAGAGGCTAATTTTTAAACGAATTTCTGAATATCTATAAACACAAAATAACGCGTATGCGACTTGTCGAGGCGTTTTCTTAAATATTTCCGGAGTATTAGTTAAATAAGCTTCAACCCCCATTTTTAACAAAAAAAATTATAAAAACGCATCGACAAGTCGATGCGAGGGCAAAGCGGTGACAAGTCACCGCACTCCAAACGCTGCGCGAATTAAAATTTTCTTAACTCAATCAATTAATAAATAGATGTTTACGATTAACTTAATACTATTGAAATCAGGCCTGACCCCACAATTTTGTTGGGCTTTAGAATATCCTTAAGCGTTGCTTGCTATTTTAGAATAAACATGACAAAATTGCTTGATTAAAAGGTGTTAAAATGAACGATATTGAAAAAATTAATTTTTTAATCAACTCATGCAAAAAAGATAATCAAAGATTCCCTCACACTTTAATTGTTTCTGAAGATTTTTCATTATCTGAAGCATTTGCTTTGGATATCGCTTCTAAATTGGGTAGAGACTTAGTAATCGTTAATGCGGCAATGATTCGTGCCCCCGGTGATATGGCAGAGGTTGTAACTAATCGAAAAATAAATGATTTATTGTTAATTGAAGATATCAATCTTTTTAACAAAGAATGCCTTTACTATTTCTGTGAGATACTTGAAAATTTCCGATTGAATTTAATGATTGATAGTGGATTTAATGCCCGAAGTGTTGTAGTTAACCTTAACGAATTTACGGTCATTGGCTCAATTGCTAAAGTTCATTTAATGCCAAGAAAGCTTATGTCATCTTTTTTTTGCATCATAGAAGGTAAAGAAACAAGAAAAATTGGCGCTGAGACCATCTATAAAATCCTTAACGATGAATTTATTTCCGCTACAAAGGATGTCTCGGAACATATTTTTTCTTTAACAGATTCAAAGAGAGTGGAGATTAAACCTTTTTTAAAAAATCTTATAAGTTTCTGTAAGTTATCGGGCTTTCAAAAAAATGATGTCTTAACTTGCGATACGGTAGACGAATATTTCAATTTTTTTGGAATTTCAAATTTCAAAAAAGAAATAGATTCTTCAAGGCAAGTTGTTATTGAGGTGCAAAGAGAAGTTTGGAAGCGTGATCAGGGGAAGTGTGTAATCTGTCAAAGCCAAGAACGGTTAGAATATGATCATATTATTCCCTTTTCCAAAGGAGGAAGCAATACAGTGCGAAATATCCAATTACTCTGTGAAAGCTGCAATCGGGAAAAAAGCGCAAAAATTTAGAAAAGGGGCAGCTCTGATCCCATGTTCCTGCTTATTGAAAATTAAGATGAAATTAAAAATTTGATGTATTTAAATGTTAGAAGTTAATGCTAAAGTAGATCAAAATATAGCGAATTGCCTTTTTGCCGAACAAATCTTTTCTGAATCCTGTGTCTTTGTATTGATTTTTTTGAAAATCGACTTGTTACTTCTTTTCAAGGAAAAGAGCTTTCAGTTTAGTTATCCTGTGCTTTAGGAACTTTTTTTTGAACTTTCAGAAATTTTTGCCAAAATTCAATCTGCTAAAAAAGTTCAAGAAGCTGAAAAGTCTTTCATTGAAGATCAGTTTGCCCGCGTTCTTAAGATAATAGACCTCCAATCCGATGTTCAAATAACAGCTAATGAAGAAAAGTTGATGGTCTTTTATCCGTTAAACAGAAGAGTCGTTTTATTCACAAATAACAATCAATCATCCGTGCCTATCGAGACGATGAAAAATTGCTCTCATCTTTTTAACAATGAATTTGCTCGAGAAATTTGCCCGTTGCTTGGTTTGGATCAAAATGTGAGTAGTTTATTAAATGGGATTCATAAACTTTATCTTGGTAGATGCATTATAGGTCTAAGTAAATGGACAATAGACACATACAGAAGAAAAATACCATATGAAAGAGAGCTTACTCGGATTGTTAACCTTATAAAAATACCGGGCTCTGATTATTACACTGCACCAACACCTTGAGGACTTTTATAGGAGTCAAGCCTGACCTCGACTCGGTTGATAAGGAAAAGATAAGTAATTCATATTCATCAAAAAAATATGAAGAATATGAATTACCGAAACTGAACGAATTAACCAAAGGTCAATTCTCCTATGATACTTCCGGAATTTCCCCAAGCTAGTCTCATTATTTTAAACGTTGTTCCCGGCTCAGCATAGTCTTTTAAGTCTACGTTGATAACGCTATAAGTTACGCCGTCACGACTGTCATTTTTCACTTGATCTTCAAGGAGAAGAGTAAAAGACTTTTGATCTCCCGAAGTATCCAATATATATGCTTTAAAAGAATGTTGGCCTCCTCCCCCACCCTGTAAAGGTATAGAAAGAATGAATTTATCCCAAGTCAACTCGCCGAAACCGCCGGATCCTTTGTGTTCACTAGTCCATTTTTTTTCTATAATTATTTCAGGTATGAGACCTTGCCTTGGCCAAAGATTATTCATGTTACAAGTTACCGTTGTCATACTACTAATAGCACTCATACCGTACCCCCAAATATAAATTTATTCAAAATTTGAAAATTCAATCATACATAAGGATATTATTTGAATTTTTCCCTTAACACAAGATTTTTTTTAATATGGGTTAAAAAAGGGTTGCCGGGGGTCAGGTCTGACCCCGACTTTCCGACTGTGACCCCAACTCAATTTATTGACCCCAACTTTAAATTCCGGTAAATTCACCGGATCATGAGAAATCTTAATGTCTAGAGAATCAGCTTTTACCCAACTAACTATTGATGAATGGCGGCAGAGTACGATGTCTTTTGGAAAAGATGTTGGAAAAGCTGCTAAGATAAGTTTTATTGATCGAAAAATTTTTGCACGAGATGGATATCCGATTACTTGTAGGCTATTCAATGATCAACTGCCTTCTGATAGCCCTGTTTTTGTTTTTTATCCGGGATGTGCATTTCTTTTTGATTTTTTTAAAGTTAACAGCGTAATTGCTTCCCGAATTGCAAAAAAAGCTGAAATAAAAGTAATCCTGGTTCAGTTTCGCCTTGCTCCTGAGTATCCGGTGTTAACCTGTTTATGCGATAGTTATGATGCCGCTCGCTATATTGCGTTACACTCTAAATCATTTGGGATAGATCTTCGTAAGTTTTTTATAGGTGGTTGGTGTTCGGGTGCAAACGCTGCTACATTTGTTTCAAAAATTGCCAATGAAACAAACGAGTTTATCGTTCGCCATCAGGTTCTTTTGGGAGGCAATTTCGATCTATCGCATTCTTTTCGTAAGTTCGATGAATACGAAGCACAAGATACAACTGTAAGCCGAAAACTTATCACTCATCTTGCCCATCTCTTTTATTCAATGGATAGCGACAAAAATCCCTTTTTTTCTCCTTATTGGAACAAAGATTTTACTAATTTTCCGTCTACTACTTTGCTTTGCGGAGAATATGACGCTCTAAGGAATGATACAGAGGCTTATTTTGAAAAACTTAAAGCAGCAAACATACCTGTTGATAAAATTGTATTAGAAGGGCAGTGTCATAATGAAATCGTAATGCAAGGTCTTTCATCAGCCGGATTTGATCCGGCAGAAATGATGGCTATATGCCTCCAAAGAAATCTTTAGGGTCCGGCTAAAAAAACAATCGAGAAGCATTTTTTCACTTGGTTTTTAATGAATGAAGTGTCAGGCCGGACATTCTGACATTTGAGTAAGATAAGTTCCAAGGTTAGAATGGAGCAAGCAAGTTCAACAGAAATTTTTTAATCAACTTGCCTCTAATCATTAATATTTTTGTTTTGAAGGAATCACACCACGCACTCCTCCCTTTGGATTTTCCATGTCGCCTTGATATCTTGGAATAAGGTGAAGATGCAAATGCATGATGCTTTGACCCGCTACTTCTCCACAATTAGCTCCTATGTTATATCCGGGAGGGCTGTATTCTATATCTAATCTCTCTTTCACTAAGTGAAGAGCTTTCATTATATCTGAACGAACTTCTTCTTTTGCTGTGAACCAATTTTCCGTGTGCTCATGAGGAATAATAAGAATATGTCCGGTAGACACCGGAAATTGATCTTTAATCACGTAGCAATGTGCAAAGTTTGCAAAAAATGTAACTTCTTTTTCTTGACGTGCGATTTGACAGAAGAGGCAATCTGATTGATAGGTAGGAGGATGAATTTCAGGATATTGCTGAGGCTTGTTTAAATAATAATTAATGGATGGGTTATTCTCTTTAATCTGTATGGAAGAATTGTATATTTTATTTTCAAATCCACCCTTGATTTCTCTTTTTTTAAGACGCCTTTGATCGATTTGCTCTATTGTGAGGTCGCCGGCTTTAGAAAGCGCTTGAACTACTTCCATGACATCGGCAAGTTCTTCACATAGCTCATCAGAGTCGGAAGCTTCTAAAACTTCTTTTGCTTCCTCTAAAAGTTTGTCTTTTAATTTAGAGATAAATTCTTGGTCCTCCATAGCTTTAGCATGGACTGCAATCCCTTTTGACTCTAAAAGAGCCGGTATTTTGTCTCTGATTAACTTCTCAATTTTAAAATATTTAATTGTCATAATGATGCTTTGCCTCGAATTTTTGTAGATATTTATCAGGATCTTGAGAATGGCGAAAAACTAAAAATTCTACATTTCGATAGAGTTTTCGAAGTTTTTCCATGCTTTTCCGCGTATCTCGATCCAAATTCCGGATGTATTTTATCAGCGTCCAATTGATGTCATTAAGACAACCGACGAACGGAGTCAGGCTTGACATTCTGACATTTGAGTAAAATAAGTTTCAAGTTTTGAATGAAGCAAGAGTCATATTGTCAGGCCTGACTCCAAATCTCAAGTATTTTTTCATTTGAACATTCAGGGCGTTCAATTTTGCTATTTCTGTTTATGTATGTATTAAGGCTATAATATGGTTATTTTTCTAAAAATGGTTTGTCTAATGTCTATGTTTTGTGTGTCATCTCTCTTTGCACAAAGTCCGAAAGTTGTTGTTATTGGAGCCGGCCTTGCCGGATTAACAACAGCATATAGGTTGCAGGCTGCAGGAATGGATGTAAATGTCTACGAAGCAAGAAATCGAGTCGGAGGAAGAGTCCTCACTGCTAACTTAAATAACCAAGTAGTAGAACTTGGGGCTCAAACTTTTACAAATCCTTTAAAACATCCTCATCTTTGTTGTTTAATTCACGAATTTGGCCTTGAGATAGTTGAAAATATTGTTCCTTTAAATTACTCGTATTTTGATGGAGAAAAGCTTATACCAACAGCTCAACTGATTGAAAAATTGCAATTGGATTCCTCAGATCTTCATAATAAATTAATTGAAATAAGTGCTACATGCTCTAATATGAAGGAGGTTTTAGAAAAATTAATGAGAAAAGATGACCCTCTTTTTAAAATTATGGCAATTAAATTGGCTATTTATGAAGGCGATTCAATTGAAAAATTATCCACGCTATACATCGATACTTTATCGTATTTTTTGACAGAGTTAATTTCTGTAAAAACAAAAGAAGAGGAAAATTGCTATATTAATCGCTCTAGCATTAAGAATGGGAATGCAACATTACCCGAAAAGATGGCTAGTCATCTTAGTTCACGGTTAAATTTAAACAGATGTCTGACGAAGATTTCAAAGAATAGTGAAGGGACTTTCACCCTAACTTTTGATAATGTCGAAAATGTCAAAGCAGACATATTAGTGCTTGCTATTCCTTGTTCTATATATAAAGACATTCATTTTGAAAATTCTGCAATTCCTTTTGATAGGCTTGAATGCATTAGTTCTATAAAATATGGCACAAATTCAAGGGTTTTGATTCCTTTTGATAATACAATAGAAAAAACGCTAGGGATAGTAGGCGATGATATTTATGGCAATTTTGATAGCTTTCGTGAAATCTTAGCTGTGAATTTCATTGATGTAGTCACCCTTCATCCGGAAGAGCAATTTGCTAGTCTTAATGCTGTATTAGAACCTGTGATTAGAAAAGTTTTTAATCACCCATTTGTTCCTCCGGCATGTGCTAATGATCAAAACTTTGTGGCTTATACCTGTCCAATCAGATATAGTTGGCTAAATGATCCTTTTGTTAAGGGTTCTTATTCTTATATATCTCCCGGTCAGGAAAGTATATTGACGTCAATAACAGAAAAAAACGGAGAGAAATTTAAAGCTGTTTTCGCTCCGATTCAAAATCTTTATTTTTCGGGAGAGCATGCTTCAATTTCAGAAGTTTCCGGCACTATGGAAGCTGCTTGCGAATCAGGTGAGCGTACAGCTAGAGCAATCTTAAAAAATTTGAAAGAAGGGTCAGGCCTGACCCAAAATTTGAGGTGATTGTAAGTAAAAGTCAATTAATTCTGATAGCCAAATGTGTGCATTGCATAGCTAGATTTGAAATCCTTGAGTAACAGCTTAACTAAGACAATTTTTTGTCGGTTTTTTTTAACTGTATGCGTACCCAAATAGAAACGAGTAAAATGATTGCTGCAAAAACTATATTAAAATTAATTGCACTATGAAAGGCCGGTAAAAATGAGGTTTTGATCTCTACAGATTGGAATATCGCTGTGCTAACGGCTAAAAGAATCGATCCTACAATATTCCAAATCGTTGCAATAGTCCCAATTGCTGCCCCAATTTTGCGAGGAGCAATGACTTGATTAACAGCCGTGATCATTGCTGCATTGCTTAATCCCCAATTGATGCCGAGAAGAAAAAAGGGAATAATCAAAAAAAGTAGGGGGGTGTCAAGTTGGATCATTCGATGAAAAACAACAGCAAAAAAAGCCGCAAAGACTGAAAAAAAGAGGAGGTTGGCGACTCCGAACAATTTGACTGATCGGCTAAACACAAAGGAAATAAGTGCTTGTGCAGCCGGAATCACTGCAATTAGAAGCCCAATGAGGAAAGGAGATAAATTGCGCAGAATATGTAGATAAAGAGGATCAAAAAACATGAAGACCGTAGAAACAACTCCTGCAAGAGCGCAGCTTAAAGCTGCAAGGATAATAAGTTTTTCTTTAAAGATATGCAGGTCAAGCAAAGGATCTTTACGAAGCTCATCAAGGATGACCAAGAGGATGAGTGCAACTACTCCTGTTCCAAGGAATATCCACGCTGAGATCGAGACCCAATTGCCTTGCGCTCCTGCGATGATACCATACATTAAAGCTCCAAGACCAAAAATTAGAAGAAATAGACCTAGCCAATCGATTTTGACTGAATGCTTTTCTTGAGAGTGTCCTCGCAGACTAAAAGAACACGCACCAAGACCGGCAGCAATAAGAGGAAGGTTAATCCAAAAGACCCATCTCCAATCGAAGAGGCTAATCAGGATTCCACCCAGAAATGGACCTATCATGAGCCCAAATCCGGTAACACCCCCATAAATACTAATAGCTCGCACTCGTTCATGTTCAGGAAAGACATCCGATAACAAGGCAGCGGAAGCAATAAAAATAGTTGAGGCACCGAGGGCTTGTAACCCTCTGAATAAGATTAATATTTCTACGGTTGGGCTTAGTCCGGCTCCAAAAGCTGCAATGGCAAAAATAACCACTCCAAAATAAAATACTCTTTTTCTCCCCCATAGATCGGCAAATTTACCAATAGCAATCATCGTCATACTCAAAATAATGGTGAAGATATTCGCTACCCACTGAAGTTGTAGAATACTTGCTTTTAGAGCGGTTTGAATAAATGGTAGTGCTGTATTTACGATAGTTGCGTCTAGAAAGGCTGTGAAAGCTAGTAGAGATACACCTAGTAATGCCCACCATTTAAATCGAAATATATTCCGGTCAGCCATAAAATTGTCCTTTCATAATGCCAAAACGTATGTAGTGTACATGGGTAATGTGACCGGTATATCGATCCAATCCTCTATTGGGGGATATAACAAAAAATTTTTCAGGTCAAGTATTTAGCAGGGGACTGAGGTTTTTGCTCCTCCGGTTTTAAGAACGGGTCAGGCCTGACAGTCTGACACTTGTTTCACGGACATCTAAAGAAAGGGTTGGGTGTGGTCTCGAAGTCATTGATTTGTGATGTCGGTTAAAAATTTTCGGCTTCTGTAGGGGTTTGAAATTCGTGAAAGATCAGATGAGGGTATTGCTTTTCAGCTCTTCAATTCGAAGGCCTTTTTCTTTTTTGAAATTTCAAATGTATTGCAAGAGTGTCCGGTTAACAAAATTTGCGCATCCGGATTCGGAG
>JABDBB010000034.1:8412-19354 GCA_013288845.1 Chlamydiota bacterium | reverse complement strand
TAATCCATAATGAACAGAGGTGGTTTTTGAGAGTGTTTCCGGTAAAATAAATAAAAGTTCTCCTCTTAATAAAGCAATTTCCTGCTTTTTAGGATGTTGAGCCAACCATTTAGGCTTTTCTTGATTTTCATTCAATATGTACTTTTTAAAATCTTCCCGGCGATCCTCCCCAATTTTCCATTCCGCCATAAATTTTTCCGCTAATGCAGGCATAACAGTTTCTTTATACACTTGCGGAGTCAAAAAATTCTGTTCATTTGTATGAATTTTGACGGCATCTTTTAAAGGCTCTTCCGAAAGGAATTCATAAAGTTTTCCCACTAGGTCAATACGATTTTGCGGTTCCGAATTTGCCACGCCTAATGTATAGTTCACCTCTTTTTTTGATGACAAACTTTCATGTCCTTCATCGATATGTACTTCAGTTTTTGTAAAGATATGAAGAATTTTTTGCATGAGCTCGATAGTGCGAGGAGAATCTTCATCCTCTCCGTCCCCTGTCATAGCGTTATACAACACCTCTTGAAATTTCAATTCTAAATTTTGCAAACTTTCAGGAGTCGTATTGATCTGCCTTTTTTCTGCGATCGATTTTTTTAATTCTGCATAGAAAAACAGAAGGAATTCAGGAGTCAACTTCATACCCCTCTTAAATTCTATTACATCAGATCGCTGACCGAATGCCTCCATAGATTCTTTACGAAGCAATTCACTATTGTCTCCATAATGTGCACTTGGCCACACATTCAATAACAAACGATTTGACGATCTTCGACGAATCCACTGTTGCATCGGAGAGAGAACCGCTGTTTTTCCCGATCCCGTTCCCAAAATTTGTAAAAGCTGTAATGTATCCCCTTTTCTGATGACCTGATTCAACACATCAATTTGTAAAGGACGCAATAAAACTTCCCGATTCATTTCATAACGCAGATAGCTCCTTGAATTTGCGACAGGTGTTTCGGAATTGAGATAGGAACGTTTGATTTTCAATTGCTCCGTCAATCGTTCAGAAGTTATATCCGGATCCTGACCGGGCTTATCAAAATCATCTACAATAGAAAGTACTTGCTGTAACTGCTTACAGCGTGTTATTTCAATTGCATATAATCCGATCTCTTTATCTAATTCTTTATATTCATCTTCATTCACCCCTTTCAATCTTTTTTCGTAAGCGTTTTTTGATCCTAATTCAAAAAGAGCAGTCAACTCATCTATATCGAGTAGTTTTTCTATTTTTGCCGCCTTTTTTAACCTTTCTTCAAGGGGTAATTTATTGTGGATAGCCTTGACTAAATCCATGATCTTTTCTCTTCGAAAGGTAAGCAACAGATCAATTTTTGCCGATATCGAAAGAATATCAAACTTTTTATCGGGAGCTATATTGGTAAGCTCCCTATCCAATTGCTCATGTACAGATGTTAAAAACTTATCCCTATTATCTTTTTGAAAAGAATATAAAGACATCGGTTCTTTTTTATAATATTGATCGATCAAAACATCTGTTTGGGCATTTTCCAAAGCGATATTTTCAGGGGGTATTGATTTCACCTCCGATTTTTCCGATGCCTTAAAAAATTTATCTGTAATGAGCCCTTCAAAAAATGTATCCCATAACGCATCCTTATCGGAAATTTCCCGGGCAATTGCTAAGGGATTCTTAATATCTGCCCATGGAATATTTTTTATGATAAAAGGTTTAATCCCTCTCATTTTTTTCATGGCAACAGATTGTGTAAATAGGGATGCTTTTATAATCCCTTTTATCCCCCTAAAAATCTTACTCAGGTAAAAATATATGTTTGGAAAAACTCCTTTTTCACCCAACTTAGTAAGAAATTCCTCTTTTTTTCTTTGAAAAGCTTCAAGATACACAGATTCTGCTATATATAACTTCTTCTTTGAATTTTCCTGATATTTTTCATATTTAGCTAACTGCTTCAACGTAGGAAATTTTTTGGGATTTTTACATATTCGGATTAAGAATTCTTTTTTATCAGAATTTTCTTGCGGTGTGCTCAATAGAATCGCCTCTATCAATTTTTTCCTGAACTTCTTGTCACCGGTACGTGCCACATGATAAAGATTGGCAAATCCCTCACTTAAATAAGAATCAGGAGCTTTTATAAATTCCGAGATTATCTCATCAAATGCAGGCCTAGGTTCTGCCGGCGGTACACAAAGGCATTCCAAATCCTGAGGACTGAGCGGATTTGACCGGAAATCTTCCTTCGGGAACGTCACTGATGTACTTTTAACCGGAGAGCTCTGAGTCAACTCTCTCAATCTCTGCGCAAATACAGGAAATACAAAGTTATTGGATGTGTACAGCATATTCAAGAGACTTCGCTCTTCTTCAGGATTGAGGGTAATTCCCCTGTTTTTCCCCAAATTTTTAAGATAAGCATTATATTGCATACCTAACCAATTCTGCGTCGGTGAAAAAATCTTGTTTTTCAACAGGGGGATATATTGAACTATACCGGGAATTTTGACTACCTTAGAGATAATTTTTTCCCCAAAAGAAGACTCTTTAGGATACTCTTCAATATTTGTTTTATTGCCCTTTAAATTTTCAAATTTTAATTTATTTTCATGAGCAATTAAAATAATCTTCAACTTCAGAGATATAGCCTGCGGATCGGTATTATATTCATTAACGAGTCGATCAATAAAATCTTTTTCTTTTTCCGTATATTGTTTTAATGAACGGAGATATTTTAGATTTTTTTCAACAGCGCCATATTTTTTTTCCTCAAATAACCGCTCAATTAACTCCAAAGCATCTCCGGGAGAATCCGGATGCAAAACCTCTTTTCCATATTCGTTCACTACATCAAAAATACAATATTTTTTACCGCCGACAGCTACATCCTTATCGTTCCGGCGTGTAATCACTTTTTTCTCTCCTGACGCATTAATAAGAATAATAGAGGATTCTTTTCTTCCGGGAAAATTTTCATTCTGATTCTCCGCTATATAAAACCCCGGTACCTGCTGACAAAAAGCGCGGGTTTTATCCCCGCTTTTTTGTATATTGAAACTCAATTGCAGTTTAAACAGCTCTATGCCTACTAAATTTTCAGGAGAACTCTCCTCAACACAAAATCCTATTTTATTTCGCGATTCAAACCGCTCTAAAAACGTATAAATAGAATTATCATCCTCATTCTCAGCAGGATATAAAAATATTTTTTTACCGGTCGGATCATCGCTAACATTTACAATCTTGTAAAAATCCTCAAAATCTTTTTTCAAGTGAATATAAAATTTTTTATTATTTTGAAAATCTTGAATGAGATAATGCGGAGAAGGCGTTTTGCTAAACCAGTATACACAATTTCTGCGCGAATCATCCTTAGAAAATATTTTAAAAGGAAGCGAATTAATGAGGTGTCCCGACATTGCATACTTGTTTCCACGAAGAAGATTCTGAGACAGAGAGTTGCCCCCATTCGCGTTCACTCTCGTATACAAATTTGAATCGATTTCTCTCTTAATAGAAACAATATCCCCTTTTTCTATTTTGATTCTTGAAAGCCCTTCTGAGTCGGTAACTTCAAAAATTCCCTCCCCCATGGGACGTATAGTTTTTGCTTCCGGAAAACATTCTTTTAACATCTGTTCGACACTAATCGGCGCAGCTTCATTTTTAACAATCTCTCCATTCCGGGAAAGTGTCAGGTTTAAATAATCAATTTCATATTTATGCCCGTCATGAGTGAGAGAAAATATAAGCTTTGGATTTCCGGTATTCCACAGATCGGCAGTAAAAGTTGTTATGTCCGATTTTCCTTTTTTAAAGTCCACCTTCCATTCACCCTCCATATTTTTTCCGGTCAAAATTTTCACAACATTATGCAAAACAGAATTCTGAAAATTTTCATCATGGACCATGATCGAATACATATTGATGAGATGCTTTTTCGCTATTTTATATTTTTTTTCCTCTCCTAGATCATTCGGATTTCCATGTATAAGGAAAGCAAGAGTTTCGGCTGTTTTTTGTGTAGGCAACGGAATCTCAGAAGAGGCATATTGAGTCTTAAAGAGTGTTTTCAACAAATATTGACGATATTCCAAGGATATTTTTTCTGTATTCAGGCTATACAAAATATCTCTATAATCAGGGAGTTTATTAATTTTGTCTCTAATTTCAACAGAGAAAAATTCGGGATATGTCTCAACGAAAAAATTTATCCGTTTTTGATACTCGGAAACAAGAGTGTGAAGAAATACTATATTTTTATAATGATTTTTATTCTTTGATTTTAGACAAGCTCTTTCTAAGGCTTGAAATACCGGAAGAACACTTTCCGGACTGTTGCGAATCTGAAGAAAAATTCTTCCGGGTTCAAGAAGATGCAGGAAAATTTTATTTTGAGTATCTTCCTTTTCTAATTCACTATCCAAAATATTGGTCGCATAAGAAATGAGTCTAATGATTTTATCTTCAGGATTAGAAGAGAGCATCGCAACCTCTCTTTCCGATTCGGTCGATTTTGAATATATCGCCATATTTTGGCTCATAGTATAAAGCCACGTAGATGTATAGCCGGATTGGTTTCTTCTTCCCGTTATTTTTCGAGATATAGGCTTCAGATCATCCGACAAATTTGTCCTATAAGAAATCCCTACATCAAAATCCCGAGTTTCCCGAAGCGCTTTCGGCAACTCCTCTTGGATGAATTTCACGCTTTTCATGCTATACTTCTGCATTATTCCCGCTTCATATTGCCTTACTTCTTCTTCTATACTTTTTTCAATATCAAATCGGAGATGAATATCTTCGGAGCCTGTTGCAAATATTCCGAAAGCTTTATAGGTCAGTTGGCGAAGAATTTCAAGGGGACGGGGAAGCATATCTATACCGGACCCTTTATTTACATCTTTTTCATCTTCGTTTAAATCAGAGAAAGAGAGATTTCCCATTAAAGCCGCGATTTGAATATGAATAGGTTCCTTATCCAATCCTAAGCGTTTTATTTTCTCTTTAACCGATTCATTTTCTTTCAACAGTCGTGTCATAAATTGCATCATCGAAAGATTTTTATCAGCGACACTACCTTCCTTAGGTTGAAAATAACGATATTGATGGTGAGGAAATCTTGATGTATCCTCACGGTTGATCTTATTAATAAATCCGAAAATCGATGACTGATGCCGTTCGAGTAGATTTACCTTTAAATTTTCTTCCGGCACGTCAGTAAAATCAAAATCCGGATCAAAATACTCCAAAAGATCGATTAAATTTTTGTGGTCTTTGAGATGACCTAATGTCGCATTCACATTAAAAAATAAAAGGATCAAATTTGTAAAATTCGGCTTTTCATTATCTTTTAAAAGAGTTTTGTCGTGTATCCTAATAAGCTTATCTACGATAGCCAAAAGAGTGTTCGTTGCCAAAACTTTTTCAAATACTTTTTTTCCTTCTATATTAAATGTTTCATTTGCAAATTTTGAAAGATTATGAAATTTTTCTAATAGATCCGGAATTTCATTCAAAGGGATCTTATTCCAAAAATCACTTCCTTGAGTAGGTATCGGTAAATTTCGGATTATTTCAATAGATTTTTTAAAAGCCTGATGAGGTTCAAGACTTTCTAAATCTATAAGTTTTTTATCGAGATATACCGATATTTCATTGTATTTTATATTTTGGAACTCATTTTTTTTATACTTTTGATCTTCTTTATATTTGGCAGCAGGGAATAAAGGCTCATACAAAGGAATCTTTACAATCATTTCATCGGAAGTAGGAGCCGGTTTTTGGTCTGCCTTATAAAAAAGGGTTTCTTTATTCACTATTGGATTTGCTATTTCGAATTTAAATTCTATCGATTGTTCTCTCTTTTCACTTTTAAATCTTTTTTTATCTTCCGAAAGCTCTGCAGATAGATTTTTTATTTCTTCTTCCATTTTAATAAAATCATTTTCATCAAAAAATTTATCGTTGTACAGTTTTAAAGCCGTTCCTGCAAATTTTTCAGTTTCTTTTAAAAGATTTTTACAAGATTCTGCTGATCGATTTTCCCGGTAATCTTTGATATTGTCCTGTAATAAATCATACTTTTGTTGAAACGTAATTTTTTTATAATTTTGTAAACGTTTTTGATAATCTTTACGATTTCCCTCGGGAATATTGTGAGGATAGAGAATGATATGACGCAAAACTTCCCTATCACCGTCATTCTCTTTCTCAGGTTTTTCAAATAGCTCCGGAATATTTTTTGGTATAGGAACGATTTTCCCCTCTAGATAGCGCAATAGATTGGTATAATCAAATTTCCAAAAATTCAAAGACCGGAAAAAAACAATTGATTCAATTTTTGCAGGTGATATATTTTTTATTGTGATATGACCCAATTCTTTTGATTTACTGCCGATAGTCATTTCATGGTGTAACACTTTCGATTCCGGATTTATAATACTCAAAGTATACTTTCCGTTTTTTTGCCTGCTCATTCTATAAAAAAAAGTTTCATCTATTTTAAAGATAACAGACTTACCCGGCGATAATGCTTTAGCCGCTTTTAGTTGATCTTCCGGAGAAAGATCTGATTTGTATTCTTGGATTATTGCATTGACATCTTTGTATTGGATTTTTTCATTTTTAAATAGTTTTGTAAAAAGACCCTCTTCAGGTTTTTCGGATTTATCCTCTATCGGTTGAGAAGTCGGATTCACCGCACCGGTTTCCCCCGAAATGTAAGGAGATCCCGGTCTTGTATCACCAATACCCATAAATACCTCCAAAGAACTATTTAGCGCGCGCAGCGTTTGTGGAGTGCGGTGACAAGTCACCGCACTCCACAAACGCTGCGCGAATTCCATGCCTCTTATTTTCTTATTTTTTCAAACGGAATATCCTTGATAGTCACATGACCAAGATACTTTGTTTTACTGCCTACAGATATTCCCGGATGTAATTCTTTATTTTCAGGATTGATAATTGAGAGAGTACATTTTTTTTTGCCCTTTTGTACCGTAAGTCTATAGAAAAAATTCTCATCGTTTGTGGGAATGATCCGCGATTCGCCGGGATTTAATTCATTAAGTTTTAAATCCGAAAGAGATTTATATTTTTTTTTAAGGGATGTGTACTCCTTAAGCCGGGTATCAGCTGTCTCAAAACTGACGATCTCAGCACTCTTCGATGCCGTTTTGATCCCTGCGCCGGAATCGGGCGTGGCAACTTTTTTCCCGGTAAGAGGTGCTGACGGCGAGATGTTCTTGCCCGGGTCTCCGACAATACGGACCATAAATTCACCTCTCAAAAACTTTAGTTAAGATTTCACAAAAAAACAAAACTATAAATTCATAAACAGGGAAGGAGAACTATTCATTTTTATTAAGATATAATATATTCAACAAACAATCGATTATCTTATTATTATAATAAACCATTAAATATAACTAATCAATAAGGTATCTTGTAAAAACATTTCCCGGGAATTTAAAGATTTACTAAAAAAATTCTCGAAGGTACACTCTTTTGTATTATAATTGTAAAAAAAGAAACTATAAATTTAAATCCAACTGCCTAAGGTACAAATGTATAAAATTCCTCCCGGAGTATTTGATGTCATTCCCGAAGATGAAAAAGAACCGTGGAAAAGCTCCTATTTAAGAACTTTTGTCGAAGAAGAAATCAGGATACTCGCTAAAGAATTCGGCTATGAAGAAATCAGAACTCCCCTCTTCGAAAGGGCCGAACTGTTTGAAAGAGGAGTGGGTGAGGGATCCGACATCGTCTCCAAGGAAATGTATACCTTTAAGGATAAAGGAGATAGATTACTCTCCCTGAGACCCGAAGGAACCGCCCCTGTAATCAGAGCGTTCATAGAAAATAATATGGCAGCACAAGGAAACATCCATAAACTCTTTTACATCGGACCCATGTTCCGCTACGAACGCTCGCAAGCCGGCCGCTACCGGCAACACCACCAATTCGGCGTAGAGGCCATAGGCAACGGAGACCCGGAACAGGATGTCGAAGTCATCAGCATGATCTTCACCCTCTTCAAAAGACTTCACCTATCAGAACTCTCTGTCTGCCTCAACACAATCGGCGATAAAGAAAGTCGCGATGCCTTCAGAATCGCACTAAAAGAATATCTGGAACAATATAAATCCGACCTGTCGGAAGATAGTCTTAAGCGACTGGAATCCAATCCTTTACGAATATTAGATTCAAAAGATCCGGGCGATAAAAAAATTGTAGAATCCGCCCCCTCTATATTGAATTACCTCAACGAAAAATCACTCAAACATTTTGAAAGAGTCAAAGAACTACTCTCCCTTCTACAAATCCCTTTTGTCATTTCGGATAAATTAGTCCGCGGATTAGACTACTACAACCATACAGTATTTGAAGTCGTCTCGGGTCAATTAGGAGCCCATAACAGCCTTGTAGGAGGCGGTCGCTATGACGGCCTCATCAAAACACTGGGCGGACCCGATCTGCCGGCCATGGGCTTTGGTGCGGGAATAGAGAGGATTCTACAAACCATGCTAAAACAAACCGTTCCCCTTCCGGAGCGCAATCGACCTCTGCTCTTTTTTATTCCGTTGGATGACAAAGCAAAAGAGAAATGTTTTGCCCTTACATACACCTTGCGATGCGCCGGTATTCCCGTTCAAATGGATTTCGGAGGACGAAAACTCAATAAAACCATGCAATATGCAGATAAAATCAGAGCAAGCTACGTCGCTATCGTAGGAAGCGACGAACTGGAAAAAGGAAAAGTAGAGCTCAAAAATATGCAGACGGGACATAAAAGCACCGTCCCTTTTGAAAGTCTGGAACGCATCATGAAAATTGAAGCGGAAAAGACAAACTATTTAAAAACTCTGTGCGAATTGAACAAACCGTTTCACACCTCTGAGGAACAAAGCTTTTTTGTAGAACAATTATCCTCTTCCATAAAAGAGACAAATAGCGTAACCAAAAATTTAGCCAACGCTTTAAAAAATATGGAACATATCATTGAAAACTAGTGCGGGAAAGGAAGAGATCATGAAGTACAGCTATCAACGCAGCCATCAATGCGGAGAATTAAGAATTGAAGATAAAGAAAAAGAGGTTTCTCTCTCCGGCTGGATACATAGAAGAAGAGACCACGGCGGACTGATCTTTATTGACCTCCGAGATAAATACGGCATTACACAACTTGTGCTGGATCCTGTTAAAACACCTGTCGCACACACACTCCGCTCCGAATGGGTCATTAATGCAAAAGGCATCGTACATCCGCGAGCTCACGAAATGATCAACGAGAAACTGGAAACGGGAAAAATTGAGATCAAAGTGGTGAACATGGAAATTCTCTCCAAATCTCACACGCCTCCCTTTTCTCTTTGCGATGAACATATTGAAACTCATGAAGAAATTCGCCTTCATTACAGATACCTCGACATCAGAAGAGGTAAAATAGCAAACAATCTTCTCCTCAGACACAATGTTATGATGACAACACGGAACTTTCTCGATAAAGAAGGCTTCATAGAAATTTCCACCCCCATTTTAGGAAAATCAACACCGGAAGGCGCGCGTGATTACATTGTCCCTTCACGGGTACACCCCGGATCTTTTTATGCACTCCCCCAATCACCTCAGCTGTTTAAACAACTGCTCATGATCGCAGGAACCGATCGATATTTTCAAATTGCACCCTGTTTCAGAGACGAAGATCTGCGTGCCGATCGTCAGCCTGAATTTACACAAATTGATATAGAAATGAGTTTCGGACATCCCGATCAGCTCATGAATATCATTGAAAGACTACTCAAAGCTGTTTTTGAAAGGGCAAATATCCTATTCCCCGACTCCATACCGAAACTCACCTACCGGGAATGCATAGATCGATACGGAACAGATAAACCTGATACGCGCTTCGGCATGGAACTTGTCGACATCACCGATATCGGCGCACGCAGTAATTTTTCCGTGTTTAAAGACCAAATTGATCAGGAGAATATTGTCAAAGCAATCCGGGTAAAAAATGCAGCGGATCTCTCCAGAAAAAATATTGAAGACTATACCGCATTTGTCGGAAATTTCGGAATAAGCGGACTTGCATGGATGAGAATGGAAAATAATGCTCTCAATTCCAACATAGTAAAATTTTTCGACGAAGAACTGCAAAAAGAGCTCATCACACGCATGCAACTTGAAAACAATGATCTACTCCTCATGATCGCTAACGAACCGGGAAATACCAATCAGGCTCTCGATCACCTAAGAAGACGAATTGCAACAGAAAGAAATCTGATCGATCCGAAACTCCACAATTTTCTTTGGGTCACCGATTTCCCACTCTTCGATTTCGATGAACATGAAAATAGATTAGTCAGCATGCACCATCCTTTTACTTCGCCGCATCCTGATGACATCGCATTAATCGATACAAAACCTCTTTCCGTACGCTCTTCAGGATATGATATCGTTCTTAACGGATACGAAATCGGCGGCGGATCACAAAGAATTCACAACTCAGATCTTCAAAGAAAAATATTCTCCTCTTTAAACATCAACGAGACCGAACAACAAAATAAATTCGGATTTTTCCTCGAAGCACTGGAATTCGGTACCCCACCGCATTTAGGAATCGCTTTGGGATTAGATCGTCTCCTCATGATTCTATCGGGCACAAACAACATAAAAGATGTCATCGCTTTCCCCAAAACACAAAAAGCTAGTGACCTCATGATGCATTGCCCCTCAGAAGTATCCCAAGAGCTTTTAAATGAACTGTCCATCGAAACAATAAAAGACAATCTCACACAAAAAAGAACTTAATTCGCTATTTACGAAAGATGTATTGAACTCGCGCAGCGTTTGGAGTGCGGTGACTTGTCACCGCTTTGCCCTCGACTCGACTTGTCGAGGCGGTTTAAGCGTTATTTTGTGTGAGATTGTCTTTTATTGTTTCGATGGACA
>JABDBB010000034.1:0-8402 GCA_013288845.1 Chlamydiota bacterium | reverse complement strand
GTTTAAGCGTTATTTTGTGTTTATAGATATTCAGAAATTCGTTCAAAGATTAGTCTTCTAAGTTTTTAAAAACGCATCGACAAGTCGATGCGAGGGCAAAGCGGTGACGAGTCACCGCACTCCAAACGCTGCGCGAATTAAAATCTTCTTAACCTCAGGAAGTTGTTGAGGAGTTTTATGCCTTCCGGACAAAGAACAGATTCAGGATGAAACTGTACACCCTCAATTTGATAATCACGATGGCGCAACCCCATGACCACTCCATCCCCGCTCCTTGCTGTCACATGCAGACAATCGGGAAGGAAATCTTCAGGAACCACCAAAGAATGATAGCGTGTTGCCAAAAATCCTTGCTCTATCCCCTTAAAAACACCTTTTTCATCATGAAATATCTGACAGGTCTTCCCATGAACAGGAAAAGCCCCTCGAACGGTGATGCCGCCAAACACCTCGGCAATCGACTGCATTCCCAAACAAACGCCGAAAAGAGGAACTCTTCCGGCAGAGGCTTCGATAAGTTGTTTTGAAATTCCCGCATTTTGCGGATTTCCCGGTCCCGGACTGATTACAATACAACTCGGATTCAATGCAAAACAGTCCGGAACAGTGAGAGCATCATTTCGAATGACTCTTACCTCTTCACCCAATACTCGGAAATACTGGACCAGGTTATAGGTAAAGGAATCAAAATTATCGATCAGTAAGAGCATTCGAATCTATATATTAGCGAGTACGGCTCAGCAATTCTTCAGGCTTGAAAAAGAAACTAATTTCTTTTTCTGCATTTTCTTTACTATCGGATCCGTGAACCGCATTTTCATCGATACTTGTAGCAAAATCCGCTCTGATTGTTCCCGAAGCCGCATCTTTTGGATTCGTAGCTCCCATCACATCGCGGTATTCTTTTATCGCATTATTTCCTTCCAACGCCATCACCATTACAGGTCCTGTAATCATAAAGCTAACTAAATCCTTAAAGAACGGACGCTCTTTATGCACTTCATAAAACTGTTGCGCTTTCTGTTCATTCAGATGAACCATTTTGGCTCCGACGACTTTCAGCCCTTTCTTTTCAAGGCGCGCAATGATTTCACCGATGTGATTGTTGCCGACTGCATCAGGTTTTATAATAGATAATGTTCTTTCTGTCATGATAATACTCCTATAAATATTTACGATCTTTAGACGTATAGAAGTATACCGGGTAGAAAAAAAAAAGAAAAGTCGGGAGTCATACAACTTCCCGATTTAAAAATTTTATTTAATCTTCAGTTATATCGGGATTAACCGGTTTTAATTTTTGTTCAGCTGAGTCTCCGGTTCCATGGGCAACATAAAACGGAATATACCCGGTTGCGGGTGCTTGGGAAACCGGTTGCTCAAAATCCCACTCTTCGTCTGTAGGCACAGATATAGATGTATTCAAAGGATTATCATCTTCTGAATCATTCTCCGCATCACTTTCTTTATGGTTGGCAGACAATAAGTCATTCATCCTCTGTGAACGAGCAGGTTGTACTTGCGATATATTTTCTTTAATTTCCGAAGCTTTTTTTAACTCTTCCGATGTTTTTTGTATCTCTGCTTCTAATTTTTTTATTTCATTTTTTAAAGGAATTAGTTTATCATTCTCAATTTTTAATTCTGCGAATAATGGTTCATTCTCAGGATTTATAATCGGGTGTTTTATTTTTCCCTGAATAGAATTCATCTTCTTTACAAGCAAACCAAAACTATTGAGTTTTGTATTTAAAGAATTTTGAGAGGTGCTAATTAATTTATTTAAATTTTCTTTATTTAAATTTTCTTTATTTAACTTATTCTGAATCTCGAGATCGCTCAACTGCTTGTTCAAAGAACCTACTACCTCTTTTTTTCCTATCGATTGCTTTGATTGAGGAATTTGATTCTTCTCTTCCAGTTGAATCTCTAATATCTTTATTTTTTCTTGCAGAGGAGTAATTTTTTTCTCTAATCCGGCAACATATTTTTTAATATACTCTTCTGTATCTTCAGGTAGTTTATCAGGTAATTTACTATTCTGATCCTGACTTGAAAATAATATTTCCGCTATAGTTTTTTCAGCTTCTTTTTTCTTTTCATTTAATTCCTGCAGTTTAAGGATATTAGCAATTCCCGGATTAAGCTCTATATTCGATGGGGTAACAGCAAGAATACCCGATCCTACTTTCTTAAGAGGTATACCAGGTTTTTTAAGAGTTATAATAGGTTTTTTAAGAGGAGGTTGCGGAGGAGCCTTAGGTATTTGACCGGGAATAACCTGAAGAGGAGCAGGAGCAGGAAGAGGAGCAGGAGCAGGAAATTCCTTTTCATAAGTATCACAGGAATTATTAAACTCTTTTTGAATTTCCTGATATTGTTTGAAAGCATCAGTCAGTTCTTTTTTTGATGTTTCATATTTAGTTTTATGCTCCTTTAAATTGTTTAAATTAATGTTTGGATGCTTTGTATCGGTTTTTGCAGAGGACATAGGATAATTAGGTGTATAGTTTTCGAGAGTTAATTTCGGAATAATTAATTCTTCTTTATCTTTCACAACAGGTTGTTGAGGAATCGGGATTTGTGTTTGATTATTCGGCGGGTTAACCGGTGGCGCATTTGATTTAAGTTCAGATTTAATTGTTTCATTTAAAGCTGCAATTTTTGCATCTAACATTTTATTCAATAACGCTTGCGAATTACTCCTTAAGGTTATATTAACGGCACCTTTTACATTTTTCATTAAGAGAGGAACAGCAACAGCTTTTACTTTTATCAACGTGTCACATAATAATTTTTTTTCACTTGTTTCTTCCGGATTTAATTTTATGATCGCCTTAATATTGCGGTCTAAGCCAAGAAAAAAAACATCTTTGTTAGCAGAGTACCCTCGAATTTTGTACATAAGAAAATCGAGGCAAAGTATAAGCCTAAAAAATTCCAGGATAAAATTGCTTTTTTGCCTGACTATACATTCACTTCCTGATTTGGAGTTTCTGTAGAAAATCACCGATTTTCCGTTGATTTTGGATAGCTTTTCTACATTTTTAAAAAACGGGTCTTGCGAAAGGGGGCTTTTTATGCGAATAGTCACGATCAATCCTTTAATTTTATCCAAAAATATTAATTCATAGAACTAAATTATAGCAATTAAATATTAATATTTTAGTGGGTTTTTATTAAGAAAATGTAAATTTAAAAATTATTTTTCCATAACTTCTAAACCCCAAAAACGAAGGAATCACTATGGAGAATAAATTCACTCGTCAGGTATGATTCGTCCTTAAACTAACCGCAATTAAAAGATCATTCCTATGAAAATACCGTTAAATTGGCTAAAAGAATATATCGACATTACAGAATCCCCGATCGAGATAGCAAAACTCCTGACGATGGCAGGACTTGAAGTGGATGCAATCGAAACTAAAGAAGCCGAATTTTCCGGAGTCGTAGTATGTACTGTCTTAGAAGCCTCAAAACATCCGAATGCCGATAAATTATGTTTGGCCAAAGTTTCTGACGGCACGGAAACGTACGATTTAGTATGCGGAGCTCCCAATTGCAGACCCGGAATAAAAACTGCGTTGGCAAAAATCGGCGCCACACTTCCGGATGAAGAAGACAAAGTATTTAAAGTGAAAAAGTCTAAAATCAGAGGCGTGGAATCTTCAGGAATGCTCTGTTCCTATAAAGAATTGAAAATTTCCGATGAGGCCGAAGGCATTATTGAATTCGATCCTTCTCTTCCCGACGTAACCGATGTGGCAGAACTTTTCAAGGATTCCGTTTTTGAAATTTCTTTAACTCCCAACTTAGGCCATTGCGCAAATGTTGTGGGAGTGGCAAGAGAATTGCATGCCTCTACCGGGCACGCTCTTCATCTTCCGAAATTTTCTATTGTAGAAGAGGGGCAGGAAGAAATAAAATCGTGTATAAAAGTTGAAGTAAAAGATCCCAAGCGATGCCTTCGATACGCCTGTCGCATGGTAAAAGGAATCACATTAGGCCCCTCACCCGTTTGGATGCAAAACAGATTAGTCGCTTCCGGAATGAGACCTGTGAACAATATTGTAGACATCACCAATTATGTTTTGCTGGAACTAGGTCAACCTCTTCATGCTTTTGATTACGATCTTTTAGAAGAGAAGACAATTGTGATAAGAAATCCGGTATCCGGTGAAACTTTCGTCTCTCTCGACGACAAAGAAAGGGTCTTGCATGGCGAGGATTTACTGATTTGTGACGGAAAAAAACCTGTTGCTTTAGCAGGGATCATCGGCGGAAAAAACAGCGAAGTCAATGAAGGCACAAAAAATGTCCTGCTGGAAGCCGCCTATTTTTGTCCGAGTTCTATTAGAAAATCTTCAAAAAGATTGGGACTGATTACTGAAGCCTCTCGTCGATTTGAAAGAATATGCGATCCGAATATGGTGGAATCGGCATTGAATCGTGCTGCAGAATATATGAGAGCCTTAGCCGGCGGCACTGTAGTCAAAAATATTTTGGATATCAAAGAAAAAACTTTCGAAGAGAAAAAGATTGTATGTAGAGTCAGCAGGATTCATCGATTGCTCGGAGTGCATCTCGGAGTCGGAGAGGTGGAAAATATTTTCACTCGCCTGGGATTCGGTTGCACCCGGGATAATGACGATACATTTACCGTTTCGGTCCCGACATATCGTGCCGACGTAAATGTCGAGGTAGACCTCATCGAAGAAGTAGCCCGTTTGTACGGATTTGATCATCTGCATAAAGAAATTTCGCCGTTTCACAATTCATCTTTGCCTCATTCCGAAGTTTTTCTGTTTGAACGTGAACTGCGCGCAAGAATGCTGGCAGAAGGATTACAGGAATTTTTGACCTGTGATTTAATAGGCCCTTCTTTGTTGGAAATTGTCGGAGAATCACCCGTCGAAGATGAATTTCTTATCAAAGTACTCAATCCCACCTCTGTAGAACAATCCTGTTTACGCACCTCTCTTTTACCGGGATTGCTACAGGTTGTGAAATATAATTCGGATAGACAGAATCAGGATATTTCCGGTTTTGAAATAGGAAAAGTACATTTCAAACTTCCCGGCAACAAATATGAAGAAGAAACGGTTTTGGGTATCATCCTGACAGGAAATGCTTTTCCCGAAAATTGGAACGAAACGGGTCGGGAAATAGATTTTTATGATTTGAAAGGAATTGCCGAGAATATGCTGACAGAATTCGGGATTTCAGGATTCACCTTCAAAAATATGCATTTGCCTAGTTTTCATCCGGGAAGACAAGCCTCTATCTATTTAGGAGAAAGGGAAATTGGCTCTATCGGAGAGGTTCATCCCGGGATTATAAGAAGACTCGGACTGACACAAAAAATTTATTTCGGTGAATTCGATCACAAAGATATTGTGGAATCCCGTCCGGAACATGTCAGAATGCAGGCTATCTCAAAATATCCGTGTTCCGTAAGAGACTGGACTATTACTCTAAAAGAGGAAGTTCCTTTTAGCAAAATAGATTCCATCGTAAAATCTATCGACAGCCAATTATTGGAAGAGTTTCAACTCCGTGGATTGTATCGCAGTGAAAAATTGGGTAAAGATCAAAAAAATGTCACCTTGCGTTTTGTTTATCGCGATAATAAAAAAACAATCTCCCAGGAAGTCGTCGATGAAGAACATGCTAAAATTACAGATAAAATTCGCAGTCTGATCACTTAAACTATGAAATCAATAAACTTTGGAGAATCCATGAGAAACATACCTACGCTATCTTTACTCGCATCTCTTGCTATCGCTGCCGGCTGTGTCAGATCCGGTCCTGACACTGAGAATCGGGTAATAAAAGAAAAATATGTCCATAAATATGGAGTAGAGGTAAAGGGGACCGATTGGCAACAAAGGGGCATGAACGGTAAAGTCATTACTACTCTGGACAACGGCGTCACTGTAACAAAAAATTACGAAGCCGGAGTCTTAACAGGCGAAGTGACCTATTCCTATCCTCACAGCGAGAAAATTGCAGCAGTAGAAACATATACCAACGGTACGTTACTCAAAACAACACATATAGATGAATCGGGAAATCCTGAAAGTGAATCAAACAATACTCCTGACGGATTTATCATGGTGACAAGTTGGTATGAGTCAGGTATCCCCAAATCAAAAGAAATGTATAAAGAACATATTCTTGTAGACGGCGACTATTTTAATGAATCTAATCAGTCCGAATCCAAAATTAATGACGGAGAAGGAAGAAGAGCCGTACGAAGCCGAAGCGGAGAATTATTGGCCACAGATACTTTTGAAAACGGAATGCTAGTAACAAAAACGGAATACTTCCCGGACGGTTCAACGAAAGCCGTTATCAAATATGCAAATCATCGTCCCCACGGAGAGAAAAAAACATTCCTTCAAAGCGGTGAGCCGGATACGGTAGAGCAATGGAGTAACGGAATACAACACGGTGAAACCGTTACCTATAAAAACGGAGAAAAATGTGCGGAGATTCCTTATCATAAAGGAATTAAACACGGCGTAGAAAAAAGATACCGCGACGGCAATACAATGATTGAAGAGGTAAACTGGAGAAACGATTGCCTTCACGGACCGAGTCATACCTATATAGACGGCTGTATTTCAAAAACCACATGGTATTATCAGGGAAATGTCGTACCGAAATCCACATATGACTTTAACACCTCCAGAAAACTACACAGATAGTTTCAGAGGAAATTGAACTCGCGGCAGCGTTTGGAGTGCGGTGACGAGTCACCGCACTCCAAACGCTGCGCGCTTTACAATCCTCTTATGGAACAAGGATCATTGTTCCGGGTTTGAGAATGTCTGTGTCCATATTATTTTGCTTCTTTAATTCGGGGACATTGACTTTAAACATTCGACTGATTTTCCATAGAGAATCGCCTTCCGTAACCGTGTAGGCCCTTCTCCATTTCTTTACAAGACCGGTAGAAATAGGGTCCGGAGGAGATTGTTGCCCGGAAAGAAATCGGGACACAGCATAATCTTTGCCCATAAGGCCCGGATTTTTTTCGCCCACAAATTCATATAAACGCTCGGTAGCCTCTTTCCAAACCGAATCATTGCGCGGACTCGCCAAGGCTTCTAAAGCAAATCTTGCTGCATAGGGAGTGCGTTCTCTGGAAAGTCTCAGAATATCGACTACATGTTCGTCATCTAATTTTTTTACTGCATATTTAGAATCGGTCTTCAAAAAAAATGCTGCAGCTGTGGCAGAACCGATTTCTATATAGCGCAATAAAAAAGATCTGCGTTCCTCTTCGGAGAGATCCTGATCGATCCTTTGTTTAGCGGCAAAAGAGGCGAGCATCTCCCAATTCCCTTCCAGGAGTAATCGTAAAAGATCTTCTTTATCCGATTGTAATCCCGCACGTTTGAAGAGCAATTCCACGCTCATAAATTCCGGTGTGATATAAAAAGCATATTTTAAGTTATTGCTTTCTTTATATTCAGGAATTTTAAGCTTGTGGAACAGCCCTTTGGAGGTAAAAGGCCATTTTTCTATTTTGACAAATTCTATAATACGGTCGAAATCATGATCATTAAGACCTGAAAAAACAGGAATTTTTTGTTTTTGCTTTTGCGAGTCGGTATAAACGAAAAATCGCTGACGCGTTTGTGTAAGATTTTCCGGAAGAACCCGTGACGGATCAAAATCGTGAAAACAAATCATACAACCGAGCGCCAGATCCCTTGCGAGGTAGCCGCTTTCTAAGGATGTTTTATCGTTTAATTGTTGGATCAGCCGATCAAAAGAGAGGGGGAAAAGTGTGTTGATTCGATCATTGATCGCTTCGGAACGGACAGCAATTTCAGAAAATTTAGGTTTTCTTTCACAGACAGGGACGGGAGGGCGCTCTTTAATATACCAATATCCCAAAAAAGCGAACATCAGAATATTGATTGTACCGCTGAGGATAAGGAGTTTGGTAAGTTTTTGTATTTTATGGAGAGGTTGATTCCGCATCTCGCTTTATTTACTTTTGTAGTCGTTTTTCTAATGCATCCAATTCTTCGGTGATTCCTGCAGGGATTTTATCTTCAAACAGAGAGAAGAAATGCCTTAAATGCTTCACCTCTTTTTTCCAGGCTTTCGTATCAATAGAGAAAAGCTCTTTTTCTTTTTCGGGAGAAATTTTCAATCCGGAGATATCCAAGGAGCCCTCTTTCGGAAGGATACCTATCGGAGACACTACTCCGTTATCCGCTCCGTCACATCTTTCAAATATCCATTTTAATACACGGGAATTTTCTCCGAAGCCCGGCCACAAAAATTTTCCTTTTTCATCTTTTCGATACCAATTGACATAATAAATTTTAGGAAGTTTTTTCGGATCGTTTTTTGCTCCCATATTGAGCCAATGTTGAAAATAA
>JABDBB010000033.1 GCA_013288845.1 Chlamydiota bacterium | reverse complement strand
ATGAGGATTCAATATGGAGAACCGGTGCCGAATCATCCTTTGCTTTTCGTTTTAAAGGATGATTAGTATATTCCTCGGGGCCTTCGTTTAATTATAAACAATTTATTAAGTGTAACTATTAATAAAAATGTCTTTTTCATTTAGTTTGATAAACAATTAAATATTTATTATAATGATTATATAGGGGTAATCCTCCTTAACTACTGTTAATAAAAATAATAAAGAAATCTAAAAGGAGGCTTATGACTTCTCCAATAGATAGCACATCAGACTCCGAACTGAATGCACTTATGTTGCAGTTCGGACAAATCAGTACGACAGCCGGGAGTTCGCAGGAGGACACAAGCGGTGTAACTAGTGCGGGGGCTGAGGCTTCCTCTAGTTCCGGCAGTACGACATCTTCAAGCGCGACACAGGATGCAGCAAATGCTATATCAGAAGCTAATATTGAGTATGATGTATTGCAGGCACAAATCAAGGCTGCTGCAGTAAAAGAAGAGCAGCAGAACGCTTTAAATAACAATGCTGCCGCCCAAAGTAATGGCAGTAAGTTGTTTATGAATAATCTGCGAAACCGAATATAATTTAGCGAAAAGGCGATAAATATTCAGTTGAGTGTTTATCGCCTTTTGTATTTATCTTCATCAGATCTTAAAAATTCCACTCCGTCCATTTCCCTCCGATCCTTTTGCGTATTGTTGCACCTTTCTTTCTTCTTTATGATCAGAGGAGGTCTTTCCGGGAAAGCTTCTTAGTGCTACATCAATTACACCTTTTACTGTTAAAGTTTGAGCGATTTGACCGGTCTTTTTAACAGCGGAGTAGGTGACATCATATATTTCAGTGGTTTTCAGTTCGTATCGAAGTCGGACTTTCCCTTTCTTCATAGCCTGTTCTGAGTGCGGATTATCTGCGATTAGGGTTCCGATCGGATGATCGCTTTCGATGTTTTCAGATTCCGAATATTTGGTAAACGGCGCAGTCATATCCGAGAAGTCTCTTAGTTTCACCGGGCAAGTATCTGTTCTTAAAAGGAAAGCTATTCCTAGATTGAAAGCGGTGCTGTTTTTTGAGGTACTGTGTTCTCTTAAAAACGTTTTCATTTCTCCGGATGAAAAAAAACTTCTCTGATATAAAACAAGTCCCTGTTTATCTTCCACTTGAATACCGGCTTTAAATCCCGGAACTACATTTATCGACATATTGATCCTATAGTTACTTTGATTTTTTTTACTAAAAAAATCATTTACCGGTCAAGTCTCTAATCATTTCACGAACTAAAAAAAAACAGTTGTCACGAATAAAAAGAATTATATACACTACAAAAACGCTATTTTTAGACCGTTAGCAGAAAAACACTCTTGAAAACACTGAGGACTCGTTTCTAAATTATTTTTGTGGATAAAAAATTTTAAAGACCCATTGAGATGAAGAACATGAATGAAATAGATTGGATAGACTTACCTGACGATAATTACATAGCCGTTTTGGGATATGAAACTCCGAATGTATTAGCACTTGATGCGTTGATTAAAAAATACAATCAAATTCCTAAAGACCGTGTTGATACTATATCCTGCAGGATAAAAAAATTGAACAGGATTATAGAAAGGATTGAGGATTGGGTGAGTGATCGCATTGAGGTAATTGACAAGAAAAAGCATCTGCTTTGGATTTTCGGCATAGCTGTGAGGAAGCGGAATTATTTAGACAAGCTTCAGGCTATTTACGTAAATAATTTACATGAAAATGATTCATTAACCGCTTTTCACAATAGTTTTTCGGGGTTATATGATTCGTCTAAAATTCCTGTAGTTTTAAATAACGATCGTTTTTTCTCTTTAAAACTTCGTGAATATTGGGGAGATTTTTGGTTTGAAAGTTTAGATCCGTGTCATAGAAGGTTAACTCCTTTTTTGGATGAGTGGAAAGCTGTTTGTGAGAAAGACATTACAGCACCGCATTTCTTTTTATGGCTGGAGAATCAGCATCTTCCGAAATATATTCCCCGCGTTCGGTATCTTGACGATGATGAATTAGAAAAGAGAAGAGTTGTCATTAAAGACGGACTTTTTTGGGAGAAATCCGATTTTGATTGGACTCCTGCAAATTTTACAGATACTTCGAAAAGATATCTTTTGTGTATTAGTCTTGGCGGTGAAATTTTTATTGGGGAGGAAGAAGAGGGAATTTCTCATTCAAGTTTTACATCCGGCAAACCTGTGTTGGGGGCCGGTCTTTTGCACATACAAGACGGAAGGTTGCGATCTCTCGCTTTAGAAAGCGGGCATTATATGCCGACACCTGAAATTGGATATCAGGTGTTAAAAATTTTTGAGGAGAAGGGAGCTTATTTACCCTCTGATTTACAGATTGTATTTTTTTTCGATCGAAATAAATACAAAACCGAATTTTCTGCGGCTCCGTTGCCGAGTTTAGAGCGGTTTAAAGAAATTCTCGAAACAGCATGTACACTTGAGCAAAGGAGATGTCATGAGACAAGCGCAAGATAGTTGTTTAGTCAATCCGTTTATGAATCCCGGTTACTATCGAAGGTTGATGCTTCAATACAATTTGGTGCGTTATGATACACGTGAATATACCGGTAAATCATTCATGTGTGTATTTTTCACCCGTTTTTGCGGGGTGGGGTGTCCCTTTTGTTTTTTTAAGTCGGCGCCTGCGAGAAGTGAAATCACTGTAGCTGATCAGTTTAATGAAGAAGGGATAGATAAATTTATTAAATTTTGCAATGAGGCAAATTTAGGTTATATTTTAATATCGGGCGGAGGAGAGCCTTTAACGCAAAAAAGGGCAGTTTTACGCACAATAGCGGAGGTAGAAACGAATCGTATTGTATTAGTAACAAGCGGCAATTGGGCGATGAATAAAGAAGCTGCACGACGTTATTTAGGAGAAATAGAAGAAGCTATAAAGGCAAGGAAAAGTCCGTGTAAAGTTACAGTTCGTGTGAGCGTGAGTGCAGGCCATGCGATCAAGCTCGGAATAAATCCTGCGTATAATTTAATCCAATTATTTGAAAGCGAGTATTCCGATCATCCCTATTTAAAGTTTCAAATCCACGGCTTTGAAAATGATCCGATGCTTCCGAAAGTATTGGATTTATTTCCCGGGCATCAGGCGACGTATAGTAGTGATTCAAGAGCCTCTGATGATGAAGATGTGATAAAAATTATACCCCAAAAGATGTATGTACGTTTGCAGTCCGGTTATGAATTTATTGTCGGGATTTCCAAAATTTTCGGATCTGATTTACGTCCTAATCTTCATAAAGTTGAAAATTTGCAAGATACCATTAAAATATTTGAAAGAGATTTGGAAGAGTCTGAAGACAATAATTCTGCGGTACTTTACAACACAAACGGGGAGAAGGGGCTTGATTGGTCTTTAAATTACAACGGAAACATTTGTTTATGGCAGAATCAGGTCAATGACAATCAGTGGAATATATATGAAGATGATTTTTCTACTGTTTTAAATGAAACATTTAGGGATCCTATCACGCTTTCGTATATTGAAAACGGCTGTAAGTATCGGGATACTATTGTTTCTGAAGTCTCACCAAGGTCTGTGGTGAGACTTAAATCTATTAGTTTAAGGGATTATTCCGGTACGGTTATTTTTGAAGAAGAAAAAACACGTCTATATTATGCGATTAGAGTTCTTCAGAATTATTATAAAGCAGGAAGAGTTATTGAAGAGCAGTTTGATGAGCTTCCGGAGGAGTTACAAGAGCTTATCAAAGAGGATGTGAGCCTTGTAAAAGAACTGTATCATCAGGCGGTTTATACGATTGTGGACCAGTATAAGTTACGGATGTTTGACAGTGTTGAGTGGAGAGATTTATTAGAGTTAATTAAATTGGGGCATTACGATCTGACTGCGGAGCAAATTCAGGAGGCGCTTGATTATTACAATTCCCGGACAACACTTCAAACGTATGTATCCATTATGGATATTGAGCATCAGAAGGGTGAGGCTATTCAAAAACGTTTAACAGATAAATTGATGTATATGAAGCCGAGCGCGTTAAAAAGGCGGCAAAGAGAACTTATGGAGGTGATATGAAAAATACATTTCGGGATATGGCGCATTCGATTAGGAAGAATGCTGCAGAAGTCTTAAAGACAAAAAATATTGATTCATACATTAGAAAATTCGGAGAACTTTTTTATACCGGCAGTTATGCTTTGGATTTAATGACGTGGAACGATATTGATATGCAGATTGTCTTAAAAGATGAGGTTGATTCTATAGAAGCTTTGGGAAGTATTTGTAATTTTGTGGCTAAGGATCCTGATTTTATTGAAGCGCAGCTTATTCGTTTTAGAGGTAATTATAAACCTAAAATGCCGAGAGGCGATTATTTAGGATTAAAATTTGATTGTCCGAACATGGGAGGATTATGGAAATTGGATATTTGGTCGCTTGCAAAGTCTGATTTCGAAGAGAATCGTTCCCTTATTGAAATTTTACAATCAAAAATTAATCAGGACAATCGGGATCTTATTCTCGAATTTAAACATGAAATGATGGCGGGAAGTGATCGCGTACCGCAGATGGGAAGTCATTTATTGTATCAGGCAATTCTTTTGGAGGGGATGAAGGATAAAGATTCTGTTTATAAATTTTTTGCGACAAAAAAAATGAATATCGGAAAATGCTAGAAACTTTGCCTGTTCGAACATATTTTGAAGAAAATGAAAGAGTAGAGAGGATTATTCTTGAACAATCCGAAAAAATTTCTTTTGATCTTTTTTGTGACAGGATATTTATTCATCGGAAGATCGGCGAGTATTTAGTTGATGAGACCCTTTGTTTTATTGCGAATAAGTATGATGCTTATATTTTGTCTAATCCTGTCAATCCCTGTTCGTATGCCCATTTTATTCGTCCGGATGTAGAAAGTAAGGATTATAGTATTCGAAAAAGGACGATACGAACAGGAATCAGTAACGGTTTTTTGGAGCCGGATATTGCGGAATTTTCTGTGAAGCCGCTGCAATTTCTAATTGGGGAAGAGGTCTTTTATGCCCAAGCAAAACATGGTGAAGAGTACCTTGTGAAATCGCCTATTGATCCGGAGCATAATATTCCGGTTGCCTGTTATGAAACCGGAAAGTATATCATTTCCGATCTGGATTTAATTGCTGTTTATTTGAAATCAGGTACGAGAGAACACGTATTTGATTCTGAGTACGGAGAGATTACGGAAGAGGAGCTTATGATTGTGAAAGATATCAACCGGTATTTTCAGGAGCTTATTTTTGATCGGTTTCCGAAATTTGTTCCCGGTCCGTTTAAACTTGTGGCGCACGGACCGGCTAATCGTTTTTCGAATTCAAAATCATCCCATATTCATTATCCGTTAAAGGTGTATACACCTCATCAAAAAGTTGAGTATTTAGGGTCCGATAATTCAATAAGTAACTTTTTGGATTTTAATCAAAAGATAGAGTCTTTGGGGTATTTTGTGTATTTAAATCCCAAGTGGGATTTTTAGAATGAATATTCTTATGGTTCTGTTCTTTGTTTTGTGTGTAAGTTCGCATTGTATTTATTCCGCACCCGGTTGGGTTGATATTCCTATTCTAGATTATAAAATGCTTTTGGGTATGGATTCAGGAGAAATTGGATGTCTTAATGAACGGGTCAAATATTATCATTCTATTGATAAATCTTCTTTAGGGGATTTGCCTGAACGCATCAGATTGTTAGAATCCATTCATGATTCTGTAGTACAGATGGCGGAGTCTGAAAAATTTTGTGAGAAGAAGTCTTTATTAAAGCTTTTAGAGAGTATGGTGCAGAGTAAAAAAGAGTATTTGCAGCATATATTAGAAATTCCTGCCGATGAAATCATTGCCCGGTATCATCTTGATTATTCTTTGGTCTCCGATTCCCCTTGCGGTATTATGTCGATGAGAAATACTTGTTCTTACTCGATGAAGATGAAAGAATTTTGGGGTGCTTTTTGGTTGGAGTCGATTGATCCGTGTCATAGACGTTTGGCAAATTATTATCAATTTTGGCTTGATACAGATCCTGAGTTAAAAAGTTATCAATCGTTTTTTTTGTGGCTTGAGACTCAATACGTTCCTCAGAATATTCCTATGGTGAGTTATTATTCTGAAGGGCAATTGGCCGCGTGTTGTGTAGAGATAGTCGACGGATATTTAGTTAAAAAAGAGACACAAGAGCCGGTAAGTACTTGTAGAGTAAAAAGAAATATTTTTGTGATGGATTTGTCGCAAGATCTTTATATAGAACAGGTTACAGAAGGTGTTTGGCACAGCAGTTTAAGTTGCGGAAAACCCGTGCTTGGGGCCGGACTTATGGAAATAGAACGAGGTATTGTTAAAATGATTGCTTTAGAAAGCGGACATTATTTACCTTCAATTGAACAGGGCTTTCAATTCATAAAAATTCTTATGAAGAACAACGCTCGAATTGTTGATCCGTTTGAGTTGATTTATTTCGAAAACGGAAAAAAGTATATTGTATTCTTACCTTTAAGTTGTTTAGATATATATAAAAATTTTGATGAGGCAATTCATGATCCTACTAAAAGGCAATTGGTTTCTTCGAATGAGTTTTAGGTACATTTTTGTATTAACCTTTATTTCTTCTCTATTAGAGGCCGGTTCTTTTCGTCTTGTGACCTACAATATTTTGAGTGACGATTTTTTATGGGATGAAATGTATGATTTTGTGGATAAAGACATTCTTTTTTGGCCGAATCGCAGAGTAAAAATTGTAGAAAGAATTAAAAAATTGAATCCCGATGTAATTTGTCTTCAGGAGTTAAACAGTTCATCTTTTGAATATTTTAAAGAATCTTTTCCTCAGTTTGAAGGATCATTTGCAAAAAAATTATCGGGTTCCGAAGATGGTGTAGGAACTTTTTGCAGGAAAAATTTTTTCAAAGCGATTCAACATGAAAAAAAAATTGATGTATCCCGTACAGCTTTTGCTACACAGCCGGCCCTTGTGACTACGCTTGGTTTAGATTCCGATAGATCCGTTACATTGGTCAATACAAAGATCAAATGGTCTAAGACAGTACGTATCGGTGATTCTATTTGGAATCAGATTCAATTTATCTTAAAAACTATTCCGAGTAAATCTACCGTTATTGTCGGGGATTTCAATATACAGCCTCACAATCCTATTATGAATCAATTTCATTTAAGCGGGCTTCAGGATGCTTTTTCTGATAAAAAAACGTATACCTGTTTTGCAAATGATATGTATCAAAGAGTCGATTATATTTTATTGTCGAAAGATTTACAAAGCGTCCCTATCGAATGCCTTTCGCTTGATAGTGCTAAGCCCATGCCCAATGAGACAGAACCGTCAGATCATTTACCGATAGGATGTATGGTTACTTATGAATAATGCGATCCGCGTCACAAATCTTAGAAAAAAATTTTATGTAGCAAAGAATCCGGCCGGTTTTTTTGGCAAAGTAAGGCAATATCTACGTCCCCGTTATGAGACACTAAATGCTGTCAACAATATTTCTTTTGAGGTCAAAAGAGGAGAAAAAGTTGCCTTTATAGGGCCGAACGGAGCGGGAAAATCCACGACTATCAAGCTATTGACAGGAATTTTTCAACCCTGTAGCGGCACTATAGAAATTTTTGATCGCGATCCTTTTGTCGATCGAAAAAAAGTGGCGTATATGATCGGCACGGTGTTTGGACAGCGCAGTCAATTGTGGTATCATCTTCCTGCGTATGATTCATTTAGATTACTCGCGACGATTTACAATATAGAGTATAAAAAATTTAAAGAACGTTTAGATCGGTTGATTGATATTTTTCAGTTGTCGCATTTTATTTCGAGACCTGTGAAAGAGCTTTCTTTGGGAGAGAGGATGCGGTGTGAGTTAGTGGCAAGTCTTTTGCATAATCCCGAAATTTTATTTTTAGATGAGCCCACTATCGGTTTGGATATCATTTCTAAAGATGCAATTCGCCGGTTGATTCAGCAGCGTGTAGAGTTGGAATCCACAACTATATTTCTTACGTCACATGACATTGCAGATATTGAAAAGGTGTGTGATCGAATTATTCTTATTAATCACGGAAGAATCGTTGTAGATAACACGGTCGATTTAATAAAAAAAAGTTACCTGAAGCATAAAATTGTTAAAATAAAAACAGCGGAAGAAATTTTTTGGAAGAAACACCCTGCAATACAATTAGCAGAGACTTCAGCCGGTTTTTATAAATTTGAAGTTGATTTAAATTTGATGGATTTACAGGAAGCCGTGCAATATTTTGCACAAAACTATCAATTCACCGATATTATTATTGAAGATCCCTCTTTAGAAGAGGTCATTAAGGAAATTTACAGATCTTGAAAAAATATCTTTTGTTGACCTTATATTCTGTGCTTCACAATGGGCGAAATCGAAAAGAGGTGATCATCCGCTCCTTTTTTTTCCTTGTGATTCTTTATATTTTTTCAAAATTATGGGAGGCAACCCAATTTTCTAATCATGCGAATCCTCAATCGATGATTTGGTATTTATCTGTTACAGAGCTTATTATCCTTGCGAGCCCTTCGATTCAGGTTGAGATTGAAAATGACATTCGGAGCGGAGACATCGTATATCAACTGTTAAAGCCCGTCAATTATTTAGGAATAAAGATCTCTGAGTCTCTCGGTTCATTTTTTTTTCGTTTTGCCGGCTTATTGCTTATTTCAGTCCCTTTTTGTATCTATATCTCAAGCTACATTCCGTCTCCGCATATTTTATTTGTAACGTATTTAAGTGCCGCTCTTGCCGGTGTGGTATTTCTTTTATTTCATATGATCATCGGATTGTTAGCATTTAAGTTGCAGGATTCAAGTCCTATATATTGGGTTTGGCAACGCAGTTCTTTTCTGTTTGGGGGGCTACTTATTCCCTTAGATTTTTATCCCGGTTATTTAAAAACTGCCGCTCATTTTCTTCCGTTTGCCTCGTTGCTTTACAGTCCTGCGCATCTCATTATGGAATTTAGTCCGATGAATTTCTTACTGACAATAGCCGGACTTCTTTTTTGGGGTTGTGTGGCTTTTCTGTTGATGTTGAAGTTGTACACCAAAATGCTTAAATCACTTAAAGTTAATGGTGGTTAATATGGATGAATTCAAAAACCTTTTAGCTCATATTAAAATAAGTATTAAATCCTCTATTAGTTTACGAGAATCTTTTTTGCTACAGTCATTTTTTATGTTGCTGAGTAATCTTATCTTTTTTTCTTTCTGGTGGATTTATTTCAGCAACTTCAGCTCGGTAAAAGGGTGGACATTATCTGATATTGCCTGTTTATATGGAATAGTAAACGGAGCTTACGGATTATTTTCTGTATTTTTGGGAGGGAGTCGTTATCTTGCCCGGATGATATTTGAGGGGGATTTGGATGCTTTGATTCTAAAGCCTAAAAATTTGTTATTGCAAATAGTGGGAGCAAAGTCTGTCTCTTCAGGATGGGGCGATATTTTTAGCAGTGTAGTTTTTTTATGGTTTTCGGGATATGTTACGCTATATAATATACCATTTTTGGTTCTGTTTATTTTTACGGCAGCAATGATCATTACTTCGTTTTCGATTATAATGGGCAGTTTAGCTTTTTGGATGGGAGATTCGCATACACTTTCTAAGCAGCTTTTTGAATTTTTGCTTACTTTTAGTAACTATCCGAAATCCCTCTATGTCGGTGCCGTCAAAATGTTTTTGCTGACAGTTGTCCCCTCCGGATTTATCGGATTTGTTCCGGTAGAAACAATTAAAGATCGTTCTTTTGGCGGGGTCATTTATATTTTGGGGTTTACCCTTCTTTATTCATATATAGCTTCTAAAGTATTCTATTTAGGATTAAAATCTTATTCTTCCGGTAATAAATCCGGATTCAAAGTGTAAATCTAAAAATTAAACATTATTTCCGGAGAATAAAATGAAAGTATTTTTTCTTATGATTTTTTTTCTACAATCCTGCGTTTTATACGGAACACCGGACGTTCGATTAGCATTTGATATCGGAACCGGTAAAATTAAAATGCAGGTCGTAAAAGTCACGGGGACACAAATCGAAACTTTATACTATCAATCTGAAGCAACATCTCTTGTAGGCAAGTCTCTTTTAGACGGAAACAATATGATATCGAAGGAGGGAGAGGAAAGAATCATTACAATTCTTCAAGCGCTTAAATTTACCGGGGAACAATATGCGCCTACAAGTCACACAGCTATTGCTACGGAACTTTTTAGAAAGGCCGGAAACGGACAAAAAATTATAGAGGAGATAGCAAATTTGCTGAATATGGAAATCAGAATTATATCCCCTGAAGAGGAAGGGATTTTAGGATTTTTAACTATCGTCAAAGAATCAGATTTGGCTTCTGAGAATATTATTGTATTGGATATCGGATCCGGCAGTTTTCAAATTACCTGCAAAATAGATGGCCGATTACGTGTTTATAGTACACCGTACGGAAGATTTCCTATGCATGAGATGTTAATACAAAATGATTTCTCGGCTTTGGACACAGCCCTTAAAAATATCAGTCCGGAGATTATCAATAAAATTCGATGTAGTGAAGGAGCGGTAATCGGAATCGGAGCTCATCCCAAGCAAGTTCTTAAATTGAATTGTTCTTATACGATGAACGATTTACTACGTGCTCTTGAAGCGAATCCTGATGTAAGTTTGGATCGCAGTGATTTGATACTGATGAAAAAAATCATGGAATTTTTAGATATTAGTCGGATCAATTTCCTAGGGACACAAGCGGGAATTACAGGCGGTATTTTCATTAAGCAATTAGAAAAAGCCGGATAAAATTATTTTGAATCGGGCCACCAGACGAGGGCGATTTGTTCGACGGATATATCGCTTTTGCGGGGTTTGATGAGGATTTTTTCTATTTCGATGTTTGAAGTTCCGTTTGTGAGAGCGGCTATTTTATTTTTCATTTCCGTTTCGAGGTCTGTGAGTTGTTCCCGGTAAGTACTTAGATCCGATTCAGCTTGTGTAGCATCCTGACTGTCTTTGTTCATTTGAGTAGCACGCCGTAGCGAAGTTCCTGTTTGTGTAATTGTCCCTTGCGTGAGTTTTTTGCCGAACAGAGCTTTTAGGATAGTTGTTAAAAAGGATACACCCGTTTCCAATTTTTGCGTAAAGGCCTTTTGGTTTTTTTGCGCTACTTTTGCTTCGGATCTCGCTATTTTATCTTTGAGAGAGGAAAGTTTATCTGAGTATTGATCTTGGATTTTTTTGACTGAATCGCTTTGTTTACTGCCTAAAGATCCGGCAGCCCGCATTTTAAAATCCTCCTCGGATTCCCCTGCATTCGAAGTGATATTTGCACTTGGAGCATGATAGAGAGTCAAGACCTCATTTTGATATAGTTCCGTAGCCAATTTTTTTTCAAAAGTCCGATAATTTTTTTCGTTAGTCAGTCCGGCAGGAGGATCTTGAAAAGAGCTTCCCGGAAGAGGTGTGCTCTCCAGTTGGCTTTTTAGGTTGGGGATATTGACCCCTTTTTCCCAAGGGACATTGTTGCCGTCTTCGTCGGAGGCTAAGGCATAGCCTATTTCCTGCCATGTGTCGATTTTATTTTTTGCGTCTACAAAATGTAATTTTGCGATTCCTGCTACACGCGGTTGGTAGCGTATTCCTTGTGTTACATTATTCAAACGGGCAAAAAATTCGCTGATTCCACGAGGGATAATCGGCTTTAGAGTCGTTTGTTCCGATTCCTGCATGATATTCGGTTGAGATTCTTTCTCAACGGTTTTTCCGATTTTGCCGGTTAAGGTTGCGATTTGTGTGAGGGTGAGAGGTCCGCGGAGATAAGAGAGGGTCCAACGCGTTTGAAAAACGATCGGTTCTTTCTCGTAGATACTGCGCATGATGAATGTACGATTTCCGGTGAGGGACAGCATTTTGTCTAAAGCTTTTGCATCGAATTCTCCGTTTGAGGAGGATTTCAATCCCTCTACGACCCGGGCTTTATCCCTTTCAGTTTGCAGTTTTCCGATAAACCAGGTTCCGCAATTGGAAAGACCTTTGTAATCCAGATCCACAGGGTTTTGTGTGACCAATATGATTCCCACTCCGAAAGCTCTGGCTTGTTTCAACAGTGTGAGCATGGGCAATTTTGAAGGCGGCATGGATGTGGGAGGGAAAAATCCGAAAATTTCGTCCATATACAATAACGCCCTTAAATTAGACGTTCCTGATTGAGCCCGCATCCAAGTAATGAATTCGTTGAGAAGTAAAGTGACAAAAAACATTCTCTCAGAGTCTGATAAATGCATGATTGAAATAACAGAAAGTTTTGGTTTTCCCTCTTTTGTATAGAGCAGTTGTTTGATGTCGAGAGGCTCTCCTTCCAGCCATACTTTGAATCCGGGGGAAGCTAACAGATTATTTAGTGTGACGGACAGTTCCATCCGTTCTTTGGGGGGATAGAACGTGTCGATAGGCAAGGCGCCGATTTTAGCAAAAGGCGGTTGCTGTACCTGTTGAATTAAGTTGGCTATGTTGAGATTTACACCGTTTTCCCAAGCTTGATTGATGAGTGTGGAGATAAGAATATGTTCTCGACTTTTAATAGGATCTGCCGCGATGCCTAAGAGCCCTAATAATCCTGAAGTAAGCGATTGGATTTTGTCTCGAATCGTGGCGGTATCAAGCATTTCTTCTTTAGAAGGGGCGGTAAAGGAGTTGAGAATGGAGATAGGAGTGCCTAATTTGCTTGCCGGAGTATAGACGGCAAGATCGACGGACTCCCGCAATTTTTTTACTCTTTGTGCATCTTCACCGGAAGATGCGAGGCCATCTTTCCAGGTTTTTGAGATATATTCGGAGTATTCCTGAAGGCTCATGCCTTTTCTTTGCGCTTCGCTTTCATCCACCCACGGTTTGAATTCTTCGGGAGAAAGATCGGGGAAAGTCAAAAGGAGATTGGTTAGATCTCCTTTTGGGTCGATGATGATGGCGGGAATTTTATCGAGACCCGCCTCTTCCAGTAAGCTGATTCCAAGTCCGGTTTTTCCGCTTCCGGTCATTCCGACGCACACAGCATGTGTGTTGAAATTTTTGGAATCGTATAATAATTTATCTGTCGGTTTTCCGGTTGTAGGATTTAAAGTTTTCCCTAAATAGAAAGCATCATTTTTTTCTAAAGAATCCATTCTTTACCTCTATAATCTTTCTATTGTAGAACTTTATCCGGAATGAAATTTACGATTTCTTTGCAATAGCATCTTTGATCAGAGCAATAACGCCTGTCAAAGCACCACCGCTGACACCGCCGGCAGCAATACTTCCCAATATAGAAGTTAAATCTAATCCGTGAGCAGCAGAAGGATCTCCTGTAACGGCAGATGTACCGATTACGCCTAAAGCTTTAAGGATAAATTCTCCGGCACCACCACCGATAAGACCGATTAAGGAGTTACCGACAGCACCTAAGTTTTTATCAGGCATGCTCGCACCGGCAATGTTACCACCTGCGATACCGCTGATTAAAGAAATAATGATATTTAATACGTCCATTTTGACCCTCATTCTTTTTTATTTGTTAGAGTACTCAACTTTGTTTTAATCGATTTCTCATTATTTCACAATAAAATGCCTTAATTTAAGGTAAGTTACTTATAGTTAAACGTTTATGTAAATATTTTTATTCAAATCCATACAATAAATCTTAACAAAGGTTTATAAATAATTAATTTAAAACACATGAAAATTTGTTATAATTATTTTTAATTAACTAAAAAAGGAATACTATGCACAACCAATCAATCCCGCCGGGTTCTCCGGGAAAAGTCTATATTCACAGTGAATTGAATGAAGCCGATCGTTTTTCTGACAAACGGAGGATTATCAGAAAAATATTCCATAAAATATCAGCTCCCGTCGGTGACCTCTATTCCGTGATACAATCGGTGCCGAGCAGACTAGCCACTCTTTTTTATTGCCGACCCTATCGCAACGAATATTGCGATCCGAAAAACGAAAACACTTGGAGGGATTGGAAAGCCGGTAGTGCCGGTCTTCATGTATTGAGTCATGGATTTCAGGGGCACTCTTCTATTTGGAATAGGTACATCAAAGAATTGCGCAAGCAGGGTGGGAACGCCGATATCCGAGTTCCTTTTATACCTGAAAAAGGCAATTGTTCTTTGGAAGAGGCTACCGCTTCTATTCGAACTATGGTGAAAAAGTATATAAAGAAGGAAATTGACATAAAGCAAAATTGCGCCATTCCCACTATATATCTTTATGGTGTTTCTAACGGTGCAAGAATTTCGCTGAATATGTTGAACGGTTTAGTTGATGACGAAATGTCAAAGGATTTGGAGAATAAAAATCTTCGTCTTAATTTTAAAATATATTCCATAGCAGGAGTTTTAAGAGGAACAAAGAATTGGCAAATACGCCTTGCACATAGTTGTCGTTTTATGAATTGGGTGGCACGGAAAATATTTAAAATTTCTCCTGATCTTTTGAATGATTTTAAATACGAAAGTGAAGGCAGTACAAAACTTATTGAGATGGCACGTCTGATCCATAAGAATGTAGATCGAATTTCCTTTACATTTGATTTTTATGCTTCTACGGAAGACGGATTAATGAAACCGTATGCTGCTTCGTTACCTGTTCTTGGGAGAGGGGAGACGCATAACATTGTCCACGGAGAAGGGCATACAAGTATTGTGAATCGCGTTTTAGCCGATATCATGCAAAAAAATTTTCCAAAAAAATCTTAGTTGATTACCTAAGAAGAATTTAAATTCGCGCAGCATTTGTGACTCGTCACCGCACTCCAAAACGCTGCGCGAGTTTAATTCTTCTTAAACAAGGCTGATTTTCTTTTTATAGAGTAAATTGTCGTCACTATAAGAAAGCGAATTACTTGGCAGGAATACAATATTGGCACAGTTTATGATTACCGAGTCCGGAATATTGATAGGATTTTCTGAGCGAAATGTAATTTCATTTGCGCGAAGTTCAATACCGGCTGATAAAATAATTGTTTTTGCGGTGATTTCAATTTTTTCACAAGTAATATTCTTATCAATCTTGATAACCATATTCGGATCACAAAATTTATAACATCCGTTATTATGATTTATCAGCGGATTAGATTTACTTAAACTCATGTTCATTCCTTTGTTAAAGCATATGAATATACAGTTCGAACAATAAATTCACTAATATTTTTTATGTAAATTAATTACTATTCTATTTAATATATCGACCATATTGTGAGTATTTGAGAGGGGGGAAAGAATGGAAAAATTGATCGAAAAAATTGAAACGGCAGATGCTCCGAAAGCTGTGGGGCCTTATTCACAAGCCGTTCGGGTGAATGTAAGCCGCTCTCACTTGATATTTGTATCGGGGCAATTGCCGATTGATCCCCTTACCGGAAAATTGATTGAGGGGAGCATGGAAGAGGCCACTCGTAGAATTTTAGAGAATATACAAGCCATTTTATTTGCCGCCGGCAGTAGTTTGCATGAGGTTATTCGGGTGGAGGTATTTTTAAAAGATTTGGGTGATTTTCAGGAGATGAATAAAGAATACCAAAAGCATTTTAGCGGCGATCATTTTCCTGCGAGACAAACAATTGAAGTAGCGAGGTTGCCTATGGATGCTTCCATTGAAATTTCCTGTATTGCCGCCGTCGGTGAATCACCTCTTTTAGGAGAGATGTAGTTTTTCTTTTAAAACTGCGACACATTCTTCAAATTCCGTCACCTCTCTATCTCCTCCAAAGTGTCCTCTGTCGGTAAATTCGTAGTATTCCGTTTGCAGCTTTTCATGAATATGTCTGGCTTCTTCGATAGGAATCCAAGGATCATCTTCGGAGGCAAATTCTACGATCCATTTTTGATTTTTTTTGATTGCGTCCCAATCCCATGGTGTATCGTAGTATCCGCTTATTCGTTCATTTTCCCATCCCAGATCGGTGTGGCAAGCTCCTACGAGTATGGAGCCTAACAGACGATTTTTTTCTGCAAAACGCATGGCACATACCGCTCCGGAGGAGTGTCCTATTACGACAGTATTTTCGTCCGCTTTTAGTTCATTTTTCAGAAAAGGGATCCAATAGCTGCTTCTTGCTAAGATGCTGTCGGGGAAATCGCGCGCTATCACCGGTATTCCGAATTTTTTCATTTCTTTTTCTATGTGAGGAAACCAATTGTCGGATCCTTTTCCGCCACCGTTTCCGTGAATCAGGATGATGTTGACCATTTTTTCCTTCTTTTTATTCTTCGTTAAAATCGAATATAACTTTTCCTGCTTCGATTTTCAAAGCCGCTCCGAAAGGTTTTCCCGCTTTGGATTTGAATCCTGCAATTTTTTTTGTTTTTCCTATTGATAGAAGAACAGCTGCCAGCGCGGTAGAGATATCGCGACCCGCTATTTTTTTCCAAATCACAAACTTACATTCTAAGCAGGAGAAAGCCTTATATTTTTCGGTAACCGCTCCGGCGCAAACGGGGCAGGAGCCGATAGAGCCCTCGAGTTCTTTTTCCTCTTTTGTTACGATACCAATTTTTCCATCCGATTCAATAGTGATGTATCCCCTGCTTGGAGTATTGTCAGGAAGGAGCAATTTTCTTGGGTGGGTCAATCGTTTTTTATTGAGGAGAATTACTACATCTTTAGGTTCTAAAATTGTTCCGAATTGTTCGCGGGTAAAGCGGAAAGCGCAGCCCGTTTTCCATTGAGAGCAGCCGTAGCCCGTGTTGCCTTTGATGACGGGATTTTGACAGAGGGGGCACGGTCCCAGGTCAGATTCATTCGGAGGTGTGACCGTTTGGAGTTCCGTTACCAGATTTTGCGTCCATTTCCGGATATTGTCCATAAAATTTTCTCGGGAGAGTAGACCCTTTTCAATTTGTTTCAGTCCGAATTCCCATTCCGCTGTCATTTCTGCGGAGGTTAGAGTAGCCTCTTTTTGCAGTAAATTGATGAGATTGTCCCCTTTGGGAGTAGAGACCAGGAGTTTTTTTTCTTTTTTGATGTATTCCCTTTTTAGGAGAGTTTCGATCACAGAAGCCCTTGTTGCGGGGGTGCCCAGTCCTTTTTCTTTGAGGGCCTCTTTTAATTCCTCCTCTTCTACGGTTTTTCCGGCGGTCTCCATGGCGCCCAGCAAGGTTGCTTCCGTATAATGAGGCGGTGCTTTTGTTTTGCATGTTTTTATTTCGGGGATATGAGGACCTTGTTCTCCGACTTCGAAGAGAGGAAGTTCAGGTTCTTCTTCTTTATTTTCTTTTGGTTCGGATTTGTAGAGAGCGAACCATCCCGGAGAGGTAATTCGGGAACCTTTTGCGATAAATTCTTCTTCTGCCGCAGTAGCCCGAACCGTGGTCAGCATTTTTTCACAATCCGGATAAAACTGTGCGATAAAACGTATACAAATCGCTTGGAAAACGAGAGCATCGCTTCCGTCTAATCGACCTGAAAGTTGTCCTGTGGGAATGATTGCATGGTGATCGGTTACTTTTGCGTTGTTGAAAGTACGTTTACTTTTCGAAAGTTTTTCTTTGTTGATAGGGGCGATTTCGGATGAGTAGGCATTTGAAAGTTTTTGCAGGAGATTTTTACAACCCGGAAACAGATCTTCGGAAAGGTAGCGACTGTCGGTGCGGGGGTAAGATATATATTTTTTTTCATATAAATTTTGGCAGATCTCCAGAGTTTGCGCAGCGGTGAGACCGTGTAATCTGTTCATGGTTTTTTGCAGTTCGGTCAGATCAAAAAGCTGAGGAAAAGGTTGCAAAACTTTTTTTTGGTCGACTTTTACGATTTTCAGAAGTTGACCGGCTACTTTTGCGAGCATCAGTTCCGCGTCTTTTTTCTCTTTGTATCTGTCTGTTTTGTGTTTAAATTTTACCTCTCGATAAGAGGTCCAAAGTTCCCAATAGTCTTCCGGTTTAAAATTTCGAATTTCCAGTTCCCGTTTCACTATAAGAGCCAGAACGGGAGTCTGTACTCTGCCGACGCTCAATACACCGTTTCCGTTGCTGAATTTTACAGTATATCCCCGAGTAGCATTCATCCCTACAAGCCAATCCGCTTCCGATCTACATTGAGCCGCCTGAGCAAGCCGATCAAAATCGGAGAGAGGCTTTAGATTTTTAAATCCTTCTTGGATAGCTGAATCGGTTAAGCTGCTGATCCATAGACGTTTAATACATTTCTTTTCGCATCCTGTGAGTTTTAAGATATAGCGAAAAATTAATTCCCCTTCACGGCCCGCGTCCGTTGCGCAGATGATGGAGTCGGCAGATTTGAATAATTTTTTTATGACATTGAATTGTGTTTTTACCCCTTTTGCTCCGGAGACCTTTAGTTCGAAGGGATCGGGGATGATGGGCAGGCGGCCCAACGACCATTGTTTTAAAGCCGGATCATATTCCTGCGGTTCGGGGAGTTCAACAAGATGGCCGTAGGCCCAGGTCACGATATATCCCGAGCCTTCGAGGTATCCCTCCCCTTTTCTATTGGCCCCCAGGATTTTGGCTATTTCCCTTCCGACAGCCGGTTTTTCTGCAAGGACCACAATCATGAATACAATCTCCTAAATACTTTTCAAAAGTATATCACTAGGATTTTTTATTCCGTAACAATTTATGTGTAAAAAAAATATTGCATTTCATAAAGAAAATCTTGTAGTGTGCAGAAAAATAGGAAGGCCTACATGATTATTGCTTGTTTTGCTGCTAAAAAAGAAAAGAGTCCGTTGGAAGCTTATGAATATCCTCCCGGAGAACTTGGTGAACATGACGTTGAAGTTTCCATTTCGCACTGTGGTATATGCCATAGTGACATTCATCTGATTGATAACGACTGGAAAGTATCCCAATATCCTTTGGTTCCCGGCCATGAGATCATCGGAAATATTACTGCAGTCGGGTCGAGAGTTCATGATCATAAAATCGGCGATCGCGTGGGCATCGGCTGGCAGCGTTCCTCTTGTTTTCAGTGTGCTTTATGTGGGACAGGAGAGGAAAATCTTTGTTTTTCTCAAAAAGCTACTTGCGTCGGTTATCACGGCGGATTCGCCAAGAAAATCATTACGGACGGCAGATTTGCCTTTCATATTCCTAAAGAGCTTTCATCTGAGGGGGCAGCTCCCCTTCTTTGCGGCGGGGCGACAGTATACTCCCCTTTTATTACACACAATATAAAGCCGACAAGTAATGTGGGGATTATCGGCATTGGCGGATTAGGTCATTTAGCCATTAAATTTGCCTCTGCTTTCGGATGTGAGGTGACGGCGTTATCGCACACTCCGGATAAAAAAGAGGAGGCTTTGCGATTGGGGGCTCACCATTTTTTATCGAGTACCGATAAGAATTTGTTTGTCAATTCGGCTAATCGATTTGATTTCCTTCTTTGTACCATATCCGCTCCGCTCAATTGGGAAGAATATTTGTCTTTGTTAAGTCCTAAAGGGATTTTATGTTTTGTGGGAGCACAGAGTGAGCCTATCTCGTTGCCTGTATTTCCTTTGATTGTGGGACGGAAAACTATTTGTGGCAGCAATATAGCAGGGCGTCATGATTTAAAGAATATGTTAGAATTAT
>JABDBB010000032.1 GCA_013288845.1 Chlamydiota bacterium | reverse complement strand
CTATTCCCTTTTTATATTTCGATTGATCTTGTGTTTTTTTAAATACCGGGGTAAACTATTTATCTAACCTTAAATTAAAGTCTTTTATGTTTACAGATTGTGTTAAAATAAAGGTTTCTGCCGGTAAAGGCGGGAACGGTGTGATTGCCTGGCGTAGAGAGAAATATATACCGAAAGGCGGTCCTTGCGGCGGAAACGGCGGCAAGGGAGGCTCTATCATTATTGAAGCCGATGTACAGGTCCCCTCTCTCGATTGGTATCGAAATCGCCGTATCCTGAGTGCCGATAACGGCGCCTCCGGAAGCTCGAATCATCGCCAGGGAAAAACAGGACAAGATCTTATCTTAAAAGTTCCTTGCGGTACTCTTGTTAAAGATTCTAACACAAAAGAGATCCTTTTTGATTTTACAGAAGACAAACAAAGTCTCGTTCTCTGTAGAGGGGGAAAGGGAGGACTTGGAAACGACTTTTTTAAAACGGCAACAAATCGGGCGCCTAATTACTGCACTCCGGGAAAACCGGGAGAGGCAGCAGAAATTGAATTAGAACTGAAATTAATTGCCGACGTCGGACTTGTAGGATATCCGAATGCAGGAAAATCCACATTGATCTCCACCCTTGCCGATATTCGCGTTAAAACGGCAGCCTATCCTTTTACGACATTGAAGCCCAATCTCGGATTCATTGAATTAGAGGGGGGATCCCGTATTTTTATAGCGGATATTCCGGGAATTATCGAAGGGGCTCATAGAAATAAAGGTTTGGGATTTGAATTTTTAAAGCACATCGAAAGAACAAAGCTTTTGTTGTTTGTATTGGATGCATCCGGAATTGACGGAAGAGATCCGCTGTCTGATCTGCATGTTTTACGCGATGAACTGACAAAATATAATCCTGAATTGGCAAACAGACCCTACCTTATCGTCCTCAATAAATGCGATACCGATGAGTCTAAGGAACATCTGTCTCATTTTTACGAGAAATATGAATCGAACAGAGAAATTTTGCATGAAATTTCCGCGATTGCTTATACAGGAACGGAAGAGCTTGTCCGTCAAATTCGTTCTTTATTAAATCGATAAATAGGTAAGTCTTTTATAATTAAAGAATCGTTTTTTTTCGCATAGTTTTTTTTCTCCCCTTGCTTCCTTGTAGAAATCATTTTATCTTTTAAAATTTTTATTGATATTTTAATAACCCCCCGTCATTTTTCAAAAAGAGAGAGGCTGAGATATAATCGTTTCCCCGGAGCGTTCCTATGTATTGCCAAAAATGCGGATGTGAAGTTAAAGACCATAATTATTGTCCCGAATGTGGCGAATGCGCACCGGAGCATGAGGAGACACCTGCAGAGCGGAGCTCATCAGGAAAAAAAAGTCGATTTTTCTTTTATTTGATTTTCCTAGGTACTTTAGGATTAATGATTTGGGGATTTTACTCCCTGTTTAATTCCGGCAACGGTTTGGAAGATCTCGCTGAGACACAGCTGATTGAAATCAAAAAAAATAAAATTACGAAAGCCTATTACGATTATTCATCTGTTCGTTTTAAAGAGACCAATTCTCTCGACAGTTTCCGGGAATTCATCGCGAATAATCCGGGTTTTAGAGAATTTACAGGTATCCGATTTTTAGACAGTCGTAAAGACAATAATTACGGAGTGGTTTTTGGAGAGTTGATTGTATTTGATGACATAGCGATTCCCATCAAGTACGAATTTGTGAAAGAAGAAGGGGAATGGAGAGTATTGAAATTACAGATTGACGGCCCATCTTTTGCCCGACCTACAGGAGAAAAAGGCGGCTCAGGTTCTGCTGCCGTTGTGCAGGAGAATCCCGAGCAAATGAATCTCATTAAGGAGCAGCTTTCCGTATTAAAACAGGGACTCATTAAAAAAGCTTACGATCAATATAGTTCCGATGAATTCAAAAGTACCACTAATTTTGAGCTGTTCGATAAATTTATTAAGCAGTATCCGGATTTTTCCGATTTTGAAGGTGTAGACACGGTCGATGTAGAAAGTTCCAAAGAAAAAGCCAAAGTGACAATTTTGCTGAAGACAAAAAAATCGTCGCTCCCCTTAGAATATTTTTTAATCAACCGGAACGGGCAATGGAAAATTTGGAGTATGCAGGTTTTAAAACATGCTCCTGAAGAAATCATCGCAGATAATGCAGGTGAAGAGAAACAAATGTACGGTTCCATCAACGCATTTCAAAATAAAATTTCGAAAAATGAATTAGATGATGCCTATAATTCTACCTCTCCCCGTTTCAAAAATACGACAACTAAAGAGCAGTTTGAAAGTTTTCTTGTGAAATTTCCTCAGTTGAAAAATCAAGTCAATTTTACCGGAAGCATGCAGGACAAGAACTTAGGTCTGGTCAGAGGAAAATTGGATGAAGGAAAAGATCGCTCTTTGGTGGACTATATCGTCACGAAAGAAAACGGCGATTGGAAAATATTGGGAATAGAAATGCTCGATAAAGAGACAGCACAACCGGCATCTCCTGAAAATGATGCGAATGATTATGATAAATCCTCTTTAGTTGAAGCTATCAATAAACAACTCAATGAAATACGCAATAAAAATTTATTTGCCGCCTACGAAGACTACACCTCCGGTGAATTTAAAGAGGCTACCTCTTTTGACAATTTTGCTATATTCGTAAGCAAAAATCCCCTTTTCTCTTCTAATCAATCTGCCGATTTCAGCCGCCTGACTTTCGACAACAATGTCGCCACTATTCTCATGCAGTTCAAAACAAAAACAGGTGCGGCGGGAGCTGTTGAATATGATCTAATTAAAGAAGGGGATAAATGGAAGGTACTGGGAATAAAAATTCCTGCCGATGAAGAAAAAACGGATCATGAAAAACCCAAAATTAAAGAGCTCAAATAGATACTTTAAAGATTTTTTGCCATTGTCCGAAACAGATCACTCTCCAATAAAGTGAATCAAAAGGGATTTTTTGCGAAAGCATCTGCCGGAATCGGGGAACAATTTCCGATTCTTTAATCATCCCGGCCGACAATCGGCACGATTCTTTTAATAATCCTTCAAAAAAATCGGGCTTTAATCTCATCCAATCCTCTTCCGGAGTCCCGAAAGCTTTTTTATCGTACCGCAATCGAATTTGCTCGGGTAATTGCGAGTGCATAGAATCTCTTAAAATGCTCTTTGTAAAGGCTCCGCGAAGTTTGTATTCGTCCTGTACTCCCAACGCATATTCGACTAATCGATAATCAAGGAAAGGGGTTCTGGCTTCCACAGAATGATTCATAGAATTCCTGTCTTCATATCGCAACAACATCGGAAGATTCGTTTTTTGCACCTGATTCATTCCGAAAGAGGTCATATCTTTTGACATTCGGGAGTGAAAAGGGGGATTTTTCTCGACATATAATTTTGAAAAATCAATCCATGAGGGACTGTTATGGGGCTTATTCATGAATTTTAATAACGGCTGTCTTGCAAAATCAGGCAGCAATCTATTGATCAATAAAGGGAATCCATATGATTTTCCATGCACTTTTTTTATGGAATGCATCTGCTTCAATAGAGCACCCCATCGGAAAGAGGAAAACAATGTGTGATATCGATAGCCGAAATAACTATGATATCCGCCCAAAATTTCATCCGCTCCCTGTCCGTCTAACACAACCCGTACATTCCGGTCTTTTACAAGCTTGAATACGGCCCACTGAGCAAAGATGCTTGTGGAGATGAAGGGAATATCCTGATGCCAAATGATGTGAGAAAGGTTGTCGATTAAATCATTGTATTCGGGATAGGTGTGATACGCATTTGCATTGCATTTACCCACTACTGCATCGACAAAATGTTGTTCGTTTAATAACGGATTTTTAGAAAATGCGGAAAAAATTTTTTGATTTTCCAAACAGTTTTCCGATTTCAATAAGTCATGGATCACACAGACTATGGAAGAGGAATCCAATCCGCCGGAAAGGCAGGATCCGATAGGAACATCAGCTCTCAATCGTTTGGAGACTGAATCGATAAAAAGCTCGCCGAAATGTTTGCAGGCTTCTTCATAAGTATGAATATTTTTTTGGGGTTGAAGGGTATACCATTTTTGCGGAGTAAAATTCCCCTCTTTTATCCGGTTAATATCACCCAGAATATAATGTCCGCCGTTTAATTGAAACACACCTTTAAATAAGGTCCGTTCATTATGATCGGTGACAGCCCAATTCAAAAAATCATAGACACTTTCATGATCTGACTCAGCCTTCCAATCCGGAAGTGTAGTAAATTGCTTTATTTCTGAACCGGCAGCAAAAAAGTCTTTTGAAATGCGATAATACAAAGGTTTTACACCGAATCGATCGCGTGCCATGAATATTTTTTTTTCTTTTCTGTCATAGATAGCAAAAGAAAACATTCCGTTAAATCGATCCAGGCATTTGACCCCCCAGGCTATATAGGCTTGTAAAATCACTTCTGTATCCGATTGCGTGATAAAGGAAACTCCCGATAAACTCAGTTCTTTTTTTATTTCAATATAATTAAAAACCTCCCCGTTATAAGTAATCCAATATCGATTTCCCGGACAACACATGGGTTGGTGACCTCCGGGAGAAAGATCAATAATGGAAAGGCGTTTGTGTCCGAAAGCAACAAGAATTTGCTCCGAAAGGGGATTTGTATTCATCCGGGGATTATAGATAAAAGAGGAGTCGTAAACCTCTTTTGGGGTATATTTTCCCCCTTCAACAGAATACGATTCGGATCCGAAAAAAGAATATCCTTCGTCATCAGGTCCGCGATGATGAATAATGTCGGACATTTTTTTTATATTTTCGGATATTTGTTTTTCTTCCCGGGAGCTAATGAGAACAGAAATTCCACACATAATGTCTCTTTTTTTACAGGACTTAATAATGCAGGACAATCCAATCTTTTGGAAGAAGATCTTTAGTATCTGCCGGATAATTCGGATTGAACCAATACGGCGGCGCGATCACTTTTTTTCCGGGATTCGGATTGAGATACGCACTCCACCAAGAAAAAGTTGAATTGGAAATGATATTATCCTTACAAAAACTCATGAGATAAAAATCATAAATAAATTTCTCTCCTTCAATGTAGCGAATATTTTTTTTGATATCCGAAAAATCTTTTTTTGTTTTTTCTATGTCATTCGTAAAAACAACAAACAGCGAATCATCCGGAAAAAGATCCATAGCAGCTTTATAATAGTCAGGTCCGTAAGTAAGAAATACTTTTTGCACAGGATCTTCTTTTAAAAAATTTCTTAAGTGCACTCCGACGGTTTTAGGATGTTCTATAATATCCGAATATTTTTCATAAAGATAATCCTTAATTTCCGGATGAGGAGAAAAAAGGCGGATAATTTCTTCTTTATTAGAAGCGAAATATTTTTCAGATTGATAGTATCCTGAAATTTGCATGTTTTTTACAAAGGGAATGGGTCGGTAATGAAAATAGGGTTCTAAATGGTGGTAACGAAGTCTTTTAATCCGGGGAAGTTTTGTTTTTAAGTAATAAAAAATCGTTTTATAATTTTCTGCTAAATTATAATGCACATTCTTTGCATTTACAAAATCAGGAAAATAGGCCTCCGCATTATTGTCTAACGCAAGACTTGTAGCGGCCGCAATGATAAATAGCTGATTGCCGAACTGCCCCTCCAAATTTCCTACAATGACGGCATCTGAAGTGAACGCCGTTGAAAAGTGAACGCTTAGGATACATATAAGAATCCGTAAAATTTTTTGCATGATGTTCTTCCGGTTTCGGCAGTCTCTAAAGCCTGATGTTTTCTTTTCGAAATAAAAGATTATTTTATAATGCAAAATAGATTTTAGAACGTAGAAAAATTATCGAAAAAAGAAAATTTTCTAAATTATGAAGAATTATAAAACTTCTTGCACTCTATTGATGGTTTTAGTTAAAATTTAAATTTACATCAATACAAGGGGTTTTATGGGAAATTCACGACTTTTTTGCCGATTCAGCTTAATGCTTTTACTGTTGTTAACATGCGTTTCAGAAAAATCTTACGCAGCATATTGCAATGAATGTTTTTCCTGGGATTGTTCCTGCGGAACACGCGATTACTATACTTATCAAAATTATAGCGAATCCGGTGACTGCTACGAATCTCCTTGCGAAAATTCCTGTTTTAATATGTTTCGAAACCTTACATGGAAAGTAGACGGAGCATATCTGTTTTGGAGAGCTTTCGAGGGAGAAACCCAATTTGTCATTTCAGGTGTCCCTTCACACACAGACATTTCAGGCGGAAATGTAGGAGCTATCGGTACTCTTGAAAGTGCCGAATTCAATTGGGCCTCCGGATTCAGAGTCGGCGGTGAATTAGGACTGCCGGAATATCAATTAAAATTAGTCGGCGACTTTACCTCTATTACCAATGCCGGAAGTGACGGAGCAAGTGTCTCAGGATCAAGATATTTAAATGATATTTTCGGAGACTTTGACGGCGCTGTCGCAACAGCCTGCAGCTCCATCCGTCTATATACCAGGATGTGGAATTTATATTTCTTAAAAGATCTGACCTGTAACTGCGATTTTTCGACAGCCTTTTATATGGGGATTACAGGGGCTAATATTCATCAAAATTGGCACGTCCTTTATTCGGGCGATCAATTCAATGCGTATTCATTGGATTGGTCCTATGAAGGGGTTGGATTGAGAACCGGACTTGACTTTGCCTGGAATTTTGCCTCAAGATTTAGCATTGTAGGGAATGTATCCGGAGCCCTTTTCTGCGGGGAATACAATAATAAAGGGACAATGACTGTATTGGGCGATTTGCTTATAGAGTCTCCTTTTTATGACTACCGATTAACTCAGCAAAGAATTGTACCTCATTTTCAACTTTCATTAGGACCCGAAATGAGAGTATGCTTCTTTTCTATAGAGATGGATGTCTACGCTCTATGGGAGTTAAACGTATTCAATAACCTGCATTACATATATAAATCTCAGTCCGGTACTCCGATTGAACCGAAAGATTTTTATTCGACCAATAGTTTAACGGGATTACAGGGACTGACCCTCGGATTTAGATTCAGCTTTTAATCAAAGCCGAAAATAAAGCGGGACAGGCAAAAGAGTAAAACATTTTTACGCTATCGTACTCCTTGGTGTTGTTTGTAAAGATTCGGGCGATTTCATTGCGAAATCGCCCGTTTTTATTACCCCGGCTCTTCCGGTTTATCTGCCATTTATCTGCATTTTATTTGCATAGTTAATCTTAAACAATTATTTATTAAATATTTAGGTTAAGAAGTTTTAACTCGCGCAGCGTTAGTCAGACACACTCGATTTGTATTCATTCATTAGTCAAGAGGCATGGAAAAAATTGCTTCCTGAATTTTCCTGTTTAAAAAAAAATTATTAGTCTGTGTATCGGATTTATTAGCGATAATTGGTAAATTCGATAATAAAAGATAAAATATGCCCAAAGGGGAAATAATGGATATAGTACAATCACCTTCAGGACAAATTATAAAATCTCCAACAGGATATAAGGCTTTTGTGCCACATCCACTACCACCCGGCTTCAAGTGGAACACTTAATTAGTAAATGCTTTATCACGAGCTGATTTTTTATTGGGAAAATTGGCTCGAGAGGGAGGTAAATTGCCAAATCCACATCTTCTAATAAGGCTCTTTATTACTCGTGAAGCTGTTCTATCCGGCAAAATCGAAGGGACTCAAGCAACGATTGGAGAAATATTAGCAGCTAGTGCCGGAATAAGTGTGCAGCGAAATCCTGATGATCTTCAAGAAGTGCAAAATTATATAGCCCCTATCTTACAACGAACAGAATTGCAGAAGAGCTTAATATTGCTTATAGTACAGCTCAAAGAGGTGTACAAAAGCTTGAAGAAGCAAAAATTATTAAACAGATTAACAGTGGTAAACGAGACAGAATTTATTGTGCTCAAGATATATTGGCAATTCTTGAAGAAGCTGCAAAAATTACCGGAAATTCTCAATGACAGTTTCAAAGCGAGAATTATCATTCCCTTCGTTAAAACTGAGTTATTATATCTCTAAAAATTAGTAGAGGAAATTATGCGAAATGCAGGTTATTCAATCGTGGAATAAAGGATCGGAGGAGGTGGGATTCGAACCCACGGTACGGGTTAGCGTACACACGCTTTCCAAGCGAGCTCCATCGGCCACTCGAACACTCCTCCGCGAAAGAGCTGAATTATAGCTCCATTTAAATTTTCACACAACATTTTTGTTTTGTATAAAGGGCAAAGAAAATTAGAAAATAATTTTTTTATAAGGACAACATAAAAGGTGTTGGTCTCAAAAATAGTTTATAATCTATTGAATACAAAAAGACTCATAATCCGATGAATTGAAATCAGGGATCCGGTAATACCGAGAAGTATATAAGTTTAGAAAAAGGTGATCATATGTTTGATGAAAAACAAAAATCAGAACCGGGTTCTCTCGTTAAAGATCATTTGGCGAACGAAAGAACCTTTCTTGCATGGGTGAGGACAAGTATCGGAATAATGGCTTTCGGTTTTGTCATAGAAAAATTTGCTTTCTTTATAAAACAATTTGCTCTTTTGCCGGGGAAATCAGATTTATACATACCGGCTCATTCCGCTCAAGGATACTCCTCTGTATTTGGCGTATTCCTGGTGGCTTTTGGGGTGCTTTTATGTTTATTGGCTTTTGTCAGATATAAAAAAGTTGAGACGCAAATTGATGACAACACTTATCGACCTTCTTTATTACTTAACGTCGTGTTGACAGCATTTGTTTTGTTAACAGGGATTTTTTTAGTCATCTACCTCAATAACAGTATTTAAGAATAGTTATAAGCAGGAAATTTTTGGGAAATCAAGATCGCGGAAGCTATCAAAGGGGAGTCTCATAAAATTGAGCGCGCGCAGCGTTTGGAGTGTGGTGACTTGTCGCATACGCGTTAAGCTAATATGAATTAAGTAATTGATAATTAGTTTGTTACGTAATATGTAATTGAATTCGCGCAGCGTTTGGAGTGCGGTGACTCGTCACCGCTTTGCCCTCGACTCGACTTGTCGAGGCGGTTTAAGCGTTATTTTGTGTTTATAGATATTCAGAAATTCGTTCAAAGATTAGTTCTCTAAATTTTTAAAAACGTATCGACAAGTCGATGCGAGGGAAAAGCGGTGACGAGTCACCGCACTCAAAACGCTGCGCGAGTTTAAATTTTTGTTCACCTAAAGAATTAACTATTAATTATTTACAGAAGCCTATTATCCGGCATTATGATCTTAGCTTAACACGTATGTGACTTGTCGAGGCGGTTTAAGCGTTATTTTGTGTTTATAGATATTCAGAAATTCGTTCAAAGATTAGTTCTCTAAATTTTTAAAAACGCATCGACAAATCGATGCGAGGGCAAAGCGGTGACGAGTCACCGCACTCCAAACGCTGCGCGAGTTTAAATTTTTGTTAACCTAAAGAATTAACTATTAATTATTTACAGAAGCCTATTATCCGGCATTATGATCTTAGCTTAACACATATGTGACTTGTCGAGGCGGTTTAAGTGTTATTTTGTGTTTATAGATATTCAGAAATTCGTTTAAAGATTAGTTCTCTAAATTTTTAAAAACGCATCGACAAGTCGATGCAAGGGCAAAGCGGTGACAAGTCACCGCACTCCAAACGCTGCGCGATTCCAACGCTTCTTTCGTAATTAAGCGCTTTTCCACTGTTCCGGATATGCGTTGTGATGATAAATAAGAAAGATAAATAACGCAAGAGATGTTACAACACACATTGTGAGCATTAATTTTTGTTGCAGAACTTCATTTTGGTATAGGTTTTTTTTTGAATTATTTGAGGTAGGGGTTCAGACGGTTGTTTCAACCATACCCGCACTTTTACAAATTGTTTGTGCATCTTTGCATCTGTACAAAAATTAGAGACATTTTTATTATAATAAAACAATTTTATGGTTACTTTTTTTGTAACTTCAGTTCCTAACAGATCTATTATCGCTGTAAAATAAGGGGTATTTAGTTCCTTAATTTTTAGAGTTTGAGGATCCGGTTCTTCTAGGGAAAATATGGTTAACCATTCCTTAAAAGGTTGTAAAGGGACTGATTTATTATTGCGAAATAATTCGGATATTTTTTCACAGGACGATTTTTTGGTAATATCTAATGAAAGTTTTTGTGTGTATTTATTTTCTTCACTCATCGGTTTTTTATAAGGATCTATATGGCCGGCGAAGTCATTCATAATCTGTTTTGCAAAAAGATCTGCGATCAAATTTGTAAAAGCTTCGTAATTGTTATCAAAATCCGAGTTCCATTCTACTATTTTTTGTTCAGTCGATAAAAGTGCATTTGATATTCCCATGAAAGTATCCCTCTCTTTACCGGTTAGTTTTTTAAAAGATATGTAATAAAAAAATTTAAATTTTACATGCAACCTAAAATTTTTTTAACATAGGATCGATTAAAAAGAATAAGGATGTAGAAACCAACGCCTACTAGGATAAGGAATGTGATTGCCATTTTTTCGCCCAGATCTTCTTTTCGAATTCGTTTTATATTTCGGACGATTTGAGGCAGGAGTTCCGACGGTTGGTTCAGCCATACCCGCACTTCTACAAATTTTTTGCGCATCTTTGCATCTGCACAAAAATTATTGACTTTTGTATTATATTCATACAATTTTATGCTTACTTTTTTTGCAACTGTAGTTCCTAACAACTGCATTGCCTCTGTAAAATAGGGGATATTTATGTCCTCAATTTTGAGAGCTAGAGGATCCGATTCTTTTCGGGAAAATATGGTTAACCATTCCTTAAAAGGTGGTAAAGGGTCTGATTTATTATTACGAAATAATTCTGTTATTTTTTCACAGGATGATTTTTGTGTAATATCTAATGAAAGTTTTTGTATGTATCTATTTTTTTTACTTATAGGTGTTTTATAAGGATTTAAATTCTTAGCGAAGTCATTCGTAACCTGAATTGCAAAAAAATCGGCGATAGAGTTTGCAAAAGTTTCGTAATTATTATTAAAATCCGAGTCCCATTCTACAATTTTTTGGTTAATCGATAAAATTGCACTTGGTATTGCCATGAACATGTTCCTCTCTTTGCTGTATAGAGTTTTTTTAAAACATGTAATAACAAAATATTTATTTTAAAGGCAATATAAAATTTTTTAACCCGGGCTAAAATTATATTAATTTATTAATTTTTTGAGTGAAGAAAATTCCAATTCGCGCAGCGTTTGGAGTGCGGTGACTCGTCACCGCTTTGCCCTCGCATCGACTTGTCGATGCGTTTTTAAAAACTTAGAGAACTAATCTTTGAACGAATTTCTGAATATCTCTAAACACAAAACATAGCTTAAACCGCCTTGACAAGTCGAGTCGAGGGCAAAGCGGTTACGAGTCGCCGCACTCCAAACGGTCCGACCCAATGACATGGTGTACACCATGTCTGTGTTAGACCAAACGCTGCGCTAATTCAATTACATCTTATATAAATAGCTAATTATCAATTACTTATTAATTTTTAAAAAATTTACTTAATTTGTTATTGACTCCATGGTATGGTTGTTATAACTTTTATTTTATCAACAATTTTAAACAGGAGAATATCATGGTAATAAAATCGACCCTTCCCAATGACGCTACCCGTTTAGCCGACAAGTATGTTTATTGGCTGTACCAAAAACCGGTTGACGCACAAGGAATCCCTAATGTCGGAAAAATATCATCTCTCTTGCACGATGCAAAAATTGTTTGGATTAGAAACGGTGAAGAGTCGTCATTATCTGTAGAGGAAATGGTCAGCCGTTTGGAAACAAACTATTATAGGAATATGAAGTCTGTTACCTTACAATTCTGTCAGGTTTTTACTAATGATTTGACTCCGCATATAGAAACAAAAACCGTTCAGGAGTGGGATGGTGAAGATCCCGGATCTTACCAAATTAACTCTAATATTTATTTTAAAATCGAAGTAAATCCGGAAACAAACAAGCTCTATATTGCTGCTATCACTCAAGTTTATACAAGTGTCTTGATCAATTCCTGTGAAAGTGTCTTAAAATAGACTGCTTCAAATTAAAAAATCGCGACAGAGCGAAATTAATAAGATTTTAAGACAGAATGCATCGATAAGAGTGAAGGGCGCCCTTGCTGTCGAGGAATTCCCTTAAGGGGGGTGGCTCTTTGCATTCTTCTCTTGCATAAGGACATCGGGTGCGAAAAGGGCAGCCGGAGGGAGGGTGCATCGGATCCGGAATTTCCCCTTTAAGAAGTATTCGCTGCTTTTGTTCGTCCGGGTGTTTTTTCGGAGATGCCGAAAGCAACGCTTGTGTATAAGGGTGTTTCGGATTGGTGAACAGCTCCTCGGTTCGGGCTGTTTCCATCATTTGCCCGAGGTAAAGGACCAAAATCCGATCACAGAGATAACGTACAACTGAAAGATCGTGAGAGATAAATAAATAGCTCAAATTCATTTCTTGAGAAAGTGTCGAAAAAATATTTAGTATTTGTGCCCTGACCGATACATCTAAAGCTGAAACTGCTTCGTCGCATATAATCAATTTCGGTTTGGTTGCGATGGCACGTCCTATACAAATTCTCTGTTGCTGTCCCCCTGAAAACTCGTGCGGATAGCGCGACATGATATCGCTGTTTAAACCCACTTTTTCAAGAATTTCCGAGACTCTCTCAATTTTCTCTTGGTGAGTATTGATCATGCCGTAATAGACAAGAGCCTCTCCGATAGAATCTCCGATTGTTTTTCTTGGATTTAACGATGAGTATGGATCTTGAAATACCATTTGTATTTCTTTCCGGAATTCACGTAAATTTTCTTTATTAAGGGAGGAAAAATCTTTCCCTGCAAACTCAATATGTCCTGCAGTAGGTTCTATAAGGCGAATTGCTGCGCGTCCGGCGGTACTTTTTCCGGAACCTGATTCACCCACCATTCCGAAAATTTCTCCTTGCCCTATTGTAAAATCAATTCCGTCTACCGCTTTGATTTCTCCGATTTTTTTTTTGAATAATCCTTTGAGAACCGGAAAATATTTTTTTAATCCTGTAACGCGGAGAAGTTCTTTCATTTTTCTTCCCTTTTTTGTTCACTCTCTTCCGATCCGTCCCAAAGGAAGCATTTGGCAGAGTGCCGAGTCCCTTCATCAATCAGAAAATTCGGAACATCATGTATCTTACATTTATGCATGCAATAGTCGCATCGCGGGTGAAAACGGCATCCCTTCGGATAATATGTCAGGGGAGGGACATTCCCCCGAATCGTTTGGAGTTTTTGTCCGGATCTTGCAAATGAATCTGATCGGGCAGAAAAAAGTCCTTGCGTATACGGATGAGACATATTGTTAAACAGACCTAAAACAGGCGCTTCTTCCACTTTTTGCGAGGCGTACATGACGATGACATCGTCGGCTACTTCGGCGACAACTCCCATATCGTGAGTGATGAGAAGAACTGCCATGCCGTTTTTTTTTTGTAAGTTCTTGATTAATTCCAATATTTGCGCTTGGATCGTCACATCCAACGCCGTTGTCGGTTCATCGGCGATAAGGATATCCGGTTCGCACATGAGTGCCATGGCAATGACCACTCTTTGTTTCATTCCTCCGGACAGTTGGTGAGGATAGTCATTAAAACGAGATTCGGGTGAAGGGATTCCGGTATCTCCCAAAGCTTTGATGGCCGATTTTTTGGGATCGTCTTGGAAAAGAGTCGGATGGAGTTCGGTAATTTCCATCAGTTGCTCGCCTATTGTGAATACCGGATTCAACGCACTTGAAGGGTCCTGAAAGATCATAGAAATTCGGGATCCGCGGATTTCCCGCATTTTGTGTTCCGGAAGATCTAATAGATTTTGCTCTCTGTATAGAATTTTCCCTGTAGATTTCAATGCGGGCGGATGGGGAAGGATCCGGAGGACGGAAAGGGCTGTCATGGATTTCCCGCAACCTGATTCTCCTACAAGAGCTAATGTCTTTCCCGGATAAAGATTGAACGAAAGATTGTCGACAACAGGATAATTTTTCCTGTTGATTTGTAATTGTGTAGTAAGATTTTGTACAGAAAGTATCGGTTCATTCATAATTTGAATGTGCCGGACAGACAAATAATCGCAAATGAAAAAGTCACCCCGTGGGCTTATACTTGTTCACTCAATAGCAGGTTGTTGTATTCAACGACAAATTGCGGGCTCATTTGCTTCACAGGGAGCAGAGGAGATTCTGTAAGTTCTAAAGCAAATTGTATAAGCTGTTCGGGTATTTGTGATTTTTTATAGAAAACTACTTGTGTATGTTGATGCAATACTGTTTGACCCCCGCATATGCCGTTTTGTTGCCAAAGGGCGATATCATATCCCGGTCTTTGCTTTGCCATGATTTTTCGAATCCGGACAAGTATTTCATGTTCTTCGATCAGTTCTTCGTCTAAAGCACCCGCACTGAGTTCTAAATGATGTTTTGTCAGGATTAAAAAATGACTTGTTTCCGCTCCTTCTCTTCCTACATAAGGGAGGTGGTTATAGAGAATTCGGAAATGTTTTCCTTTAATAAAAGATTGATTTTTTACAATTTTTTTTCTGCAAAAAATGCAGTTACTAATTATTTTGGGAGGGAAATGGATTGCGGGAATGATTTCCGGTTCGGATTCCGGGGTATAATTTATTCGTAACCCGGATTTTTGCCAATAATGTAGAAGAGTTTTCACAGTTGCTGAAACTGCTTCACCGGTTTTTATCCACTGAGCTTTGGTTATTGCTGCTTTGTAATTTCTATCGGGAGTTTTAAAAGGAGATTCCATGACAGTTGCTAAATGCAGCGTTAAATTTTGGATGGCCGAGTGAGGAAGGCCGGTATTTCCTATTTTGCCTTTAGATAGAATATCGAACACTCTATGAATTTTTGCATGGATATCGACCTCTTCGGGATGTAAAGGATCAAAATTGGAGACAGGAAAAAGCCTGATTGCCCATCCGTTTTTATCTTCTGTTAAAGATTCCGTGTAGTGATCCGACCCGAAAGTCAGTTGGAAGACCCGGCTCATTTTGCTTATCGCCCGTTTCAGAGGGATGATTTGTTCTCCGGCTGTATTGAGAAAGGTAGAATCTGTCCGGAGCCGAACAAACAACCGATAGTTACCACCTGCATGAGATGTCTCTATTTGTACGGTTTGGTCGCACCATAATACTTTTCTTTCCGTAAATATATTGCGGGGGATAGACTTTTCCGGTAACGGATGAGTCCAAGCCTCTGAAGAAAAAAAACGGTAGGAGACTCGGCTTTTGTCGAGGACAGTTTTTAAATCGTTTTCGGATATTTTATCACTTACATCTGCCGGTACAATATCCCAAGTGCCGGACTGCATCCAAGAAGGTTGAGTCAAAGAAGAGGCTGAGTTTAACATAAAATTCTCCAAACTTTAAAGGATTGAAAAAAATATGATTATAATTTTTTTTAATTCAGATTGAAAGGCAAAAATTTGTTTTTTCCGAATTCGGAAACTATTCTATTGAGATGTCTTTCAGGAATCGTTCCCTTCAAAAGTTCAGCTTCTTTTTCAGCGGATTCATCTTTTATGAATTGATCTTCAAAAAGCAATGCTGATAATTGAACATTGGCAGCAATAGGATTAAAATTTTCTTGTTCAAGAGCAGTAAATCGATACCAAACTGATACGACAGGAATCCCCAATTCGGTTAAGGCTGCATCAACAGACTCGACTTGGGCAAGTCTATCGTCGATAAATACAATACGCTTCGGAAAAAAAGAGTGTTGCAGGAATAGTTGTCGGAGAAGATCTCCTTTTGGAATTCGGGCCGAATAAAAAATGCCTTTATAAAAATAAGAAGGATCAAGGATACAGGAAAATTCTTCCGGAATTTTCGAATCGGTAAAATCGATACCGACATTTTGGAGTTGGCTATGAGTGAACTCATCAACTCCCCGGACATGCATCAGGCACCATAAATTTCTTCCTCGAGCGGTATATCCTAAAACAGTGATATTTTGTTCCTGTAGTTCCCGGATCAATTTCGTCGTAGTTTTTTCTACCGGTTTATAGGGAAGTTTTTTAGCAAGATATAAGCTTATAGCATCGGATAAATCAAAATTAACATGGGTGGTATCTAAATTTATTTCCGCCCACTCTTTCCAGGCAGGACCACCTAAATGTACACAGGGCAAATCAATCAAAGTGTCATCTACATCGAATAGAAAGATAGTCCCTTTTTCTACATATTCCCGCACTTTATCTATCTCTGTAATTTCTATGATTTCCGATTGTACGGTATTGAGAGAGAAGACAAAACAAAGCAGAACAAAGCGGAAAGTATGAAGCGGGATAAAATTCATTGAGGATCTCCTTGTTAACAACTAATTTTTAGAGACCGGATTATGACAATTAATTTTATTTACCGATACAAAATTTGGAGAAAATGGCGCTCAAAATATCTTCCGAAACGTTGGTTCCTATGATGCTTCCCAATTCGTAGAGGGCATTTCGGATATCGGGAGTGAGGAATTCCGGGGAGATCCCTTGGATTAATCCTTCCGTGAGACGTTCGCAGGATTCATGTGCTTTTTGCAGCGCATTTTTATGTCGTATGTTTGTGATGATAATTTCTTCTTTTGAGGGAGGACCTTTCTCCCAGATGACCTCATCAATTTTTTTCGTCAGATCTTCCAGACCCCATTTATTCAAGGCCGATATTTTTACCGGATGCGGGAAATCTTTCGGATCAAAATCTCCTTTGATCAGGTCGATTTTGTTGAAAATGGTGACGGTTTTTGCTTCGGGCATTTTTGCTATCAGATTTTTCTCTTCCTCGCCGATCCCTTTATTGGCGTCTAATACCAGAAGAACTAAATCTGCATCGGCTATGGCGCTATGAGTTCTTCGGATCCCTTCCGCTTCGATTTCTTCTGTCGTCTCGCGAATACCTGCGGTGTCGATCAGCCGAATATTGATTCCGTTGAGTCGCATGTCATCTTCCAGAATATCTCTTGTAGTTCCGGGAACGGAAGAGACGATGGCACGATTTTTATCAAGCAGGGCATTCATGAGAGAGGATTTTCCCACATTAGGACTTCCGACAAGACAGATCGCCAACCCTTCGTGTATCATTCGTCCGTTTTGAAAAGTATCTATCAAATTTTTTATTTTATCCGATATTGCTGCGATATCTGCAATGATCACCTCTTCTTCGGAAAATTCCAAACCTTCATCCGGAAAATCTACGCGAGCCTCGAGAACGGCGGCGATTTCGGTCAGTTGTTCTTGGAAATCCTTTATTTTTTCAGAAAGTTTTCCTTCTAATTGTGCTTCGGCTGCATCGACGGCGATTTCATTTTTTGCTGCAATGAGCTCGGCGATGGCTTCCGCTTGCGAGAGGTCGATTTTTCCGTTGATAAAAGCTTTGAAAGAAAATTCTCCCGGACCGGCAGGTCTTGCTCCGGCATTTAAAGCCAATTCGAGTATACGCCGCGAAATGAGGGCTCCTCCGTGACAATGAATTTCCAAAGTATTTTCCCCTGTGAACGACCGTTTACCCAGCATAGGAATTGCAAGAACATCGTCGATCCGTTTTCCTGAGGAGTCTATGACATGCCCGTATTTCACGGTATGGGAAGGAGTGTTCTTTAAAGAGCGCGAAAAAATTTTTTGACCCACAATGATGGCGTCATCGCCCGAGATTCGGATGATGGCAACGCCCCCTTCACCGGGAGGAGTCGCTATAGCGGCGATAGTTTCGCCGGGGATGTAGGGACGATGAGTAAAATGCATGAATCTCTCATATAATATGTTTTAAAACTTCCGGAATTTCAATTCCAAGAAATCGTCGGGAAGATTTTAAAAAATCTTCCGGGGAGTCCGAGACATAAAAAGTATATTTCGGTTTTGTCATTATTGTATTCTTTTTATCAGGAAATTTTTTTAATTCCATAGCACACGTCTCTGCCGAATTGATGATGTGCGTCTCCGGTCCGAAAAATTTTTGTAGATGTTCCATCAAAAGCGGATAATGAGTACAACCCAGAAGAATTGTATCCGGTTTTTCTTTTTTTAGGGAGTCAAGATATTCTTTAATGATCATTTGTGTGGCCGGGTGCTCTGTCAGACCTTCCTCTATAAGCGGGACAAAAAGGGGGCATGCCACCTGAAAAACTGTAGCTTCGGGCCGGTGCGATTGAATTTCTTTTTTATAAATATCGGAAGCCACGGTTCCTTTTGTGGCAAGAACACCGATCCGTCCGTTTGAAGAAGAAGCAGCCGCTTTTTTTGCTCCGGGAGAGACCACTCCGATAAGGGGACAGCTCACCTCTTTTTGTAGTTTTTCCAGAGCAAAAGCTGTGGCTGTATTGCATGCAATCACAATCGAGCTCACATTGTGCGACTGTAAATAACAGATGATTTCGCGAGCATACCGGAGGATGGTATCGGGACTTTTAGGTCCGTAGGGTAATCTTGCAGTGTCTCCAAAATAGATGATGTTGTATTCCGGATGCATTTTGATGATTTCTTTGACGACGGTGAGTCCGCCGACGCCGGAATCAAAGATACCGATGGAAGGGGCTGTTACATTGACAGGCGCCATCCTCTAATCCGGCATTTTTAACTTTTGCCCGACAAAGATCGTATCATTTTTCAGTCCGTTCAATGCTTTAATTTCGCGGACGCTGATATTTTTCTTTTGAGCAATTACACCCAAGCTGTCTCCGGGGCGTACTTCATAGACGGTGCCGGCTTCCGGCATTTCGTCGCCGGCTCCGATTGCGTTGATCAGAGATTTGACGGCAGTTTTTAAGTTGTCGAGGTCTTTATTTCTTGCTTCAACATTATTTTGTAGAGCGGCAATTTTAGCGTGGTAACCCTCTAGGGTTGTAAGTGACTGATTTGCATGAGTTTGCAATTTTTTTAGGACAGATTCCTGTCCGACAATTTTTGTTTCCAAAGCGTCCTTGCTTTTGTGACCGTTGATTGTGTCATCGAAGAGGCGGCGAAGTTCTTCGACCGCATCTTCCATATTTTGGAGCTTATTTTCAAAAACACGAAGTTCGGTTTCGTGATTTCCCATCTCATGCCGCATCATTTCCACATTGTCGTACATCTTTCTGATCATAGTGCGATCTTGTTCGGTGACACCGAATCGTGAGACGGCAGAAAGAGGCGCTATTCCGCTGAGGAATAGAGCGGTGCAAATGAGAAATGTTGTTTTAACAGTCATAAAATGTAACCGTAAGTTATCTGCTTTCAAAAATTTTAAATTCAGCTCTTCGATTTTGTGCCCATGCATCTTCGTTATGGCCTGCGACTAAGATACGTTCTTTGCCGTAAGAGATAGTGAAGATGTTGTCAGGATTTACCCCTTCTTTGATCAGGCTTGTTCTGACAGCATTAGCGCGGCGTGCCCCTAAAGGCAGGTTGTAAGCCTCCGCTCCTCTTTCATCGCAATGACCTTCGATGAAAATATAGGTATTCGGATTTTTTTTCATATAAGCCGCGATAGAGTTGAGGGTCGTAATATTGTCCGTTCCTTTGATGAGATTACTATCGTGAGGGAAACGGATATTTTTAAAAATACCTGCTGTTTTCGGCATGCTTGAAGGATCTCTAAACGCTTCGATTCCCGGAATTACGCTTCCCGGATCTCCCGGAGCATCTTTCGGTTGGCGGTAGGAGAAATTTGCATGATCGGCCGGATGTTCATTATCGATGAGAGGGATGAAATCATCTCCGTATCGGCAAGCATCATTTGCGGGCATGAATTCTTCTCTGCATCGGACCTGTCTTGATTCGCCCTGTTTTCCCCCTAAGGAGCAAAGGCCTCTTTTAACATGTCGTCCGCAAGATTTGGTGTCATCCCAAACCTGATCACCCGGTCTGGAACAGGAGGAAAGTAGCAACATTACACTTAAAACATTAAGTATAAAAGTTAAGCGCATTATTTTCATAAAAGCCTCTAAATAAATAAAATCTGTTAATTGTTTGTTGCA
>JABDBB010000031.1 GCA_013288845.1 Chlamydiota bacterium | reverse complement strand
TGAATTTATTTGGTATTAATTAATTTTTTTTTGTTATAATAAAGATTAAAGAGAAAGAGGACAGGAGAGGAAAAACGCATTCATCTCTCAAACGATAATTCTAAGCGGTTTTTTCTGTAAATAATTTATTTTAAACGACTTAAGTAAAATTACTTTATAAGGGGAGCATTAAAATGGATTTGAATAAATGGGAAGAACACTTTAATAATTTACTCGAAGAAGAAGTTGATAAGTATCTAACCGAGAACGGGGATGCCCTTTTTATCGAGACTCCTCTGAAAAGTAAACAACTGCAAAAAAAGCAGACAAAAGACGAACTCATGAAGGCATTCCGCCTCGAAGACTCCGAAAATCGTATCGAACGGGCCCTTCTACTCATAAGAGATCTCCTACCTAAATATATACCTGCTGCAGAATGGGAAGTCGTCAATAGAGAGTTTAGAGAATCCGATAAAGCTTTGGTCAAATATTTCGAATCTATGGAAAACCGGAATCCCGAAAAGAAAGAGCCGGATTTTACTATAGCGCAAATGTGCGGAATAAGCGATGAAAGTCTGCAAGCCTGCTATAAACTTGGGGAAGTGCTCTATCAAGAAAAAAATTATAACGATGCACGAGCTCTCTTCGGATTTCTTGCAGCTCTATCTCCGCATATTCCCGAATTTTGGATATGTTCTATTTTATGCTGCAACCAATTGAAGCAGTATCATGAGGCTATTGAGCTTTGTAAAATCGGACAGCAACTTTTCCCTGAATATGTAGCCATGTATATCCACGGGGCTAATAACTGCATTGCAAACGGCGATACAACAGGCGCAGAAATTGCTCTCGATCATGCCAAAAAAATTATCGACACTCATCCCGAATTTAAAACCGAATGGGGAGAAACTTACCAATACTTAAAAAGCCGTTCAGGAAATTATAAAAAACTTTAATACAATTTAATAGGAGATAAGATTATGTCAGTAGATCCAAATAGCCTAAAAAAAATACTGCACGAAAGTGACGTCGTAGAAAACCAGGAAGTAAATCGATTAACTACCCCTCCTGAAGGACCTTTACTAGAAGAAAAGCCGGTGGAAGCTGTAGCAGAAAAACCGGCGGATACAAAATCGAATCTTGCTTCGATAGGAGGTAAATTAAAAGAAGTTATTGCATCTTTAAAATCAGCTCCGGCTCGTATAAGCGCCTCTATGAGCCGTTATATGCGGGTTGCATTTGATCGAAGTGGTAGAGAGAATTTTTTTAAAAGGGAAATCAATAAAGCTGTAAAAGCTGATCCTGAGGGTAAAAAAGCTACTTTTGCTGAACATACAAGATTCATTAATAATGTCATTGCTAAAAATGATATGCAAACTTATTCAGAAAAGTATTTAGGTGAACTTGATTCAGCTTTATGCCTTACATTAATACACAAACGTACAGCTCCTCAGCAGCAAGAAACATCAATGCCTACAGTAGTATTACCAACTAAAAATTTTGAGGAACAGAAAGAGGTATTAAAATTATATCTGCTTCTTAAAATTGCTGAAACCCGTAAAAATGCTTATGGAGCTATACAAAAAATTGTTCCTGAAATTAGTAGACAATTAGCTAATGATCAGATCGATGAATCCAAAAGAAAACAATTAAAAACGGATTTAGAAAACGCTGTGCGACTTTTAAAAAAAGTAGCTCCGAATGCACTTAATGCTATGAATGATCCTAATATTACCAAGATGAAATCCGGAATCCAGATGAGTAAAGACTACTCTGTACACTTAGCAAACAGTGAAATTGATGAGGTTAAACTTCTTACATCCAACTATTTAAAGGAAACGGAAGTGGAAAAAAAGGATTTATCCTTCTCAAAGGAAGAGACTATCACAATAGCAAATGATGCATTACACCAACTAGAAACTAAGGTAATAAATAAACAAGCTTTTTGTGAGCAATGGGAAGATATTTTAAAAAAAGGAGATATTTCCTCATCGGAAGTACAAGAGCTTTTAGAAAAAGTTATAGCAAAACAATCAGTGAGTCTTCTAAACAATATAGAGGGGAGATATAACACGGAAGTAAGTAAAATTTTTATGGTAAAGTCTATCATACAACGGGCAGAACGGATGAATAACTTGTATATGGAAGCATTGGAAGGAAATCACATAAAAAATAATGATGAAATGTTTTAAGTAATTAAAATCTTGAAGATTAGGTCTTTCAGGCTTGTATGTGAGAGTGTATCTTCGGAGGTTGGTGAAAGTGTTTTTTAACACTTTAAAAAATATCAGTTTTGAAAAATAAAAAGTATGAGTTCAGGATCTATTAAAAATGGAATTTGGGGTACTCATAAAATTTCGGACAATAAAATCGGCGATTTCGGAAGCCCGATTAATACATTTCTTTACTCTGAAAACAGTTACAAGAAATTAAAGATCAAGATGTTACGGTTGATGGAGAATTAGAGAAATTAATATTGGAAATTTATAAAAAACAGGTAATCAGACTTTCCGATAACGATAGTAATTTAAAAAAATGGTTTCGCGAAATTTTATGAACTTTCTGTTTTGAGGTAATATAATGGGTAATGATAATAAAGTAACAGGCACTCCAACTACTCCTTCCTCTCAACCACCTGAGCATTCTTCGATTGCAAATAAGTTAAACGATACTCCAAAGCTTTCTTTGGGTAATAAGCTGAGTCTGGGGGTGATTATAGGGGGGGCTGCAATAAGTGCCTTATCTGCTCTCACATCTTTGCTTATCCTATCCGCTACTTTCATTCCTATCATAACAGTTCTTTCAGCGGCTTTTGTAATCGGTTTGGCCGGAATAGTCGGGCTTCCTTTATTGATGACCTGTATTGCGATAGTGTTAGCTAAGCAGGCAGCTAAAATATCAACGGGTTCTTCTATAGCTTAGAGAATCGGAACAGCAATTTTAAAAGAGGTAAATTATGAATTCAGGATCTATTAAAAATGAGGTTTCCGGTGGTATTCATAATATTTCGGACAGTAAAATTGAAAGCTCCCATGTAGAAAGAAAAATCAACGAAATCCCCCCCTTGTTTTCTACCCGTTCAAAAGTTTTTCTTGCAGCTTCCCCTTTTATGCTGGCTTGTGCCATTGCTTTACCTGTAATCAGTTTAGGGATTGCTTTTATCGGAGTGATGGGAGTTGTGGGTTATAAAACAGCCGAGCATTTTATGGCCGCTCTAATTGCAAAGAAAAATAAAGAGAATGAAGTTGAACAATCCCTACCTGAAGAATTTTCGATTAGTTCGAGTAGTGTTGTATTATCTCTTGAAGATGATGAATCGGGAATTAAAGAGGATATTGAGTCTGAAGTTTCAAATAATGAGAATGAAGTTGAAGAATCTCAACCTGATGAAGTTGAGTCTGAAATTTCTAAGCCCGTAGTTCCCAAGTTACAGTCGGGTAATTTATCTCCTCCTCAAGGAATTTTATTTTCTTATTGGCGAACTACTCCCGAATTAGCTAATCGCTCTCCTCAAGATGTTATAGAATATGCTTTTAAAAAATTTGGTGAATCAAAATTGCAAAAATTTAGAGAACAATTAATAAATACTTTTAAAGAAACGGAAGAAACTCCCGAAGACGCTTTTCCCCGGGAACACTTGGTTATGAAAGAATTGGACTATTTAGATGCAATTTCCTTCGTTAATTATGATATTGTGGAAATAAAGAAACAGGCTCTGGATTTACGTCAAAAATTGATGCGATCTGATCCTGATCCTGATACGCATAAAAAAATTCATGCATTATTTGATAAAGCTTTGAACTCTCGTTATTTTGATGATGTAATAAAAAGAGATGTGACAGAAAAAGAAATATAGCAATACGACCTGTGTATTGAATTCGCGCAGCGTTTGGAGTGCGGTGACTTGTCACCGCTTTGCCCTCGCATTGACTTGTCAATGCGGTTTAGAAGGTATTTTGCGTTTATAGATTTTATGCCGGGCCTTTTCAGACCCCCATATTTTTTTATATGCTACCCGGGCCTCCGACCCGGGCTGTAACATGTCGACCCTTCGGGCCTAGTTGTATTTTCCTATATGGTTTAATACTAAGACACTTGGTAGTAATTTTCCTGTATGGTTTAACTAAGGCCCGAAGGGTCGATATGTTACAGCCCGGGTCGCAGCGAAGCGGAGGCCCCCGGGTTAGGTTAGTAAGGAAAGGAGAGGCCTGAAGGGCCGGCATAAAAATCTTTATAAATCATGCTGATATACATGTTTAAACACAAAATATCGTTTAAAAGCGCCTCGACAAATCGAGTCGAGGGCAAAGCGGTGACAAGTCACGCGCACTCCAAACGCTGCGCGTATTAAATTCTTCTTAACCGAAGGTTAGTTTTCATTTTTAACAGGAGATAGGATTATTTTTAACAGGAGATAGGATTATGGATTTTCGAGATTATCACGTTACGAATCAGCCGGATGACTTCTCACAACCATCAGAAACAAGCTCAGAGGAAAATTTAAATATTGCGCCGGATAATCTATCTCAAAAAACTGCCCTAAAAGGAACCGATACACGAGTTGCTGCAGGTGTGTTATTACCGCAAAAAGGGAAAGGCGGAATAAAATTACTTTTATCTTTAAAATTCTTTCATGCTCGTTTAGCTGCTGCTGTGAGCCACTATATGAAGTTAGTTTTCGATCCGAGCGGACGAAATATTGCCTTTGAAAAACGCATCAATGAAGAAGAAGTAAAAGCAAAAAAGGGTGAAAAAAGAAGCTTAAAGAGCGATAGTGAGTTGTTTGATAAGTATGTGAATTTTGATACGAAACTTATAAAGGAAGAGTATAGTCAAAAAATAAAGCAATATTTAAGTAAATCTGATCTGGAATTAGTTAAAAAATTATTGCATACTGAACCTGTTTCTGACTTGGCAAAAGATAAAAAATTACTAAAACTGTACATGCTTCTTACAGCGGTCAAAAAACGTGAAAAAGCTCATATAAATATAAGTAACGTTGTTTCTAAGATTAGTCAGGAAATTAATAAGATAGAAAAAAAAATAGTTAATCTACAAGAGGAATCAAAGAATGAAAGTGTTGAAAAAGATCTTAAAAAAGCTGTGAAACTTTTACAAAAAGTAGATCCGGAAGCACTCAAAAATATGAGTGATAAAAATATAACGTCGGAAATGAGGGTAGGAACTGACAGGCATATCAAACACCCTTTACTTTTAACACATCCTGAAATAGAGGAGTTCGAGAGGCTTTTCAACTTTTATCTCCCTAAATCAAGCGATTTGAAAGAAAATCCAACAATATCAGAAGAAAATTCGGATGAGGAAATTAATATATCAAACGAAGACATAGGTTGGAAAAAGAGTGAAGAGATATCGGAAGAAGATATTGAGAGTGAAGAAGAGGATGTTCCGATAGATAATCCTAAAGTCAATCAACAACAAAATTTTACAAATAAAAAAGCTTTAGAGGAAGTAAATAAATTTCGTAAAATATCACTGCAGGATGGAGATGAGATCTTTAGTAGAAAATGGGGCTACATATTAGATAGGATAAAAGAACCTATAAAAGAGGATAAAGCAGGAAAAGAATTAAAAAACCTAATAATACAAACTATGGAAGAACAAGAGGAGGAATTTCTTGGTGAACTAAAGAATCCCAAAAATAAAAATACTAAGGAAGCAATTGCCCTTAAGAAACAGATAGAGGGTATTCACGAGGAAAATATTTCTGAAGTGGGAAAGGCAAAGAAGATGAATGCTATTCTTAAGCTGTTAGATAATTCGAGCATCATTTGGGGGAGACGATGGAATCGACCACAAGTGAGATTACGAATTGACCAACAACTCAAGAATTTGGCTTAGTCTCAGGATATTTTTGGAGATACTTCTAAAGTCAATATTGTGAGTGAAAATAAAGCTCTTCTGGAAAAAGCACTTAAAGTATGGGGCTTACCAGTAGAAGATAATTATGAGAAAAAAGAGTTTTCCACGTTGTGGACAGAAATCTTAGACTCTGCAACTAAGTCATTAGTAGAGCCACTTGATGAAGCAGGAGATGTATTAATATCTTCAATACGAGAAGTAAGAGAATGGCAAAATAGAGAACTCTCTCGTTTGTTACGTTCGTCGGCCCCAATAAAAAAAATAAGAAATGAATGGAGAGAAAAAGTAGACAAAGTTAATTCCATTGATGATGAGTTGGAGAGAGCAAAAGAGATGAATAATCTATATTCAGAAGCTCTTGATAAGAATATTATAAAATATTAATGAAAAGAAATATCGCGCCTTATGAAAGAATGCCTTCAGGGAAAATAACAGAGTTATTGAGCAGTATTTCAGAGCTATAAGAAGGGTGATAATTTAAGTAATTGTATATTAATAAGTTAAGTTTTTTTCGTGTTTTTTAGGAGGGTTTGTCTCTTTTCCGGATTGAAAATCTTAGTGAAAATAAATGATAGAAATGTTTTATTAAGGATCAGAGAAGTCTATATTATAAGAGCTCTCCTAGGGCTTGCAATCGAGACGACAAGGAATCAGTTATGTTAAAACCTACAATTCTCCTTATAGAAGATGAAGAAGATATCGCTGCATTGATTAAGTTACAGGCAGATATGTCAGGATATAAGCTTCATGTGGAAGTCGACGGTTTGAACGGCCTGTTGGCTATTAAGAGAGAAAAGCCTGACCTTGTTATTTTGGATTTGATGCTTCCCGGTCAGAGCGGGCTTGATGTTTGTCGCAAGATGAAGAATGATGACGATCTCAAAAATATTCCGGTCATTATGATTTCGGCAAAAAGCGAAGAGATTGACGTAGTTCTCGGATTAGAGCTGGGTGCTGATGATTATGTGACTAAACCTTTTTCTCCTAAGGTGTTGTTTTCCAGAGTCCGAGCCGTGATGAGACGGGGAAAGGACAAGGAGAAGGCTCCCAAAATATTGCATTTCGGATTTTTCACGATGGAAGTCGAGCGCTACCAGATTAAAAAAGGGGAAGAGCCGGTTCCTTTAACGCTTTCGGAGTTCGGAATTTTGAAACGCCTTTTGACGAATCGTGGTAAAGTCTTGACTCGCAATCAGTTGCTGGATGACGTGCAGAATGACGATGCATTTATTGTGGATCGGAACATTGACGTTCATATAGCAGCCCTACGGAAAAAGCTCGGACCGAATTTTAAGCATATCGAGACTGTTCGCGGTGTGGGCTATCGTTTTAAAGAGGAAGATTAATCCGGTTTTTGGTTTAGTCAGTCGTCCCGCTTGATGAATTTCCTTTTATAGTTTGCAATGTGTACTTTTCCCGGGGCATCCCCGCCGGTTTTTTTTACATATTTTTGTTCTGTGATCACAATTTCTCCCTCTTTTCCCCTATTTTTGCTGTTTTTTAGGGCGAGTCTGCCGGCTTGAAGAATAGTTTCTTCGTCAATTTCCTTATTATTTTGTGCTTTTATGAGGACATGGGATCCTGCATAACCGCTTGCATGCAGCCAAAGATCGGAGCCTGCGCCGTGGGTGAAGGTGAGTTTGTCGTTATCTTTAGCATTTTTTCCGACTAAAATGGAGAATCCGGTTGGGGAAATATATTTTTTATAGGGGAGCGGAGGAGCTTCGCTTTTTTGTTTGGGGGGAGCTTGTCGGGTATCGAGGGGAATGCTCCTTTGTTTACAAAATTCTGTCAATTCCTCTTCGGTTTTTTGAGTTTGTAGTTCGGAGAGAAGATGCATGATTGCGGTTAATTCAATTTTTTCTCTTTCCAACAGTTTTTCTGTATGTGGGATTCCTTTTTTCTGTTTTCTAGCCTCTTTAAAGATAGCGGCTATGTTGTCAGAGGGAGAGAGGCGCGGATCGAGCGTAATGATCAAGGGAGAGTCGTTTGACCAATCCTCGACGGTAATTTCTTTCATCCCTTTTTTGATATTGGCAATGTTGGTAAGGAGCAATTGTGCTTTAAGTTGTGTGTGTTCCCATGTCAGGCAGTATTGGAGTTTTTCTTCAAGGAAGGTGATTTTTCTTTCTAAAGTTTGGATTTTTTTTTGAATGTATCGTTCTGCTTTTGGAAAAAGTCGATCGAAGTTAGGGCCGGGTGTCGGTGTGTTATGGGAGTTGGTGTCAGGCATTGTGATTTTTTCCGATTTTTTTGTTATGCCCTATGATATAGCGTTGGTTGATGATGCGTCAAATACAATTTAAAGGTAAATAATTAATTATATAAGAGGTAATTGAACTCGCGCAGCGTTTGGAGTGCGGTGACTTGTCACCGCTTTGCCCTCGCATCGACTTGTCGATGCGTTTTCAAAAAATTAGAGACTAATCTTTGAACGAATTTCTGAATATCTATAAACACAAAACATCGCTTAAACCGCCTCGACAAGTCGATGCGAGGCCAAAGCGGTGACGAGTCACCGCACTCCAAACGCTGCGCGAGTTCAATTCTTCTTATGTAATGTTTTGGGATTCTTTTTTTTGTAATTTGAAATCGCTGACAATTTCTTTGATGATTCTTTTTTTCATGTCGTTCCAAATAAAACAAATCGACTGATCGAATCTGTATAGACGTAGGAAGTGTTTTATTGAGGAAACAGATATTTTAAGAGGGTCTTCAATTTCGTATTTTTTTAAGAGAGATGCCATGATTTTTTTTTGTAATTTTTTGATATTTTTACGAAGACATTTGGCTTCTGAGATGATATTCGGATCGGTAATTTTGAACATAAGTGAAGCGGCGACATCTTCAGGATCGGAAGGCTTTTCTTTAAATGTTTCTTCTACAATTTGGTTATAATATTTTACATATATTTGTTTCAGTATGGTTGATCTGTTCATCAGATATTTAAAGGCAGCCGGATTATTTTTTGCACATTGCTGAAAGAAATTTACTACGACGGGAAAATTGAATTCGCCTGCCAGCATGGGTATGGTGGATTTTATGACCCCTTCTTTAGAAAATCGGATGGTATTGATATTTAAATTGCGGGGAGTTTTATTTTGTTCGATCCACCAATCGACTAGTTTACAGATCGGATCTAAATTTTTAATGTCATCGGGGGATATTTTTTTTTTGTCAGACCATTTGATTTCGGAGAGAGGAGTGCCGAGTTTTTCGACTAAGGCGCAGACTCCTTTTTTATCGACCTCTTTCCATTCGGCTGATTGCATGCAGGAGCCTACTTCATCAGCGACAAATTTTTTTGTGGCAAGGATTGCTGTATTAGTTCCGAAGATCAGAACATGGTCGGGGTCATTTTGGAGTGTAAATACCTGATTGTTGTTATCTTTTGTTTTTTTAGAGGGAATTTCTTTATCGAGAATATATACTTTGTCGTTGCATTTCACTTCGGAGCCCGGTTTATGGTCTTTCCGTAAGGCGTGAACTTTCGGATCCGGTTGATTAAAAATCTTCAAATTTCTTCGAGCCAGTTCAGTTTCGAGACGGGCGAGGTCCGGTTGAACCATGGCTGCAGTTGTGTGTTTTTCGGATATGTGGGTGATGAGGCATGCCAGACCTTGGTGAAATTTGGCTACATTGATTTTTGATTTTTTTTCGGTTGCTGTTGTGATCCATGTATCGATAATTTTTTCATCTTCGGCAGAGAGTTCTTTTTGTTCGGCCAGTTTGCGGAGGCTTGAAAAAGGGGCGGGAGTTTCTAAGCAGGTTTCCAGGTCGATAATTCTCTGTATTTTTTTAAATTTTTTGGAAATTTCTTTCGGTACAGAGAGAGCGCAATCTTTGCCGGGATAAAATCGGTTGAAAAGTTTATGGAGCATTTCTTTTTTTGAGGAGGTATCGGAGGTGAAGTATTTGGTTCCGTTATTCCAGTCGGTGATATTCCAACTCAATTTTTTATATTCTTTTTTCCCGGCTTTTTTTTGCATTTCAATTTTATTTACGAGAGCTTTTTCGAATTGATCGATAGAGGAGACTGCTTCTTTTAGAGAGGAGCTGAAGAAGCTTTCTGTAGAGGCGAGGGCTTGTTTCATTTTATTTATTTGGAAATCCGGTCCCATAAAAAAATTGAAGATACGAAAAAAAAGAGTGCATATGATGCCGATGCCTGCTTCTGAAAAATAGATTCTTTTGCCTATGGGAGAGGGGATGAGTTCGAATTTTTGTTTTTCTAAGCCCACATAGATTTCGCAGAGGTTATCTTTTAGTGCATTTTTTATTTGATTCATATGATCTTCTCCCCGACGGTAGATTTTTTTGAAAAACACTCTTTATAGGGATATAGAAAATGGAATATTTGATCAAGAAGACTATATATTCTCTATTAGGTAAATTTTTTTCTTTGCCGGGCATTTCCCATTTTGAGCTGGTTCCGGTATTTTGCTACCGTTCTTCTGGCGCAGGAGACACCTTTGTTTTTGAGTAGGAGAGAGAGAGCTTCGTCGGAAAGAGGTTTGCGGCTATTTTCTTCTCTGATCATATCGCCTATCATTTCTTTTACCGATTTTGAGGACATTTCCGGACCGTCGTCACAGCTTAGAGCGGCGGTAAAAAAGTATCGCAAGGGGAATATTCCCCTATCGCATGCCAGGTATTTATTTGTGACTGCGCGAGCGATGGTGGATTCGTGGAGAGACAGTTTTTCGGCAAATGATTTCATGGACATCGGAATCAGCCTTCCGTTCGGTTTTGCAAGGAAATCATTTTGCATGAGGATAAGGAGTTCACCCAGTCTTTGAAGAGTATCGTTTCTTTGGAGGAGACTTTTCATGAGCCATTTAGCGGAGGTGATTTTTTGTTTGATGAACTCTTTGGTTTCCCCTTGGATTGAGGGATCGTTGATCATTTTTAAATATTTTTTATTTATTTTAAAAGAGGGGATGAATTCTTTTGAGACAGACGCTTCTAAAACATCGCGTTCATTGAGGAAAATAAAGAGATCGGGAATGATCGGTTGTATCATGCCGTTATCGAGAGAAGCGCCGGGATGTAGGTCTAAGCAGGAGATCTCTTCGGATACTGCAGCGATAATTTCTTTTGGTGTTTTGTGTAGTGAAGCGGCGATGATCCCTATTTTATTTTCGAGCAGATTTTTAAAATGCAGTGCGATAATTCTGTAGGCGAGGGAGTCGGTTTTGTTTTTCCTTTCAAGTTGTAGAAGGAGACATTCTTTGCAATCGGCCGCTCCGATTCCCGGAGGATCAAATGTGCTGCGCATTTCTTCCAGGACTGTTTGTAGAAGTTCCGACGGGATGTGTGTAAGAAGAGACAGTTCTTCTAAATTTTCAGTGAAGAATCCGTCTTGCATAATGCTGCCGATGATGATTTCCGCTGCAGCAAGTTTATTGGGATCGGTAAAAATTTCTTTCGCTTGCGTATGTAAAAATGAGCCTATGGATTCTTTGGAGGAGAGACTGTTTTCTAAAAAAGAGCGCAATTTTTCGTTGGGAGCGTTAGTGCGGAGAGAGTAGTTGTCATTTTCATGAAAAAAATCGTTATAATCTTCATTTATTTGTTCGATAAAATCGAAATTTTCCTTTTCGAAATCCAATTCTCTATTATCGGAAATTTCCGGTTCCTCACCGAATTCTTCGATGGCCTCTTCTTTGTATTCCGAATCTTCGTCCGGTTCTTCCGAGCGTTCTAAAATGGGGTTGGTTTCAATTTCCATATCGATGACTTGAGAAAGTTCCATGATGGGGACCAGGAGAAATTTTATAGCCTGTTGCATTTGGGGAGACATGATCATTCGTTGCGTCTGTTTTTGAGACTGTAGGAGAGCATGCCTAGGGGGGAATGCGGGTGGATTGGTCATAGAACCTCCGTGTCTATGGTGTGATCTTGTAGGAGAGGTGTTGCTATATTTTATAAGTGATTGTAAGTCAGTATGTTATAAAATAACATACAATAGGTGCGTTATAGGGGTGGGAATGAAAATAAACAACCTCTCTCTACTTTTCTTTTTACTCCTAAAACCATTGCTTGACAAGAAAAAATGTGATGCAGTTCTATAGGAAGAGATTATTCATTTACGTTTTGTGTTTTTCTTCTTAAAGCGAAAAATAAGGGTCAGTATGTCCGCTATAAAAGATCTGCCTGAGAACGGTTTGCCCATTCCGGATTCGGAAGAAAAAGCTATTTTGCTTGTAGATGATGACGATCTGGTGTTGCTTGCTTTGGAGCATATTGTTCGGCGTGAAGGGTATGATCCTATTTTGGCGACCAACGGATCAGACGCCATTGCTATTTTGAAGGAGAGATCCGTAGCCCTTATTTTATGCGATCAGAATATGCCCGGAATGAAAGGGATAGAGGTGATGCAGTATGCCGTGGAGTTACAGCCCGAGGCGATCAGGATTATCCTTACGGGGAACAGCGATGAAAAAACGGCGATTGAGGCGATCAACAGAGGGCATGTCAGTCAATTTTTGACAAAACCTTGGGATGACATACAATTGCGTCAGACCATCGGAAGCGGAATTATCCGGTACCGGTTGATGAGACAAAATCAGCGACTCCAGATTCTGTTAGTGGAAAAGCATAAGGCACTTGCGGAGGCGCATGCCGGTTTACGGAGAGAGTTGCTTCTTGGGGCGATCATTCATGAAACCCTTTTGTTGGGAAAGGTCCCTGAGGATGTTTCCCGAGTGACTATGGCCGCGTGTACGGTGCCTTCTAAAGAAATTGACGGTGATTTTTTTGATTTTTATCGTCCTGCTCCGGAGATTTTCGATATTGTGATAGGGGATGTGATGGGCAAGGGCGTTCCTGCGGCCGTGGTGGGGACAGCTGTGAAGACCCATTTGATCCGATTTGCTTCTCCCGTTATTGCCTCGCAGGTTTTCGATAAATTTCATCATTGGAAAGAAAATATCCTTTCTCCCGAGGAGATTATTGCGAGGGTTCACGAAGAGATTGCGTTGAAGCTCATTCGTTTAGAGTATTTTGTGTGTCTTTTTTACGGACGTTTTGATTTCGATAAACATATTTTTCACTATGTAAATTGCGGATCTCCCCCGCCTATTCATTATAGAAAATCTAAAAAAAATTGTGTGGAGTTGATAGGCGATAATTATCCGTTGGGAATGGTGGAAAAAAAGCGGTATGAGGCGAAGGAAATTTATTTTTGTCAGGGAGATACATTTGTATTTTATTCCGACGGAGTTACAGAAGCCCGCTCTCCCGGTGATGAGTTGTTTGGGTATGAACGTTTAAAAAATGTCATTGCAGAGTTTATTGATTTGTCGGCGGAAGAGTTGTTGGAAAAAATCAAGGAGGCCGTGACCGGATTTGCTGAAAAGGAGATTTTTGATGACGATCTGACATTGATTGTGATGAAAGCCGACGAGAAGATGGCTAGGCGTAAAGAGGATACGATAGAAGCCCGGTTTTCCGGCGATCTGTCGGAGTTAAAAAGTGTGAGAGAATTTGTTGCGAAGGCGTGTAAACAAGCTCCGGGCGATCGGAATATGTTGACGACGCAAATGCAGTTAGTGGTTAACGAAGCTTTTTCAAATCTTGTAGAGCATTCTTATAAGCATGATACAAAAGAAAAAATTATTATTAAGGTGGATTATCATATAAAAGGGGTAATTTTTGAAATTTCTGACCGGGGTGATCCTTTTAATCCCGCTGCCATCATAGAGCCCAGTCTTGAAGGGGATCGGGAGAGCGGATTCGGGTGGCACATCATCCGGAGTTTATCCGATGAGGTTGCCTATATCGGGAAAAAAAATAAAGACGGATGGAACCATCTACGCATTTATAAACAGTATTTTTATGGAGAAGAGATTATGGAATTAGTTCACAAGAAGGAAGGAGAAGCTTTGGTCATTACCCCTGTTTCAGAGAGTTTGGATGCAAAAGATGCGCCTGATTTTAAACAAAAAGTTGTCGATCTTATTTTGGATAATAAAAGTAAGCAGGTGGTATTTGATTTGGGAAAATTGAAGTTCATCGACAGTTCGGGACTCGGAGCTTTTTTAGCGGTTTTGCGGACTTTGAATTCTCAGGGAGGCGATCTTAAATTAGCAAATATGAGTGCAAGTGTTCGTGCCATGTTTGAATTGGTGTCCATGCATAAAATTTTTGATATTTTCGGAACTACGGAAGAGGCTATTCGTTCTTTTGACCGACATAAACCGGTGACCTTTAATCGCTGATATCGTAAAAATGAATTCCGACTTAATGAGCGGTATATTATCATAGTTTTTTTTACGAATTTTATTCCTTCGAAGCAAAAAGGAGTTTTTTTATGAACCGGTCACGGTTGGTTGTTATTGTCATTGTGATGCTTTTTATTGTTGCAGCTATTGCGTTTGCGATTAATATTTTGCACCCTTCTCATATCTCTCCTATCGAAGAGGCCGCTGCAGCAGGAAATTCGGAAGTAAATTATCGCCAAGCTGTAGCTCTCTTAAAAGAAGGAAATCCGAAAGAGGCCATTACAATTATAAAAAAATACCGCGGCGTGATGGAAGAAAACAGTGCCCGGGGTGAGCGATGGCTGGATCTTTTTGTCCGGGCTTCTGTAGAGGCGCATGAAGGAAAACAATTGCTGCATCTTTATAATTTTCGTCCGGAGATATTTTACGGAAATGAAGAGGCCTCTTTGGCTATTGCAGAAGAGCTTGTGTTGGCCGGAAAAAACGAGGAATATACACGCTTAAGACAAAATTTGAAGGGCAATGAATCCAATCGCAGCGAATGGGTCCGGATCGATTCTGATTTCCTGGTGTTACAGGGAAAGCGGGACGAGGCGATCACTTTGTTAAATGAAGAGAAATTTGAAGGGAATGATGAGATCAATCGATTGATTAGTCTTGCTATGTTGCAAATATATGATGCACCGGATAATGCAGATAAAATCCTGTCGGAAGCTTTAGAGATCGATCCGGATAATACAAAAGCTCTTGCCTACAGAGCCAAATTGCGGGAAAGCATGGGGAAAGAGTCGGAAGCTTTGTCCGATTATATTGCAGCTTATGCAGGGGAGCCTGAAAATGCGCATTTGGCTGAGCATGTGAGCGATTTTTTCTTAAAAAAAGAAGAGTATAGTCAGGCGATACAAATTTATGAAGAGAGCATCCGTTCCCGGGAATTAACCGGTCCTCTTTTGTTGAAAGCACTTTTTTGGGAAAAGGTGATCAAACCCTTTCCGTTTGACAGGAGATCTGTCCCTGTTCCCTCCGGAGTGCTCCAATCTGCAAATGAATATTTATTGCATTTACCGTCACGAGTATTTTGGAGAGAAACTTCTTTTGTCCGGATTCCCGAACACAAAAAAATATTGGAAAATGTACAGGAAGTTTTTTGGTTAAAATTGATAGGCGCCCTTAAAAAAGAAAATCTGACCGAAGCGGAAAATCTTCTGAAAAATAATCCGTTCCGCGATGTTTCTTATGCCGCTAATTTAGAAGCAGCCCTCTTAAATATTATTGCTTATAAAAAAAGCGGCTCCCTCATTTCCGATCCCACCCTTTTTTCGTCGGAAAAAAGCCCTCCTTTTTTTGAAGAGTTAGAACGACTTGTCATTGCCCGATCGGAAAATCCGGATTACACCCTTCCGGAAGAGACGGCTGAATTATTGAAAGGCCCTTTTGCTTTTTCTGCCGCTTTTTTAGCAGCGAAATGGAATGAGGTAGCGCTCGATTTATTGAATAGCACTGCTATCCCCGAGACCTATCCCGATTGGCTTGCGAAGGACTATGTAGAGGCGATCAGAGTGAATCGAGGGGATACAAAAGCTTTAGAATTTGCCGGGATGCAGAAAAAAACTTCAGCACTTAATCTGATCACCGCACAAATTTTACTGGAACAGGATGAGCCGGAATCTGCCTTGGCAATTGTGGAAAGTCTCACGGCAGATCAGAGTGAAATCGGAATGAAAGCGGGCCGGTTGTTGAGTTTGTTGTATTTGAGTGAGGAGAAATTCAGCGAGGCGAAAAAAATAATAGCGGACCATCCTTTACTTCGCTCCGGTCTTTTAGGATCTGAACTGATGGCGCGTATTGCTCTTGCCGAAGGGGAGCTTGTCAAAGCCAATCTTCTTTATACTTCTATAGAAGAAAATTCTTCGGAGGCAAAATCATTTTTGGCAAGAAGGGCGTACGCGGATAAAAAATGGGATAGGGCAAGAGATTTGACGATCGAATTATTGAAGAGTCATCCGGGCAGTGAAATCCTGCGTCAAAATTTGCAAAAAATCATTGAATTTAGAAGGCCCGAATTTTATAATTTAAGTGATTCTAATTTATAATAAGTAGTTTACGTTTTATGCTGAGTTTCAGACAGAAAATATTTCTTTCTTATATCGCTGTTTTTTTGATGTTTATTGCCTTAATTTTTCCTTTTGCAACGCATACGGTTAACGACATTGTCTCCAAGAGCATGGTCGAAAGGGCGGATGAGTTGATTGAAATTCTGCAGAATGCTCCGAACGATGCCGGAATGATTTCTTCTTTAAAAAATATGAAACATAAAGTTTTTTTTCGGGTCGGAGTCTATGACAATACCAAAAAAGTGCTGTATGATTCGCATGCCAAGAGAAAATTAGGTCCGAAATTCAGTACCGAACATGTTGTAGAACATCCGGAAGTGGTGCAGGCATACGAGAGAGGGACGGGAACGCACGAAGAGTATTCTGATATCTCCGAACAAAAAATGTATTATTTGGCGAGAGCTTTTGATTTTAATCAAAAAATATATGTGTTGCGTGTTGCGGTTCCTTATCAATATGTTGCAGATTTTACGCAAAATTTTGAGATGGGATTTTTGGGACTTGCTACCGCTATTTTGCTCCTTTTCACGTTCATGACCTGGTTTATCATCAACCATTTGACAAATCCCATCCAAAAAATTATCGAGGGAATACGTCCCTATCAGGAAGGGCAGGTGCAGGTGTTGCCCCGGATAGAGGTGCATACTTCTAATCCGAATGATGATTTCGGACGTCTTGCCAAAACCCTCAATTCTCTTTCTGAAAGAATTCAAAGTCATATCGATATCATTACTGAAGAGAGAAACGAAAAACTGTCGATTTTGGAATCATTAATGGAAGGGATTGTCTCTGTTGACGAGAAAAATAAAATTATCTACGCAAATAAAGCGGCTTTGGGTTTTTTACGAACCGATTCCGTGTCGATTCTCGGCAAGGATTTTGAAGAGACTATTTTCCCTTTTTGTTCGAAAATGCTCCTTTCGTGCATGACACAAAATGTAATTTTAAGTGATTTCATGACGGTTGAGAGAGAGGGAAAAAGTCTTTATTTCAATTTGATTGCGGCTCCTAAAAATGCAGAAACAGGGGCGGTATTGGTCATGCAGGACCAAACATTCCATCACCGAACCATGGAAATGCGCAAAGAATTTATTGCCAATGCTTCACATGAGTTGAAAACTCCCATCACCATTATTCGGGGATTTGCGGAAGCTCTTCATGATAATTCGGATCTTCCTCCTGAGGTCATGACGGATATCACGGGAAAAATTGTTCGCAATTGTAAGAGGATGACAAATTTAATCAAGGATCTCCTCACTCTTTCCGATATTGAACATTTATCGGAATCGAGATTTCAACAATGCGATGTATTACATGTCATTGAAGACTGTATTTCGATCCTTTCGGAGGCATATCCGACAGCAATTGCCAATATGCATTACGATGAAACAGGGTCTTATCTTCTGACTGCCGATGCGAAATTACTTGAGCTGGCTTTCGTCAACATCATGGAAAATGCTGCAAAATATTCGGAATCTCCGGCTGAAATCGATGTGACAATCACATCGGACAGTAAATTCGTGACGGTGTCCATTGCAGATAAAGGAATAGGAATTCCTGAAAATGAGTTGGAATATATATTTCATAGATTTTTTACTGTAAATAAAGCGCATTCCCAAAAACTCGGCGGTGCCGGATTAGGCCTTTCTCTTGTAGAGTCTATTATAGAAAAGCATAACGGAAAAATTATAGTCGAATCAAAATTAGGGGAAGGTTCCCGATTCACTATTACGTTGCCTGTCAATGAAAAAAAATTTGATTAATTCTTTATTCTTTTAATCCCTCTATTGATGAAGAAGATCCGGTATGGCAAGATAAAAATTCGGTAGATACTTGCCGGATAAACAGGAGTTTCTCATGATTCCCGATATAGATCGCCAAACACGTGTGATTGAAGCTGTCTCTCAAAAAATTTCCGATCTTCGAAAGGAAATTCATAAAGTCATCGTAGGACAATCCGAAATGATCGATCGGATGTTGATCGGTCTTTTTACAGGAGGTCACCTTATTCTGGAGGGATTACCCGGATTAGCTAAAACGTTGGCTGTGAATACCCTTGCAAAGGTCATTCAGTGCGATTTTAAAAGGGTGCAGTTTACTCCCGATCTTTTGCCTGCCGATTTGATAGGTACTTCGATATACAATCTGCAAGAGGCTTCTTTTACCGTTAAGAAAGGTCCGATCTTTACCAATATCCTTTTGGCAGATGAAATCAACAGAGCTCCCCCGAAAGTGCAGTCGGCACTTCTTGAAGTCATGCAGGAAAAACAGGTGACGATAGGAGGCGAAACTTTTTTTGTAGACAGTCCTTATATGGTGTTGGCTACACAAAATCCGATAGAACAAGAGGGGACTTATCCTCTACCCGAAGCGCAAACCGATCGATTTATGATGAAGGTTGTCCTCAATTATCCTACTATGGAAGAGGAAAAATTGATCATAGAAAGGATGGCGGTGACCGGTGCGGTTCCTCTTGTCGAACCTAAAATGAATGCCGCCGATATTTTATCGATCAGAAAAATTATCGCCGGAATTTATGTAGATGAAAAAATCATCGATTATATTCTGCAGATTGTATTTGCCACTCGCAATCCGGGTGCATACAACGTAGAGGAAATTGCCGGCCTTCTCCTTTACGGAGCTTCTCCGAGAGCCTGTATTGCTTTGAAAAGTGCAGCTATGGGACATGCTTTTTTACAGAGAAGAGCGTATGTGACTCCACAAGATGTCATCGAGATGGCTCCGGATGTTCTACGCCATCGCCTGAAACTTTCTTATGAAGCGGAAGCGGAAAATATTTCTGCAGATGCCGTTATTTCCAAAATTCTTTCCGCAATTCCTATACCTTAAAAGGGATGTGAATGGGACCTGAAATTTTCCGACGAATTCGAAAAATCGAAATTACAGCTAAAAAACTTGCCGATGAGACAATGACCGGAGTCTATCACTCGGCTTTTAAGGGAAGAGGGCAGGAGTTTCAGGACATTCGTGAATATATCGAAGGCGATGACAGCCGCATTATCGATTGGAATGTGACGGCCCGAATGAATCGGACTTTCGTCAAAAATTTTTCAGAAGAGCGGGAACTTTCGGTATTGTTGCTGGTCGATATTTCCGGTTCTTCGCAATTCGGATCCAAGAAGCAAACTAAAAGAGAAATGATGACGGAAATTTCCGCTCTTCTTGGATTTATGGCGGTAAAAAATCATGATAAAACAGGATTGCTTTTGTTTACCGACAAGGTCGAGCACTATGTACCTCCAAGAAAGGGAGTAAAGCATATCCTCAGGATAATAAGAGATCTTTTATATTTTAAACCTACCTCACGAAGCTCTGATTTGAAATGTGCTTTGGATTATTTAGGGGGCGTTCGCAAAAAAAAATGTATCTGTTTTATTATTTCCGATTTCCTTTTTCCTCTTCCCATGCATGAACTTGCTCTTACGGCAAAAAAACATGATGTAATTTCTTTTTGTATTACGGATGAATGTGAACAATCTTTCCCTTTTTCCGATCCTGTAATGCTGCGCGATTTAGAAACAGGAGAGATGCGATTGGTGGATGCGGCCAATGCAAAAGAAAGGGTTTCGCAATATTTTGTAACGAAAAATCAAACTTTAAGAGAGTCTATGAGAAAGGTGGAATCGGATTGCCTATTTATTAATTCAAACGATTCTTACGAAAAAAAATTGAGAATATTTTTTAAAAAAAGAAAGGGGAAATCCCGATGATACGATCGTTTTTATTTTTTATTTTTCTTTTAAATCCGTTTGTTCTCTCTTTACATTGTTGGGGACAGAATCCGGAGTTTTCCGGTTCGATGAGTTTTTCAAAAACACAAATACCCTCCTATGATTCTTTTACTATCGAAGGAGTATTTACCTCTCCGAAAGGATATACTGTCGATAAAGCGTTACTCAGAAAAAACCTTCAGGAATATTTGGGTGTGGGTCCGTCACCCTTGATATTGCGATCAGAAAAAAAATTTCCCAAGAACGGAAATACAGAAAAAGTTCTCTACACGATTGAACCGGGAGCTATAGGCAATTATGAGATCAGTTTTGGAGAGATGATTTTCGTCAGCGAAGGGGCCGAGCAAAAAATTGCGGGTGTTCTTTCCGAAGTATTTCCTATAGAAATTATCGAAGGAGAAAAGCTTCCGGATTACAAACCGGAAATAGCCCCTCTTCTTTCTCTTTCCACCCGAATTCCGATTACAGTCGATAGCAATAACAGAAAAGAGTTTCTTGAAAATCCTTCTATACAGGAAAAAGAAAATGAGAGGAATTTGAATATTTTCTTAAACAGCAAAAAAATGTACCGGGCTATAGCTCTGCTTATCATAACCGGTATTGCCCTCTATTTTGTTGCACGGAATAATTAACTAAGCGTTTGGAGTGCGACAATTTGTTTAAGAGAATTTCAATTCGCGCAGCGTTTGGAGTGCGGTGACTTGTCACCGCTTTGCCCTTGCATCGACTTGTCGATGCGGTTTCAAAAACTTAGAGACTAATGTGTAAACGAATTTCTGAATGTCTATAAACACAAAAA